>CAMKQK010000017.1:0-20890 GCA_946414915.1 uncultured Caryophanales bacterium
CAGCGTTCATCCTGAGCCAGGATCAAACTCTCAAAGTTTTATTCTAGTTCAAAATAATTATCTGGTTTTGTATTTTTGTTTATTAAACAAATTGACGTTGTGATGTTTGTACATCTGTTTAGTTTTCAAAGATCAGTTGCACGTTATTACTTTAGTAATAATCTCATTGGGTCTCCCCGACACGTGCTTTGATATGATATCACTTAACATTTATTAATGTCAATGGCTTTTTTTAATTTTTTTTCACCATTTTTTTCAGTGATATTTCGCTTTCCCTTTTGGGGCGCGCTTTATCTATTATACGCATGTTAATATAGTGTGCAAGTACTTTTTAATATTTTTTATAAAAATATGTATATATGTGCATGCAATACGCGCGCGTGCGCATTATTATATAAAAAGAAAGAGACCAGATTTTTCTGATCTCTCTTTATTATTTCTCTTTAAAACCTTAATTTATTTTGCAGGTTCGAGCATAATTTCTCTAATTTTGTTAATTGTATCTTGAGAAATTTTACATTTATTAAGCAAATATTCTTCCATGCCTTGCTTAATTGTTTTAGTTGTTCCCCAGCCTAAATTGCTGCCACCACTATTTTTAAGGTAGTCAACCATGCCTGGCCATTCATTCCATGGGCCATTACGTAAATGACTACGATAGTTTCTAGATGGGTTAGAACTATAACTTGTTAATTCAAAGTCGATAACTAAGTCTGTATAGCTCATGCCAAGCATTGCACCGAGCATAAAGCCGACAACACCTGTACGGTCAGCACCACCATAACAGTGGAAATAAACTGGATGTTGATCTGCTTGCGCGAAAGCTTCAAATAATTGCTTAATTTGTGAGGTATTGTTTTTCATACCATTAGCATAGCTACTAATACTAAGCATCTTATAAGAGATATCATTGTTCTCAGCGAAGTTACAATAATTTGCTTTAGCAGGATAGCCATTTGTTTCAGAGCCACTTCTTAAGTCAATTTCTAAACCATTGATCATGCCCATATCTTCTCTGAAGGCTCGTTTAGATTCCGCTGTTTCAGAAACGATATGACCATCTCTAGCGTCAGTTTTGCCTGTATCATCGGTATAACGTTGTGTGCCATACCAACCAGTTTTGTTATTAATTTCTCCACCTCTATAGACTAAACCTTGTTTAATTCTTTGTCCTGTTGAAGTCATATAGCCGCCCATATCACGGACATTGAACATTGGTCGAGCGTCAATCCAACGTGGATAATCACCAGTGGTAAAGTTAATGGTTTGTGAATCTTTACCATCCGCGGAAACTTTCACGTAATACTTTTGATTGACTAAAAGGTTTTTGAGATACACTTTAGTGTCATTGGAATTAAATGATTTCGCATCAGAGAAATCTTCCTTTTGACTATAAGTAATTGTGTATTGTTTGTTCTTTAAAGCATCAGCAGGTGTGAATTCGATTTCAATACCTTTAGATTCATCACTCTTTTCACCTTTAGCGTAATCCGCACCAACAGGATCTAAGTAATCGTTCTTTGTGGTGCCATCACGATAACCACCAGTGTTATCTTGATAGTTACCTGAACTTGGTAAAACACCTTTGGTGAGGTCAACGCCAGCAGTACCATATAAATCGTTTAAGTAATAATCCGCTTGAGTGCCTTTTTCTTGAATGAGCTTTCTTTGTTGAGTACGCATATCATCGACATATTGCTTACAGTTATTACTCATGGAAGAAAGATTATTTGGCTTAAGAAGAGTAAAGTTATCGTTTTTCACTTCTTCTTTAGGAGCGGCAGGTTGAGAAGATGAACCAGCACTATTGGAAGATTCATCATTTTTACTTGATGATGGATTTACTGGATCAACATTTGAGCTTTCACTTGGTTCATTTGTACCTTGTGATTTTTCACTTGCTGAAACACCGTTACAGCCAGTAACGCATAAAGCGGCAATCATGGAAAATAAAAGAAGAGACTTTTTCATAAGTAATTCCTTTCTGGAGATATCATTCAAAGTAAATCTACTATTTATCTTCCCTTAAAAAGGCTAGAAGATAAAGTTATTTTTATTCTTTTGGGCAATAAAATAAAAAAGAGAGATGCTAAGCACCCCTCTTTTATAGTTTGTTTTTTATCTTCTTCTAGTAAAAATCGCTAAGTAGTAGATGACTCTAATCAAGATTGAGATGAAATCGCTAAAGAGGATATAAGCACAGTAATAAACTAAATTGTTATTTGTGCCCGCTCCTGATTCGGCAATTCTTCTAATGCGATTAACATCATAAAGAGTAATAAGCATTAAGAAGCCAAAGATTAATAGCGAAACAACCCAAGAGATCGTCACATTTTGTGTTTGAATGCCACCGAACAAAATCATCAAGTAGTTCACTAAGGAAAGGGCTAAAGCGCCGATTAATAGACCTAGTAGGATAAAGCCTATTCCGGCAAGCCTTCCTTTGCTTATATAGCCTAAAAAGGCCATAATACCGAAGATAATTGTTGTAATGCCGAAGGCCTCAACGAGAATGACCCAATCAAAGAGGAATGTAAACGTTGAGAGCATGATACCCATTAAGACCACATAAATCATTAATGGAACAAGGATATTATGTCTACCTCTCATGAAAGTGATTGGTAAGACAAACGACATCACGAGTAAGGCAATCGCAGAAACAATTAATGTTCCGATCAAACCATAAACGATGTTTGTGGCGAGTGTCTCATTACCCGCGTTAACAGCTTGTTCCAAGAAATATTGGGAGCCGTAACCGAGACCTGCTGCCACCACAGTGGTGATGAGTAGCAAGACAAACATCATACCAAAGACTCTTGTTAAGAAAGCGCCTTTGGATTGTTTGTTAGAGAACTCGTAGACAACTTGGGAATTGTCGTTACTATAAGTAGCCATTTATTAAAGAATATTTGTTAATAATGCTTCGTAAGAATCAATCTTTAAGGAAGCACCACCAACTAAGCCACCATCAACATCTGGGCAAGAAAGGTATGCTTTGATGTTTTCTGGTTTCACGGAACCACCGTATAAGACTCTGATTTCATCAGCGACATCACCGAATAATTCTCTTAAAACATCACGGATGAATTTGCAGACATCTTGTGCGATTTCTGTAGAAGCGTTTTTGCCAGTACCAATGGACCAAACTGGTTCATAAGCAACGACTAAATTTTTGACTTGTTCGGAGGTTAATTCTTTTAAACCAACACGAACTTGTTCACCGACAACGGCTTTTGTTTGGTTAGCTTCGAATTGTTCGAGAGTTTCACCAACGCAGTAAACTGGCACCATATCATTAGCGATTAAGGCTTTGATTTTGGCGTTACATTTTTCGTTTGTTTCGTTATCGTATGTTCTTCTTTCGCTATGACCGATTAAGACCCAGTCAATACCGAATTCTTTGAGCATTGGGATAGAAACTTCACCAGTAAATGCGCCATGGTCGTTGAAGTGGACGTTTTGAGCGGCCACGATCATTTCTTTAGCAGCGTTTTCTTTAACCGCAGCTAAGGAAAGGTATGTTGGAGCAACACCTAAGTCGATGTTGTTTGCTTCAGCTTTCTTAGCTAAGTCACGGGAAGCGATAGCAAACTCTTTAGCTTCGCTAGCGAGTTTGTTCATCTTCCAGTTACCTAATAATAATTTTCTTCTCATAATTATCTAACCACGTCGATGCCTGGTAAGTGGCCATCGTTTTCAATCATTTCTAAGGAAGCACCGCCACCTGTGGAAACGTGAGAGAATTTGTCTTTATAGCCGAATTGTTTGACAGCAGCAGCGGAGTCACCACCACCACAGACTGTGAAGGCTTTGTCGTTTTTAGCAATAGCTTCACAAATGGCTAATGTACCTTTTTGGAATTCATCTTGTTCGAAGACACCACTTGGGCCGTTCCAGAAAATCATTCTGGCTTTAGCAATTTCGTTAGCGAAGAGTTCTCTGGTCTTTGGACCGATATCTAAGCCTTGGAAACCTTCTGGAATTTCACCAGATTGAACAGTTTCGACAGTTGTTCTTTCTGCTGGGTCGAAAGCATCACCGATGACGGAGTCAACTGGTAAGACGATTTTGCCGTTCGCTTTGACATAGCAGTTCTTGGCGTATTCTAATTGGTCTTCTTCCACTGGGGAATTACCGGTTGTATGACCTAAAGCTCTTAAGAATGTGAATGCCATAGCACCACCGATGAGGACTTTATCACACTTATTTAATAAGGATTCGATAACTTTAATCTTATCGGAAACTTTTAAGCCACCTAAGATAGCGACGTATGGACGGTCTTCGTCTTTAACATCAACACATCTTGTTAAGTTAGCGACTTCTTTTTCAACGAGGTAACCAACAGCAACTGGTTTACCTTCGCCTTTTAAGATTTCTGGGATACCGTATGTAGAAGCGTGAGCTCTGTGAGCGGAACCGAAGGCATCCATGACGAATGCATCACCTAAAGCAGCCCAGATCTTGGCTAATTCAGGATCGTTCTTTTCTTCACCCTTTTCATAACGGGTATTTTGCATTAATAAGACTTCGCCATCTTTTAAAGCGTTGACAGCGTTAGTTAATGTTTCACCGCGTGTTTCTTTGACGAACACGACTGGTTGATTTAATAATTCGCCTAAACGTTTGGCAACTGGTTCTAAGTTACCATCTTTGATTTGTTTGGCAAATTTTTCTGGATCTTCTTGGGCTAATTTGTGTTTGACTTTGCCTAAATGGGACATTAAGACAACTCTAGCACCTTTAGCAATTAATTCCTTGATGGTTGGTAAGGCGGCAACGATTCTGTTGTCATCGCGGATTTCACCATTCTTGAGTGGGACGTTGAAGTCAACACGAACAATCACGCGTTTGCCTTGAAGATTGTTCATTTCTTTAACTGTTAACATAGTTAAATTCTCCTTTATTTCAATAATAACGGCACCCATAGTACACAGGTGCCGTATATTTTTCTATGGGTTAATTGAACTCTATTGAGTTAATTAGCACTTTTCCGCAAAGTATTTGATGGTGCGGACCATTTGTGATGTATAGGAGTTTTCGTTGTCATACCAAGAGACGACTTGGACTTCATATAAATCATCAGCGATTTTGCTAACCATTGTTTGTGTGGCATCGAATAAGGAACCGAATCTCATACCGATAACGTCGGAGGAAACGATTTGATCTTCATTGTAACCGAAGGATTGGTTAGCAGCAGCCTTCATAGCAGCATTGATGCCTTCAGCTGTGACATCTTTACCTTTAACAACGGCTGTTAAGATTGTTGTGGAACCAGTAGCAACTGGGACACGTTGAGCGGAACCAATGAGTTTGCCATTGAGTTCTGGGATAACTAAGCCGATAGCTTTAGCAGCACCTGTGCTGTTTGGAACGATGTTCGCAGCACCGGCACGGGCTCTACGTAAGTCACCTTTTCTGTGTGGACCATCTAAGATCATTTGGTCACCAGTATAGGCGTGGATTGTGCTCATGATACCAGATTGGATTGGAGCAAAATCGTTTAAGGCTTTAGCCATTGGGGCTAAGCAGTTTGTTGTACAAGAAGCAGCGGAGATAACGTTGTCTTCTTTTGTTAAAGTCTTTTCGTTAACACCGAAGACGATGGTTGGTAAGTCTTTACCAGCTGGAGCGGAGATAACGACTTTACGAGCACCGGCTTCAACGTGAGCCATGGCTTTATCTTTGGAGCAGTAGAAGCCTGTGCATTCGAGCACGACATCAACTTTTAATTCTTTCCAAGGTAAGTCTTGGGCTTTTGGACGGGCATAGATGGTAATTTCTTTGCCGTCGACTGTAATGGAACCTTCTTTGACGATGGTTTTGCCATCTTCAGCTAATTCTGGTTCTTTGCTGGAAACGGTGTGTAAGTTTTCACCGATACGACCAGCGTAACCGCCTTGAGCGGTATCATATTTTAATAAGTTAGCGAGCATCTTTGGGGAAGTTAAGTCGTTAATAGCAACGATTTCGTAACCTTCTGCACCAAACATTTGTCTGAACGCTAAACGGCCAATACGACCGAATCCGTTAATTGCAACTCTGACATTTGACATGTAATTTATGCCTCCTTTATTTGTCACTGCGGTTATAGTTTACTTATATTTAATATAAGTTGCAAGAAAAAAGCACATAATCTTCTTACGTGCTTATATTTATAAAAGATATAAATAGAAGATTACATCTCCACTATTCCTTCAAATAGCGTTGATAAATTAATATCTAAGGCTTTGGCAATTCTATTCAAAACATTAACGGTAGGATTACGTGATCCTCTTTCTAAATCACATAGATAATTACGGTTAATTTCCGCTTCTAAAGCGAGGTCTTCCATTGACCAGTTTTTCTGCTGCCTTAAGTATCTTATGCGAGCGCCTAATTGCTTATTAATTGTCATTATTTAGCCTCTCATATAAAGCGTGAATGGAACGGAATAAATGGTTAACATTACTTTTAGTAATGGGTTTCTTGAATTTTTCAGAAAGAAGGTCCGCTAATTCTTGTAAAGAAGCGGCTTCATTAGCGAGTCTTAAACGGCATAGTTCTCTCTCTTTTAAATTGGTAATATTATCGATACCAAGAGCTTGTTCGATATAAGATATTTCTTCTGCTTGCCTTGAACCGGTTTCAATCGTTCTTTTCATGTTCGCAGTATCCATATTCGTTAAGCGATTGGCATTATTCATTAAGTCTCTATTAGCGCGTATATCTTCAAATTCTAAACATGAAGAAACCGCACCCACCATAATGAGGAAGTTAGAGATTTGATCACTCTTTTTAAAGTAGATGACGTATTCATCACGACGATGCGTAATCTTTGGTTCAATATTACTGTTCTTATATTTAGCAAATAATTTTGCTAACCATTTCGCGTAGTTTTCACTGTTTAAGGCAATTTCTAAATGATAATTAGAAGTGATTGGTGAGTTAACACTACCAGCGGCTAAGAAGGCACCAATAAGATAACCAGAAATCGTATCGTCATTTTTCACGATATTCTTACTAATCTTTCCTTCTAGGAAAGAAATCTCTAAATCATCCATGATTGCTTCACTAGCGTCACTAATTTCAATCATGTATGATTTGCTCTTATCTAGATTCCTTTTTTCTTTGACAATTAACTCCGCATTAGCGTGATAAATCTCATTAATTGTTTCAAAGATAAAACGTCCAATCTTCGCATTTTCTGTATTGAGCTGTAATAAAGTCTTTTTATGTCTAAACACTAAAGAACCATTAATTCTAATATAGGCTGAAAGAAGGGCTCTTAAACGATCCCCTGACGTATAAACGTTAGAGGCTAATTCCTCCTTAACCTGACTAGTAAATGAGTTCTTATTGCGCATTTTATTTCTTTAAATATTCAAGGATTGCCTTACAAGCGGCTTTACCATCGACTTCAGACAAATAAATTTGTCTAATATCACGTGGAAGAATATCACCACCAGCGTAAAGACCTTCGACACTTGTTTGTTTGGTTTTTGGATCAACTGGAATGGTACCCCATTCATTAGTGACTCCTGGAATCTTGATATATGTGGAATTTGGAATTTGACCAACAAGTGGGAAAACACCTTGTACTTCAAGAGTCTTTTCTTCGCCTGTTTCCACGTTCTTAATAACCGCTCCAGTGACTTTATCATCACCTATAATGGAGACTGGAACATATGGAGTTAAGATAGTTGTATTCGGTAAGGCATTGAGTTCATCAACGAGATATTTATTACCTCTGAATTCATTTCTTCTGTGGATTAAATAAACGTGATGGGCGAGGTCCGCCATATAGATGGCTTCTTTAAGTGCGGTATTACCCCCACCGATCATTAAGACATCTTGGCCTTTAAAGAAGTGTCCATCACAAACCGCACAGTATGTAACACCATGTCCAAATAATCTTTCTTCATTTGGTAAACCTAATTGTCTTTCTTTTGTGCCAGAGGCAATGATTACTGTCTTAGCCGCGTATTTACCTTGAGGAGTTTCTAAATAGAAAAGACCATCTTCTTTAGTTAAGGAAGTGACTTCTTCAGGAATCATTTCTACTTCTGCTTTATTAAGCCAAGTAAAGAATTCCATGGCTAAATCTGGACCAGGGATTTTAGTGAAGCCTGGATAGTTATCAACTCGTGGTGCGATATTAATTTTGCCACCTGGTGTGCTGTATTCAAAGACAGCAACATCTAAACCTGCTTCTTTAAGGATAATCGCGCTTCTAATGCCACATGGACCAGCACCGATAATTAATGTGTCATAAATTTTCATAAGAGAAGACCTCCTAACTCATTATATGAAGAAACTGCAAATTTAGCGTCTTTAACGCGCTTAATTTCTCTTGGGCCCCATGTGACAAGCATCGCATCAAGGCCTGCGTTTTTCGCAGTTTCATAGTCAATATCGTTATCACCAATATAAAGGACTTCGCTTTTATCCGCAATTGCTAAACGTTCTAACGCCTTAAAAATACCAGCGGGACTTGGTTTAGGCGCGTTAACATCATCCGCGGAAATAACGACATCAAACAGGTCTTCAATATGAGCGACTTCTAAAGAATACTTTGTTAAAGGTGCACCTTTATTAGTGACAACCCCTAATAAAATACCTGCTTCTTTTAATTTCTTTAATGTTTCAATTTCGCCATCAAATGCCTTCACATAAGGAAGATAAAATTCTTTAGAAATAGCTTGGAAAGCTTTATATATTTCTTCAAATGGATAACTAGGAAATTCGTCCGCGAGTGTTTTCTTGATTGGAGGGCCAGAGAAATAGATTAATTCCTCTCTAGTTCTAATCTTCACAGGTCTATATTTCTTATAGAGTGCGAAAAAGGATTGGATGAGCATTTCATCGGTATCACAAAGAGTGCCGTCTAAATCAAAAAGAAGGACACGATACTTAGGCATGTTGTTTACCTCTGATCGCTTCGACGAAGATTGGAATACTAATAGCTAAGCATAATAAGACTGAAATACCAGTAACTAAAAGAATCGCACCAGTATTAAAGCCATTATAGGCGACGATTGTTTCAAACTTATTGCTAGTCATTAAGTAAGCTGCAGCTGCAATAATCGCACCACCAACAGCAAGAATCACTAGTGAGGAGATAAGACCAAGTTTCTTATCATATGGTTTAACGTTAAATGTGCCGTTTTTCTTTTTAAGGTAATTTCTAACAAAGTGATTGATTACAATCATTAGTGTACCAGCAATGACAAACGCCATTGACCAGAGCCATGACCAATAACCTTTAGTGCCCATTTGATAAGCACCATCTCTTAATGGTTCAAGAACAACTCTCGTCATGCCATACCAAATGATGTAACCGAAACCAACATCACCGAATTCAACATATTTTCTTAAGGCTTTGCCAAAGACATGAGCTAAGACGAAATAGCCTAATAAGTTAATGACGCCTTCTATAAAGAACAGTGGTAAATATATTTGTCCATCACCAGCGAAAGAACCGGATTGATCAAATTGACTGTTTCTCCAGATAATTTCTGGTAACCATTTCCAGTTTTCTGCGTTAACGGCTAAACCGTGTACTTCACAGTTAAAGAAGTTGCCCCATCTACCAATGGCTTGGGCAATTAAAATAGCCGGTAAAGCAATATCAAAGATAACCCAAAGGGATTTATCGCGGTTACGCCATAAATACCAAATGACACCGACGATAATACCAGCAGGAGCACCCGCTAAGATGGTTAAGCCACCTTTCCAAATGGCAAAGGCATCAGCGAAGTGACCGGCGAATTCATGCCAGTTACCAATAACATAACCAATACGTCCACCGATAATACCAGCAGGGAAAGCCACAAAGAATGTGGATTCAAGGATACCGTGTTTACCGTATTCTTTGTACATGTAGTGATCGCATAAGAAATAAACGAGAATAGCACCACTTAAAATACAGATCGCATAGAAAGCAATATTAGGACCGATTGGATAACCATCCTTATCTGTAGCGCCCGGAGCGACAAAACCGTGTTGGAAGTTAATTCCACTTGGTATTGGATATGTCAAATAATGGGCAAAACCATTTGTCCAAATAAAGAAGAAGAAAACGGCAGCGGTAAAACCAATGATTTGGATTCTAAAGAGCCATTTATCTAACTTCTCAGGAAGATTATGTCCATAGTAATGGATAATAAAGAAATGAACCGCGGTTAATAAACAACCACTGAATAATAAACCACCTAAAATAAGTTGCACCACGTATTGAGCACTAGGAGTAACCGTAAGGATTTGGTAAAAGAATAAAGAGCTAGCAATAAAAGCAATCATTGCTGCACAGACAGTAATACCAGCCTTAATGAAGTGTTTCTTATAATTCACTTCGATCATTGGGGTTTTAACTAAACTAATCGTGAAATAAAGACCAACCACTATTGCAGCAATAAATATGGCCGCAAAAATGGAAGCAAAAACAATACCTAATACCATAATCTATTCATAATGCTCCTTTTTTAACACTTTCTTTAAATAGGAACCGGTATAGGAAGCAGGATTATTTGCTACTTCTTCTGGGGTACCTGTGGCAATAATTTTGCCACCAGCATCACCACCATCTGGTCCTAAATCAATAATATAATCAGCTACCTTAATAACATCAAGATTGTGTTCAATAACTAAAACAGTATCACCGTGATCCACGATACGTTGTAAGACTTTAATTAATCTCTTCACGTCATCAGTGTGTAAACCAGTTGTTGGTTCATCAAGAATATATAACGTCTTACCTGTTGGACGTTTTTGTAGTTCACTAGCGAGTTTAACACGTTGGGCTTCACCACCACTTAACGTGGTTGCAGGTTGACCTAATTTAATATAGCCTAAACCGACATCGTATAATGTTTGAATACGTTTAGCTAGAGACGGCCTATTAGCGAAGAAATGTAAGGCGTCTTCGACAGTCATTTCTAAAACATCGTAAATACTCTTACCTTTATAGGTGACTTGTAATGTTTCTTCGTTATAGCGTTTACCGTTACAAGCATCGCACTTAACATAGACATCAGGTAAGAAGTTCATTGGAATACGGGTCACACCCGCACCACCACATTTTTCACATCTTCCACCTTCAACGTTAAAGGAGAATCTACCTTTATCGTAGCCTCTAGCTTTAGCCTCAACGGTTTCCGCGAATAAGGTTCTAATATCATCAAATAATTTGACATATGTCGCTGGATTACTTCTTGGAGTTCTACCAATTGGTTCTTGGGTAATATCAATTACTTTATCGATATTATCAAAACCACTGATGGATTTCACTTCACCCGCAAAAGCAGGTTCACCTGAGAAGTGTTCTGTTAAATGATTAAATAGTGTTTGGTTAATAAGTGTGGACTTACCACTACCAGAAACACCAGTGACAGCAACAAATTTACCCAAAGGTATATCAACATTGACTTTCTTTAGGTTATTACAGCACGCACCTCTAATTTTGATAAATAAGCCATTGCCTTCTCTTCTTTTCTTAGGGATAGAAATATATTCTCTTTCGGAAAGATAAGCACCTGTAATACTTCTTTCATTTTTAGCGATTTCTTCTGGTGTACCTGCGGCTACGACTTCACCACCATGTATACCAGCACCAGGACCGATATCAACGACATAGTCCGCGCTTCTAATCATTTCTTCATCATGTTCCACAACGATTAAGGTATTGCCAATATCTCTCATCTCTTTCATAGTTTTGATGAGCTTTTCACTGTCTCTAGAATGTAAACCAATTGATGGCTCATCCATGACATATAAAACACCGGTTAATTTACTACCGATTTGTGTGGCTAATCTAATACGTTGAGATTCACCACCACTTAAAGTCATCGCTAAACGAGTTAGTGTTAAATACTCCAAGCCAACATCACATAAGAAAGATGTGCGGTTAACGACTTCTTTTAAGACTAAGTCAGCGATCTTATTTTCGGATTCACTAAGTTTATTTGGTAGATTAGCGCACCATTCTCTTAAGTCTTTTAACTGCAAAGCGGAGACATCATAAATATTCTTTTTATCAATCTTCACACTTAAAGCGGCTTCGTTTAAACGTTTACCATGGCATGTCGTACATTCATGATCGCTCATAAATGTTTCGTAGTAGTCTCTCATCCAGTCAGAGGTGGTTTCGTTATATAATCTTTCGATTTTAACTTTGATGCCTTCAATAATTTGATTTCTATGCATGGTGTTACCGCTGCTAGATTTAAGAGTGTATTGATGAGCAACTGGAGAACCATATAAGACAATTCTTTGTTGTTCCATTGTTAAATCATTCCATGGGGTATCCATTGGAACGTTATATAAATTACAAAGTAAAACAAATTCAGTCCATTCAAGGTTTTGACTACCAACGATATGGGCTAAGTATTTAACACAACCTTCGTTAATACTTAATTTTGGATTAGGAATGAGCTTACGAATATCGCATTCTCTTTTCATGCCCAAACCGCGACAGTCTGGACAGAAGCCTAAAGGTGAGTTAAAGGAGAATAAACGTGGCTCCACTCTTGGAACGGAGAAACCACATTTAGGGCATGTATGTTTATCGGATAATAATCTTTCTTCATCTCCGTTTAAGATAATGAGTAAACCCTTAGAGAAATTAAGACATGTTTCAATTGATTCAAAGACACGGCTTCTGACATCAGGTTTAATAATTAAACGGTCAACAACGATATCAATGCTATGCTTTTTATTCTTTTCTAATGCTGGCACTTCTTCTAATGTCATGATGGCGTTATCCACTCGTACACGGTTAAAGCCATCTTTTCTAATCTTATCTAAGACATCTTTTTGTGTGCCTTTTTCTGCGTGAACAATTGGGGATAATAATTGTATTTTGCTTCCTTCTGGATAGGCCATGACCACATCAGTCATCATCGTTACAGAGAAAGAAATAATTGGTTCGTTATGATTTGGACAATATGGAATACCAATACGACCAAATAGAAGTCTTAAGTAGTCATAAATTTCAGTAACAGTACCCACTGTACTTCTTGGGTTATGAGAAACAGACTTTTGATCAATGGCAATACTTGGGGATAAACCTTCAATCGCATCAACATCTGGCTTATCAAAGTTACCAAGGAACTGTCTAGCATAGCTAGATAATGATTCCATGTATCTTCTTTGACCTTCCGCGAAGATTGTATCGAACGCTAAAGTGGATTTACCAGAACCTGATAAACCAGAAAAAACCACTAATGAATCTTTAGGTATCGAGACATCAATGTTTTTGAGATTGTTCTCTCTAGCGCCTTTAACAATAATTTTCTTTTCCATATTTGTAGTCTTCGATATTTTATCAAATATTCGAAAATATAACTATATAAATACATTTTAAGAACAAAAATCCCACATCAGTTAAGACGTGGGAATTATTTATTTTAATGATGAGAACTATCTTTCTAACTTAATGTAACTTTCCCAATCACTTGGTAAGGCGAGTTTAACTTCTGTTTTATAATCGACTGTACCATCGGTTAACCAAGTGTTCTTTGAAGTGGAAACAGTATCGCTATAGACGCTAGTAAAGAGATAATCTTCAAATTTATGAGTCACTTTACCACTGACAGCGGTTTCAGCATATTCATATGGCGTGCCTGGTTTGAGGTCAGTAGTAAATTCAATAATTAATTCTCCTTCTTTAGAAGAATAGTATTTTCTTGTATCCCATGGATCATCCACGGCATCGTAGATATTTACTTTAGCGTAGTTTTGATAAATGCTAATAATTCGATCAGCGGTGAATTCATTAAAAGCGGTTTCATAATCAGCGTTATCTTTAGAAGTAGAGACCGCTTTGACGTAGTCATTTTTTGCTTCATCAAAATATTTAACGTATTTTACTTCCCCATGTGTGGTGCCTTTAATGACATACATTTCAACATCATGTTTTTGACCAGATTGAGTGCCTTTAAGCATGACGTAATAACCATTTGTAGAGACTTGATATTTATACGCTAAGTCAACCTCAAATCTATTTTTGCCTTGACCACTTTGACCCTTGTTGATTAAATCAAAACTTAGATTATTTGGTGTCTCTTTCTTTCTAATCGCATCCACTATTTCTTTGGCTTTATTTCCATCAATTTCTTTCGTGTTATTACACGCTGTTAGCGCAAAGAATGGAATAAGGAGCAAAAGTCTTTTGTTTTTCATGGTGATACCTCAATAAAAACAAGATACATTTTCTTAGGAAGGACCTCAATAAAAAAGTGGAAGAGAATGTATCTTTTCCACTTATTTAAGTTTGAGTTACAAATTAGTCTAATAAATTGTTATCAAGGATGACTTTGCCATACGCCATACCAAGTCTGAAACAGTCTTTGGTATTGTAATGAACACCTTGAGTAGAACCGTTACCAGATACTTTTAATAAGTTAGCGTCAACGTGTTCTTCGTTAGCATATGTATCGACAATGTATCTCTTATCTTCAGCATTAGCTTCAGCTAATTTGATTTCATTTAATGCTTTAGCATCAGCAGCGCCTGCTAACATGGTGCCACCTTCAAATGTCATACCATCGATAAAGGCAATTTGTTTGCCTTCAGCATCATCTTTAGCGGAGTATTCCGCGAATGTGGTTCTGAATTCACCAATGAGGTCTTTTAAACGACGAGCATAAGCATCACGTTTGGCTTTTTCACCACCATCGGATTCACCTTGGTGCCATAACCAACCTTTAATAATTGGTTTCTTACCAGTTGCTTCTTCAATTAAATTGAGATTGTTTTGTAAGAATGGTTTTAAGAAATCAGAGAAGAGGTTATGTTCAACTGGTGTGCCGTCTTCTTTTTTGACTTCCCAGTTCTTACCTTCAGCGGAACTACCGGATTGAGCAAAGCCACTACCAGAAGAAGCCATCTTTACGAAGTAAATTGGTTGTTCGGCGGTCGCTTTATCTTTTAAAGCATAAGCACAGCCAAGTTCAGGACCCATCATCGCATCAGAATGACCCATACCAATTTTTGTTGGCAAGAATTTACCTTTAATCTTATCTTCAGTATTGGAAGCGTGTGGTTGTTGATTGGCTTGTTTTTGACCACCGGTATTATAATCAGTGCGGCTTAATTCACCATAACCATTGCCATAGTAACTAGTTTGGATGGAAGCAATACCATCGATGCAGCATTGACCATCTTCGATACCTAAGTCTTCAAAGGCTTTGGTTAAGTAAGATGTATCAGTAGCGTTTTTACCAAAGTTAGTGTTACCTTCCATGTTGGATTGACCACTCATCACAAAGACAATTGGACGATCTTCCTTTTCTGGTTCTTTAGATGATTGTTCACCACTTTGGTTACAACCGGTCACTGTCATAGCTAAAAAGCCGACGCTTAATAAAAGTAAATTTTTTAATTTTTTCATAGAATACTCCTACAAAATTTATGAACGTTTATATTATTTTAGCACTTATCTTTAATAAGACAAATGATTTAGATTTCGTTTAAGTTTAGAAATAAAAACTCCTTAATAATAAGGAGTATGTACATGGTCGGAACGATCAGATTTGAACTGACGACCCCTTCCACCCCAAGGAAGTGCGCTACCAAGCTGCGCTACGTCCCGATGACGTATTGTCATTATAACTTAATAATGGGCAATAATCTTTTCTATTTCATGATCTTTAATGAAGTCAATTCTATCATAGAAAGCTTCTTCATCTTGATCAGGTAATTCAAAGGCATCAATTAATCTTAATAAAGCGTCTTCAGGGATAGGAAATTCTCTTTCTCTATTTTGTTTTAAAACAAGATCTTTACTAATTTGGAAACAGACTAAGTCTATTTCATCATAGAGGTCTTTATATTGTTTGATATTGTCGTAGCGGTATTCTTTCTTCGCATTAGTGGCATCTAAAATAACGATACCGTTTTTATCTTCGCTATAACTTTTAGCGAGGCTATAGAAAAGTTTCCAGACGAGTTCGTCTTGGCTTAAATCTTGTTGATGACCAGTAATCTCCTTACGGAGTTGGTCACTACTAATGATATAAACGTGCTTTTCTTTATCTTTCATTAAAGCGTTGGAGAAATATGATTTACCACTACCAGGAACGCCTGAAAGAACAATTAATCGATTCATATTTTTTGGGCAAAGAAAAAGTGAATTATCAAATCCACTTTTCGGTATTTTAAATTTTATTTTGCTAAACGCTTTTCAACTTCAGCGTTTACATCGCCATCTTGTAAAGCGATTTCAAGTAAAGCGATAACGTCTTCTTCAGTGAGAAGACCACTCTTGACGACTTTGCGTGTGGCTTTCTTTAAGTCTTTCTTAACGACTTTTAATAATGCTTCGTTTTCTTTTCTGACAGCAATTTTTCTTTTGACACTAGAAAGAAGAGCATCTGGGACGTATTGGGAAATGATTTTCTTTCCTTCACGCCATTGACGATAGCAATATGTATGACCGCTAATTTGTTTCACGGAAATATAACCGCATGGTAAGTTAGCGATGTTCTTTTGCACTTGCGCATATTCATCAATAATTTGCACAAGAGCTTCCACTTCTCTAAGATCTTTTTTCATAATACGATTATCCTTAACCTACTGCAAACATTATATATAAAACGTTATTTTGTTGCAATATTTTTATTTTAAGGGTCAAAAAAATGAAAAAGGTGATACAAAGTATCACCTATTTTATTTATCTTTTAGTGGGATAGCTACTATTCTTTAGTAACTTCTTTGACCACTGAAGCAATTGAGGCAACCTTGTCTAAATTGCTTGGTAAGAAGATCTTTGTGGCTTTGCCGTCAGCGATTTTGCCTAAGGATTCGTAGTATCTTAATGTTACGACTGCATCGATAGGTTTTGAAGCATTGAGCATCTTGAGACCTTCAGCTTCCGCTTCTCTAACAGCACGGATACCATCGGCTTCCGCTTTCTTGACTTGTCTTAAGGATTCAGCTTCACCTTCAGCGCGTAAGATAGCCATTTGTTTTTCCGCTTCAGCGTTAAGAATAGCGGATTGTTTTTGACCTTCAGCCACAAGAATTGCGGATTGTTTTTGACCTTCAGCGAGAAGAACTTTTTCTCTCTTTTCACGTTCCGCTCTCATTTGTTTTTCCATGGCTTCACGGATATCTTTTGGAGGAAGAATGTTCTTCACTTCAACACGGTTAACTTTAATACCCCATGGGTCTGTCGCTTCGTCTAAGATTTTTCTCATCTTTTCATTAATGAGTTCTCTAGAAGTTAAGCATTCATCAAGTAAGAGTTCACCGATAATGTTTCTTAATGTGGTCGCACTTAAGTAGTTAATCGCGGCCATTGGGTTTTCCACGCCATATGCGTATAACTTCGCATCTGTCACGACATAGAAGACGACGGTATCAATTTGCATGGTAACGTTATCTTTGGTAATAACGGATTGTGGTTCGAAGTCTTTGACTTGTTCCTTCATGGAAACTCTCACCGCCACTCTATCGAAGAATGGGAGTAACATATGCATACCAACACCCCATGTTGTGCGGTAAGCACCAAGTCTTTCAACGATGACTTTTTCTGTTTGTTTAACGATTTTAATATTAGCGATAACGATACAAATTAAGATGAATAACACTACCGCTAAGATAATAAGTAACGCGATGATTCCATCTGGCATATTATTTTTCCTCAACTTTCTTGACTAATAATTTGTTACCTTGGATGGCAACAACTTCAACAACGCTTTTCACAGCAATTGTTTCTTTACCGTTTGTACTAATGGCGGTCCATGAGACGTCATTAATTCTGCAAACGCCTGGTTCGAAAGGTTTAATTTCTTCTTCGAGTAAACCTCTTTTACCGACTAAACTATCAACATTGGAACTGATAGTGTTTCTTTTTAGTACGCGCTTTGTTAGCGGTCTTAGCGCTAGAAGTGTGATACCGCTCACAACAACGAATACGATGACTTGGACCCACCATGGAATCATTACACCATCGATAAATGATAGTAATGAGAGAATGAGTGAGACTAATGCACCAGCAGCAAACCAAATAGAGACTAATGCTGGACCCATGCATTCAACAATGACCATGACAATCATTAATGCGAGCCAGATAATCCACATATAATTTTCTAGTGGCATAACTATTATTGTCCTCCTGTCTTTATGGTTAGGACATTTTCCACACTGTCCCAAGTGGTTTCAAATTGGACTGGCTTATTGGATAATTGCAATCTTAATGCCTCAGCGATTTGCTTGAGTAATTGCACTGATGAAATACGGGCAAAACTCTTATGGAATTCAATCTTGAGTAAGCAGCATTCATCTAAAGCGCCAGATTCTACGACTTCTTTGGTAAGTGGCTGAATTACAACATTATTCTTATCATCCATACCAACTTGCACTTTATAAGCGGTATCTAGAGGATACATCGCTGTCGTATTTAAAGTGATGTTATTTGCGTACAAGGACGCAACACCATTACGGTCTTTAACATTAAACCATTTAATCATAAAGAACCTCCTTCAACAATAATATACATAGAAATACATAAATATTCAATAATCAATTTAAAAAAGTATACATAGATATTCATAAACAGCAAAAAAGTGGCGCATAAGCACCACTTTTATTGATTTTTCTAAGTATTAGAGACCGAACTTTTTGATTCTTTCTAATCTGGCTTTCGCGTAGTTTTCACTCTTGGTTAAGAGTTCTTCAGCGTTTGCTGGGTTGACGCGTGGAAGTTGAGAGAATCTTGTTTCTGTCATGACGAAGTCTCTGAACTTGCTGAAGTCTGGATCCTTCATATCAAGTGTTAAGGCTGGTTTACCTTCAGCTTCATTACGTGGATCGTAACGGAAGATTGGGAAGTAACCACATTCAACAGCGAGTCTTTCTTGTCTCATGGAGTTAGCAAGACCGCCTTTGATACCATGGTTAGCACATGGAGCATAGCAGATGACTAATGATGGACCATCATAGCTTTCAGCTTCTTTTAAGGCCTTAATCGCGGCGATTGGGTTAGCACCTAAGCTGATTTGCGCAACGTAGACGTTACCATAGCTCATGGCGATGAGGGCTAAGTTCTTCTTCGCTGTTGTTTTACCAGAAGCGGTAAATTTAGCGATAGAACCAGTTTGAGAAGATTTGGAGGATTGACCACCGGTATTGGAGTAGACTTCTGTATCTAAGACTAAGATATTGACGTCTTCTTCGTTAGCGATAACGTGGTCTAAACCACCGTAACCGATATCGTATGACCAACCGTCACCACCGACGATCCAAACGGATTTATCGGCTAAGTCTCTTTCATAGGCTAAGACATCTTTGACACCTTCGTCCTTACTAGCTTTGACTAAAGCAGCGAGTTCAGGAGCGATTGTGCGCATTGCTTGTCTATTCTTGATGTTAGCAAAGTATTCATCAATCTTAGCGGCTAATTCTGGTTCAACGCCTCTTTCTTTAGCAGCGCTTAAGATTTCGATAGCGGCTTTGATCTTGGCGTTTGTGGCCACTCTCATACCATAACCGAATTCAGCGTTATCTTCGAATAAGGAGTTAGCCCAGGCAATACCTTGACCTTCTTTATCGGTGCAGAATGGAGTTAATGGAGTAGAACCACTATAGATGGAAGAACAACCTGTTGCGTTAGCAACGAGCATATCTTTACCAAATAATTGGGAAACTAATCTATAGTATGGTGTTTCACCACAGCCAGCGCAAGCGCCAGAGATTTCCATATATGGCATTAAGAAGCCAACACCTTTAACACTGTTTTGTAAGGCAGCTGGTAATCTATCAGCCTTGTATGTGACGTGCTTATATAAGTAAGCAGCGGCATCTTCTTGCGCAAATTGTGATTTAGCTTCGACCATTTCAAGAGCGTTCTTGCCAGTCTTGTTAGCCATACATTCACTCACACAGAGACCACAACCAACGCAGTTACGTGGGGAGACTTGGATACGGTATTTGAGGCCTTGTAAGCCTGGGCCCATCGCGTTGATGGCTTCTTTAGCGAGTTCTGGAGCGGCTTCGTATTCTTTTTCATCCATTAAGATTGGACGGATTGTCGCGTGTGGACAGACGAAGGCACATTGGTTACATTGGATACATGCTTCTGGGTGCCATAATGGAACTCTATCAGCAATGGAACGTCTTTCTTGGAATGTGATGTTGTTTCTCATTGTGCCATCTAATAATTCATATTCCATGAATTTAGAGACTGGGAGATCATCACCACCGAGGTTACCAATCACGGAGACATAATTATCGAAGTAATCATCACCAGTTAATTGTCTTTCGGTCTTTGGTTCTAAGTTCTTCCAAGCGGCATCAACTTTAACTTCTCTTAAACCTTCGGTACCAGCATCAATGGCTTTCCAGTTCATTTCGACGACGTCTTGACCTTTCTTGGCGTAGGACTTTTCGGCGAATTTCTTCATCCAGTGATTGGCATCATCATATGGCATGATGTCTTGGTTTAAATAGAAGAAGGAAGCTTGGAGAATGGTATTGGTATGTCTACCCATACCGATTTCACCAGCAATCTTGTTGGCGTCGATAACATAGAATTTCGCGCCTTTTGTGGCTAATTGATATTTGACACGGTTTGGCATCATCTTGACTAAGGTTTCGTCATCCATGTCGGTATTAAGTAAGAAGGTACCGCCTTGTTTTAAGTTCTTTAACATATCAAATTTGAAGAGATATGTGTCTAAGGAACAAGAAATGAAGTCGGCGTTTTGGACGTAATAGGTGCTATGGATTGGGGATTTACCGAATCTTAAGTGAGAACGGGTAACACCACCAGCTTTACGGCTATCATAAGCGAAGTAAGCTTGGGCATATTGACCTGTGGCATCACCGATAATCTTAATGGAAGATTTATTAGCGGAGACTGTACCATCAGAGCCTAAACCATAGAATAAGCAGGATGTGTAGTCACCTTTAA
>CAMKQK010000018.1:0-19856 GCA_946414915.1 uncultured Caryophanales bacterium
TTAGAAAAAGAAAAAGGCGAATCTTTAGAAGATTATTTACAAAACAAGATCTTCGTTAATGCTAAAGAAGATATTGCTACTGCTTCTAAAGAAGAAGTCGAAGGCTTCAATAAATTCTTAGAAAGATATAAAGCCGCAGTTCCAGTGGAAGCTAAAGCGGTTGAATGTGTTAAAGGACAACACTGCAAGTAGTAATTAAGTCAATAAAGAAAAGCGGGCTCATTATGAGTCCGTTTTTTAAAAAATGCCGATATATTGAGAACATTTGTTAATTATGTTATCTTAATTATGAACAATGTGAGTTTACAATATTAGGATGGCTAAACGATGAAAAAAATGATGATTTGGCTGCCAGCTTTAACTTTTCTATTTGGTTGTTCTCCTGAAACAAAAGTAGCCGTTTATTCAATTGGGAAAGAATATACTTTTGGAGAATGGAATGTTAAAGCAACCATAGAAACAGAAAATGAAAAATTTGTTTTCGATTATCAAATAAAAAATGAAAACAAAACTGAAGCAAAATACTCATCTATATTTTATTTTATATTGGTTCTAGGTGATGGCACTCGTGTGAACAATCACGCTGATGTTGAAAACCAAATCCAATTTAGATTGGAAAACGGTGATGATGTTGCTTTCGATAGCGAAACAGGGCATTACTCATTTTATATTGCCACAACAATTATAGCTGATTACTCAAATGCTAAGAATAATGTTAAAAAGGCTATATTTGACAAAGATTATACGTTAGAATTTGGTTGTGGATTGTATCGAGCGGATATTGCCTAAAATATGTTTAATTGGTGTTTTATTGGAACTGGTCAAATTGCCAAGAAAGTCGCTAAAGAATTAGTAACTAATCCTGGTCATCAAATTGTCTCTGTTTTCAATCGCACCAAAAAGAAAGCGGAAGCTTTTGCTAAACGCTATAACTCTTCAGTATATGAAAGTGCGTTAGAGGCGATTAATGACCCTCGTGTTGATGGCGTGTATATTGCCACCACAAACGAAACGCACTTTTCATTTGCTAAACTCTGTTTAGAAAACCATAAACCAGTTCTATGTGAAAAGCCAATTACTGGTAACGCCAAAGAACTCAAAGAATTAATTAAATTAAGTGAAAAGAATAACACTCTTCTTAAAGAAGCGATGTGGACTTGGTATAATCCTGTTGCTAATAAAGTGAAACAGTGGATTAAAGAAGAAAGAATTGGCAAAATCCTTTCAGTTGATTGCATCTTTAATATGCCGATATTTGGCTATAACAAGGCGAAAGGTAGATATATTAATCCGAGTAGATATGGTGGTGCTCTTCTCGACTTAGGTGTCTATTCCGTTAGATATGTGTATGAGTTATTTGGAAAACCAAAGGCCATCAAATCTAAAGGAAAACTATATAACGGTATCGATCTTTTCAATGATTCGATATTTGAATATGATGGGTTTAACGCTCATGTAAGCAGTCAAATTAATGCTTTAGTGGGTGAGCACTGCATCATCAAAGGTGAAAAAGGTACGATTAAAGTTCCTTTATTTCATATGGCGAGTAAGGCAATCTTAAAAACTAAAGAAGGTAAAGAAGTCTTTAGAGACAGAAAGAAGAAATTCGCTACCCAATTTAGAGTGGTTGCTGAATACATCAAAGGTGAAAAGCCAAATGAATTAGTTTCTCTTGATTCTTCAGTTGCAGTTATGGAACTGATGGATGAGATTAGAAAACAAATCGGTGTGATATTCCCTTGTGACGTACAGTTTTTTGACAATAGCAAAACTTTATTTCTATAATAAATATAAATAAGGGGAAATATTATCATGCCAGCTAAAAAACCTGCTGCTAAACCAGCACCTGCAAAGAAACCAGCTCCAGCGAAAAAAGCCGCTCCAGCAAAGAAACCTGCTGCTAAACCAGCTCCAGCAAAGAAAGCCGAACCAAAGAAGGCCGCTCCTGCTAAGAAGCCAGAAAAGAAGGCTGTTGATTTCCGTAACTACCACGTCGCCAAACGCGCTGATGGTAAATGGCAAGTCAAATATGCCGGTGGTGAAAAAGCCATTAAGCTCTTTGATACTCAAAAAGAAGCTTTGGAATTCACCAAGAAGATGGCCGAAAATCAAGGTGGTTCTGTCTTAGTCCATGCCTCCAAAGGTGCTCAAAAAGGCAAAATTAAAAAGAAATAGTTATTAATGAATAAAAAGCTAATATGCTTTGACATGGATGGCACCGTTTATCTTGGTGAACATCTATTTAAAGGCGCCAAAGAAACATTCGAATATCTTAAGCAAAACGATATATCGTTTGTTTTTTTGACTAACAATTCCTCACATTCTTTAGCCTTCTACGTTGAGAAGATTAAAAGAATGGGTATCGAATGTAATGAAGACAATTTTTATTCTTCCATTGATACCACAATTAGATACTTAAAAGATCAAAACGTTAAAACCTTATTTGTCTTAGGCGTGAAGACATTTAAAGAAGAATTAAGAAAACATTTCCAACTTATTGAAGATTATCAAGAACAAATACCAGATGTCGTATTAGCCTCTTTTGATACAGAGCTAGTTTACGATGAATTAAAGAATGCATGTTTATATATCCAAAGAGGCAGCAAATTTATTGCCACTAATATGGATTATCGTTGCCCAATTGAAGACGGATTATACATCCCAGATTGTGGTGGACTATGCAAATGGATTGAGATGTGCACCGATAAAGCGCCTATTTTCTTAGGTAAACCAGAACCAACGATGATTTACCAGGTAATGGAAAAGTTTGGTGTCTCTAAAGAAGAAACCATGATGGTGGGAGACCGTTACTACACTGATATAGTGGCGGGTCTTAACGCCGGTGTTGATGCTGTCGCTGTTTTAAGCGGGGAAACCACTTTAGAAGAATTTAAAAAGGCTGACCGTCAGCCAACCTTTATTATTGATTCAATTGCCGATTTAGTGGATCTAATTAAATCATAATTGCTTAACATGCTTGTTAAGGATAAGGACAATTGTCATTAGTGATAGTCCCACTGTTGAAATAATACATAACCAACTTGGTCCTAGGCCAGATATTACAAGACCTGCTAAGAAGTTACTAAGTGGTATTAAACCTTGTGAGCCAACGTCAATGACGCTGTTCACTTTTCCTAATTTATCTTTATCAACAATTGTTAATAACTTTGTGGTGATTGGAATATTGATAGCAATTAATGTCATACCCATCGTGACGCCAATTGGCACAAATGCTACAAGCATGACATTAATATGTGCAAGATCTTTAACAAATAAAACATAAATAGTTGTTAGAACAACATATAAAGTGGCAAAGATGATAAGTGAAATGCTTAATCCTTTGTATATTTTTTCTTTTTGTGGTCTTGATGATAAGACTAACGCCATAACAATCATACCGATAGCGTACGCAACTTGAATAACAGAACTCCACATTTCTGGTGTTAATAGGTTGCTAAATAAATAATCATGTGATGCGACATCAGTGAGAACGAAATATGGTAAGAAGTTAGCGCTTAACGGTGAGACAAAGAAATTAAGCAACAAGATGCCAAGCATTAAGAATAGTAGTGGCTTTAAAGAAGCGATATATTTCATACCATCACCAATGTCTTTAAATACGCGTTTAATGGTGAGTTTATCTTCGTTTCTTTGGTAGTCATACTTAATAAACATTTCGGAAAAGCCACTTAAAACATAACAGCCACCGACGATAAAGAAGAGGATATGAATATCTAAAACACTATATAAAATACCCGCTAAAATAACTCCGAATACACCAAGACCACTTTGGATTAATGAGTTATATGATTGAGCTTGTTGGAAAGACTTTTCTGGTACGATACGTGGCAATAATGATGACGCTGCAGGTGAAAAGATGGCGGCAATGATGTTACTAATGACTGCGATAACAAATAAAACAGCTACTTTTGCACTCGCATCTTGAATAACAAGCATCAATAACAAAGTAAAGGCGATAAGCATTCCTCCTTTAGCGTAGTCACATATAAACATGATTTTGCCCTTATGGAATCTATCACTTATCACTCCACCAAAGAGAGTAACTAAAACATAGACAATACCACCAGTGGCTAAATATAAACCTTGGATAAAGGCATTGTTATTAGTTAAAGCTAAAATATAAAAACTGACCGCGAAAGCATATAGAGTATTGCCCATGTTAGAAACAAGTGCGCCTAGGAAAGTCAGGGTAAAGTTTTTATAACAAAAAACGTTTTTAATCTTTTCTTGTTGCTTAGGTTGAGTTTCACTAGTTTCTTTTTCTTCGAAAATTGTTTCGTCTTCCATAGTGTTACCTCCTAAGTGTTGCTTATAATTTATAGCAAAAAGCATGATTGTTGCAAGAAATTCTAGTTGGCAATTCCGCTACTAAAGGTTGCAAACTTAAATTTAAAAGGTTGACCATTAGCCAACCTTGTTATTGATTTAATCGTAGACCCAATAGCCTATAAAGAATATGTGTACACTTTCGTTTCTTCGTGGACGGTTTCACCATCTTTGTTTTTCATAATGCCATAACTATAAGCCATCAAACCATCTTTATTAAATTTGGTTTCACCTTCGTTTGTGCCTTTTTCGCTAGATGCTTTAATAACGATACGATATTCATCTTTGGATACGTAGAACTTATAGGCTTTATTGACATCCATGTTTAAATATTCGGCAGTCTTAGAAAGAGTGCTCACAAATGGAACAATGTTTAAAGCTTCATAGGTGGTCATTTCAATTTCTTCACCATCAAAGTCTTCAATGACAGTGCCAATCCATCTTCCGCTATCAGAGTCATATGTCAAATCAGAGGTGGTTTTAACGCCATCTTCTTCAATGTCAATATGTACCTTGGTTTCTTGAGGGGCAAACTCCTTTTTAGCGAGTAGGCTCTTATACTTATCGTAGCTATAAACTTTTTCGCCAGAACACGCGATAAGAGATAAAAGACCGATAAAGGCCAAGCAAATTAATGATTTCTTTTTCATACGTATATTATCCATTATTTTTAGTAAATAAAAAAGACTGACGATTGTCAGCCTTAATCATTTTGTTGGAAGACGTTCGTGGTGATGTAATCAACACCCATGCCTTCTAATTTTCTTAAATTCTTTTCCTCATCAATTGTCCAAACGTTAACTTTAAGATTCTTTTTATGGAAGAGATCAACGAGGTCTTGAGTTAATAATTTATCTTCAATATCGATGTCCATCTTGAAGAATTTTGCCCATTTATAAAGAGTCTTATAATGGCCTTCTTCTAAGAGTTGTTGGAGATGAACTCTTTTATGATATCTATTTCTTAACTTGATAAGTGGCCAAGGATAGAAGGCGATGAAAGTCACGTTTTCTAAACCCATAAATTCATCGATATATTTAACAAGCTTTTTCAAATGCTTGGCTTTTGGATTTTTAGGTTTGAATTCAATGATTGGACGTTTACCACTTTCCTTACAAATCTTTAAATAATCCTCAAATAGGGGAATATAGGCTTCTTTATCACCTTGGTCGTTATCCAATGGTAATTTAATCACTTCGTCTTTTGTGAGCTCACTAATGACGTATTTTTGCCCATTGCTTAAGAAATCTGGGTCATGATGAATTACCCAATAATTATCTTTGGTTAAATGAATATCGGTTTCGATACCAAAGAATTCGCCTTTAGCCGCTTCCTTAAAAGCGTTTAAAGTATTTTCAAAGTATTTATCGTGCTTACCACGATGTGCGATACATAATGGTTTCATATTTAATTAATCTTCAGCTTCTCCTAGAGCTTCTAATCCTTTAGCGAATGTTGTCTTAGTGGATTTCACGTTCTTCACAAAGAAGAAAACCACTAATGAGACAACAATACAGACACCAGCATACACTGGTAAGAATCTCCAGTCAAAGCCATCGATGAATAATAATGAACCTAAAGCAATTGGAGTGATTGTTTGAGCGGCCATACTGGCAGCGTAGTAGTAACCAGTAAATCTACCGATTTTCTTACTATTACAAAGTTCCACAACCATTGGGAAGGAGTTAACGTGGACCAAGGACATACCAAAGCCTTTAATTAACCAAATGATATATAACCATGCTGGAATAGAACCGTTTGGTAAACCAATGACGAATGTTAATAAAGCCCAGACAAAGTAACTTAATAAGGATAAGCCTAAGCCACCGAATAATGTCCATTTACGACCAATCTTACTAGCGATAATACCACCAACAGCAAAGCCAACCACGCTACCAACACCACCTAAGATGGTTAAGATCATCGTGCTTGTACTTTCAGAATGTGTACCATAAATAACATAGTTATTAAGGAATGTGGAGATACCATTATCCGCCATAAACCAGAAGAATTCTGCACCTAAGATAAGGAAGAGCATAATCTTATTAGCTCTACTTAATGGCTTATCATCATCAACCTTATCAGCGGTTTCACTAATGGCTTCGCCTCTTGCTAATTCGTCTTTCATTTCATCTCTAATCTTGTTTTCTTTAACAAGGATGAATAAGACAACCGCGGAGATAAGCATTAAAACTGAAGCAACAAGGAATGGACCTTCAACCGCCCAGACATTGTTATATGCCCATGTATGTGCAGCGTATAAGCCTGTATCTTTATCAACAGCGGTACCTAAGTATCTACTTAAAACAAAGACTAAACCAACGACAGTGGCGAAAGCGCCACCGATGTAGCCCATGATATTGATAATGCCATTTGCCTTACTGCGTAATGGCTTTGGAGTAATATCTGGCATTAAAGCAACAGCAGGGTTACGATACATCATCGCGAATAAAACAACGACCGCCATCATAATGATGACACCTGCTAATTGATTAAAGTGGAATAAAACTGGAATGAATGGGAAAGCGATAGAGCAAACGAATGTACCAATTAAGATATAAGGCATACGCTTACCGATTTTAGTGTGGGTCTTATCTGATAAATGACCAAACACTGGCATGAGAATTAACGCGGCAATGTTATCGATTGCCATCATAATACCAACAGGATATTGGACTTTCTTAATAATATCGCCGCACTGTTTAATAGCTTCAGGAGTATTGAGTTGACGAAGACCCTCATATTCTGGATAAAATGCTTTAGCGAACATTTCACTTAAGAATGTTGGACACCATAAGTCATAGACTTGCCATAAAAGCAAAATGCCAAAGAAGGCAAAGCCGATTAAAAATGTCCGTTTGTAATTCAACTTAAACGTAGATTGATTCTGAACAGTTTGTTCCATAATTACCTATCTTTCTGCGTTATAACTAACGCGTTCACACAATAGCAAGTTAAGTCTTAAGCCCCTTTTTGTCAACCTTTTATTTATAAAAAGGGTTATAATAGTGACGAGGTTTACATTATGAATAATAATTTCAAAGATATTCGTATCACTGATAATTTTTATCAGTCTTCAAGTTTTTTCCCGATGCCTTTGACTTTAATAGGCACGTTAAACGAAGATGGAACACTTACTTCATATGGAGCGTATTCTCTCATCTTCCCTTATTACATCGCTGGTAAGAAATTCTATGCGATGATATTGGAATGTCGTAATACATCAAATACTGCGAAAGGTCTATTAAGACATAAGAAATGTACGATTAACTTCTTACCATATTCTAAGAAGAACTTTGCCCAACATGTTGACTGTGGTTTCCCTGGCGATACCCCAGAAGAAAAGATGAAAAACTTTAAGTTCACCCCGGTTGATGGCCTTTCTCAAGAACAAAATCCAAACGAAAAATATCCAAAGATTCTCGACGAAGCGTTACAAGTTTTTGAATGCACATGGATGAGCGAACTAGATAACGCTCAAGATGATCCAGTCTTAGATGATTATGAAGGATTTAAATATCATGACTTCAATGGTGTGACTTCTAAATTTGGTGCCCATTTTATTCTCAAAATAGATCACATCCTCATTAAAGATAAGTATTATAACTCCATCATCAATGGGGCGACACGTGGTAATTATTGCCCATTACCTACTAACTGGGGCTATCGAGATAGTAAGTATTTCTGGTGTTCAGGATTTAAGAAACCAGACCACATCGCTATCCCTAATAGAGAAGTGGATATCTCTTCAGTGAGATACGCTGCGGATAGACTTAACACCGATGTGCAGTTTACTGATGCTGCACTTAAGATGCTTGTGAAAGTACCGCGTCCATTCTTAAAACTAGTGCTTAATGGCTGTGTAGACTGGGCAAATAAAAACGGTAAGAAAATCATCGATGAACCCGAGATGAAGGAAATCAATGATAAACGTTCGCAAGAAAAGAAAAATAAGAAATAAAAGAGGCCAAGCAAAACAAAAAGGATAGAGCAGACACGGGGGAAGCCATGTGTTCGATAAAAAGATAACATATCCAACAACACAAAAATTAGATGTTATCAAAAGATTATTTCTGTAACAAAACAGCGGTTGATTAATGAAAACACTTAATTGCTAAAGTATCATGAAAAAGAAATCACGAGGCGAACTAATGTTTTTTACCGAAAAAGCTTTTTATGAACATGCTCTTTTCATAAGAAATCTCGCTAAAGATAGATGGAATCGTTTTTCTACAAGCGAAATCATCTCTTTTCTTGCATCTTTTGTTCCAACTAAGATTTGCTATTCGAAAATTGATAAAGGTGTTGAGTATTCTGATTTAGGATACTTTGCATCTGTTATAGATTGCTTGTTTGGCAGAAAAAAGCCAAAAGAATTAATATGCAACAAACCGATCGGCTCATTTTTTGTATATAAGTTTGATGGGGATAAGCTCAAATCGGTCTACCAAAACGATGGCAAGAGAGATTTGACAGGAGATGTCACGTATATCGTTAGCGATAATCTTCGTGTGTCCTTGTCAATTGATAATGCATCTCTTAATTGCGTAATCGAGACTATAGAAAATGATTTGTACTTTGAAGAGGTAATTATAGAGCGAAACGGCGAAATGATTAGTAGTGTCATTCAATCAAAAACAGACAATCGTTTTTTCCTTTTCAAATCTCAGTTATTTTTTGAATCCCTTGATGAGATTAAAATCGATGACAACGCGGATGTTCTCAATGTTAAAAGTATCCATAAGCGACTAAAAACAAAAGATGAAATACAACAAAGTATTAAAGGCTCTGGAATGAACTTTTCAGACAAAGCTATCGAGGTGAATGTCAATATGCTAAAAGAAGGTGGATTTAAGTATTATGAAATCTAGAAAAATTCTAATTTTTGTTTCTTCGCTATCGTTAATAATTGCTTCCTGCAATCAAACAAAACGTGTTCAGGAAATAGATAGGAATGCGGTTATTAATGATCTAACTGGTGGGAGTTATACTCTTGGAAATAATAAAACAACCGCTAACAAAAACGGCATTGAATCGTTCGCGGTGACTAATGACGAAGGAAACATAGTTAGTGTTAACGCCAAAAGAGAAACCGATAATCGAGCAAAAAAAGCAAATGTTTATGGTGAGCACCAAGGTGAAAAATTAGTAAATACAAGTGTTAGGTATAATACTTATGGTCTTGTTGATGAAATTTCAACAAACAATCAATCAATCAAGTACTCATACGATGAAAATCATCTTATATCAGAGGCGAAACTTAATGATTGTGTTTTAGAGAGTAAATTAGTTATTGGTAATACCGTAATAAAGCAATTTGCGAATGGTAATTCAATTAAAAAAATTGATTTAGAAGATTCATACTTGCTCAATATAAACGGTAAAGATACGTTTAAAGTGTTTTCTGATGAATCGAGTGAGCTGCCTTCTAAAATTATTGATTTAGATTCTCTTTCATCTACCGACTATGCCTATAACGATAATGGAACGATAATGGAAAAGAGAACTGAGAGTTTTGCCTACCATAATGATGGTTTGACCATAACAGTTTCTCTCGACGACCAATCTGTTTCTTATGAAATATCGCCAGAAGAGGTTGTGATTCACAACAACGAACTAGACTTCTCGAGAATCTCTTTTTGCGAAAACGAAGAATCAAATAGAATGTTAATTAACGACATTGTGGTTAGAGAAGTTGAAGAATCAGATGGTTCAATGGCGTGTTCTATTCCTAGTCATTCTTTTTCTTATGATTTTAATAGTCTGGGGCACATTTGCAATATAACCGAAAATGGTGTCTCAACTCCTTGCTGCATTGATGATTATGGAAGGTTGACTTTATTTGGAGATAGATTATACACTTATGATTTTGACGGCAACATACTTCAAACAAATAACAGCACTTTTTTCTATCAAAACAGCAATAATAAAAACCAACTTACAATGGTAAACGAAGATAGACTTATTTACGATGAATCTGGCAACTTAACTCAATATAAGGACTCTACGTTTTCGTGGGGAGGAAACAATACATTGCTAGCGATTAATAATGAAGTGGAATCAATGACTTTTTCTTATGGCGTTGATGGAATGAGAAAAACCAAAACTGTTAATGGACAAACTGTCAATTATTATTATGTTGGTAATACATTGTATTCAAGTATAAGAGATGGTTATAGACCAGTATTTTATTTTTATGATGGAAACGGACAATCTTTAGGGTTTGTTTATGAAGGCAATTGCTATTTTTACGCAAAGGACTATTTGGGTAAAATTATCGGTATTATGGATAGCAATATGAATTATGTTGGTTCATATAGCTATAATGAGTGGGGCTACCCTGTAGTTGTTAGTGGCTCGAATGATGATATTACCATTGTTAATGAACTAATTTACAAAGATTACGTCTTTGACTGGGAATCAGAAATGTACTATTTACAAACTAGATACTATTCTCCTGTTTTGATGCGCTTCATTTCCATGGATAGCTTTGAAAAAATAGCAGAAACAAATTCAAAAGATTACGCATTTAATCTTTATTCTTATTGCATGAACAATCCAATTATGATGACCGATCCAACTGGATGCGATGGTTTTTTAGCCACAATCGCTGTCGGAGCTATTATCTTTTTGGTAGGTATTTTAATTTACTACCTTTCTACAATTGCATTAGCCAACTCAGTAATCAACCAGACGCAAAACACTTATCGTGGTTATGTTTCCGTTAATGTCTTTGCTATGATAGCTGTTGGATTAAATACTCTTAGAAAAAACATTGAAATAGCAAGAAATAAAGCTTTATTAGCGTTCGGCGAATATGTTGTGACTCTTTGGATGTGGTGGGTAAACAACAATAAACTGGAAGACCACCATATCATTGCAAAGGCCAGTCCAAAAGCTGCTCAGGCAAGAAACATCTTTGTCAACAAATATAGGCACAATATAAACAGCCAAATCAATAGAGCCTCGATAAAGTATCGCTTACACAAACATTTGCATAACGATGTATATTATGGCGCTGTTAATGGATATATAGTTGAGGGTGATAATAGAGGTGGAGAATCATTGATGTTGATTCACTTGGCTGAAATAAAAACAGCTTTGCTTACATTAAGTGCTGCGTTAATTTTTTAAAATAGAGTTGTTATACGTGAACTAATAAGGTGAAGGAGGATATTAAAGGGCTACCTATTTTCGATTAACCAGTTCACGTATCTTTTTATATCTTTTGATAACGGTGAATAATGAATTCAATAATGAGGATCACCGATTTAATACATAAGGCAATGCCAATATAATTGATTTGATTATTGAGCGCTTTTTCGCTTGCTGGGTTAGCAAGTAAGAAGATTGTAAATATTGTTTCAACGATACATAAGATGATAACGATAATGTTTAAGAATGGTTGACGTAAAATATTGAATCCAGAATCAATAACTTTACCCACTAAAAATACAAGGTTACAGATGCTCCAAACAATACACGTGGTCGCTAAATCGATGTTAAGGACTAATAGAATCACACCTAGTACCATAGTTAAAAACGCTATGACAGCATTAGGGATATTTCTTAACTTCACTAAGTCCTTCATTGATAAGAAAGAGACTAATTCGGTTACACCAATGGCTAAGACTAAAGAACCAACATAGGATTTGCTAATCTCAACTTCTTGGGACATGAAAGTGAGCATTGTCACGCCAATAACAATGAAACTGAAAATAGTAACTATTTCTAAGGCTATGTGTAACCTATTTTGTTTTCTTAACATACTCTAATCGTAACTTATTAAACTTTCTTATTTAAGACCTATCTTTCGATAATTTTAAGGACAATATCGATCATTTTTTCAAAATCTTGGATGCATAAATATTCAAAACGACCGTGGTGATTACCACTTCCTGTACCTAAGTTTGGAGTGACTAAACCCATCTTAGAGAAAGTCGCACCGTCAGTGCCACCTTTGATTCTGTCAAATACTGGTTCAATACCCACAGCCTTTAAAGCGGCTTCCGCCTTTTTAACTGGGCGTGGATCTTTATCAACATAAGCTTTCATATTTTCATATTGTTCAAAGATTTCCACTTCAATCTTCGCCTTTGGATATTTGCCCATTAAAGCATCTCTAATTTCATAAATCTTCATATCTAAAGCTTCTAACTTTTCTCTAGAGAAGTTTCTTAAGATTGCAGAGAATTCGACTTGTTCACTAGAACCAGAAATATTGTTTAAGTGCCAATAGCCTTCATCTGCATAGAATGGTGTTTCTTCTTGAGGAAGCATAGAAATGAATTCTGCTTGTAATTGAAGAGCGTTGATTAAGGTGTTCTTACCTTCACCTGGGTGAACTGCGACACCAGTGATTTTAACTTTTAAGCCTTGAGCGTTAAAGTTTTCACAATCGATGCAGTTGATATCGCCTCCATCAATAGTGAAAGCATAATCAGCTTTCATTTTCTCTAAGGAGAAATGCTTTGGACCTTCACCGATTTCTTCATCCACTGTAAAGGAAATGGCAAGTGGGTGATGCTTAAAATCTGGATGCTCTTTTAAATAATCTAATACCGCCATGATGATCGCGATACCCGCTTTATCATCAGCACCTAATAAGGTGTTACCATCAGTAACGACTAAGTCTTTACCGATGAAGGCTTTCATCTTAGGGAATTGTTCTAATGTGATTTTGTATTTATCGTTTAATTTAATATCTTTGCCATCCCAGTTAGTGACGATTTGAGGATTAACGCCGGTATCGGTCACTTCTAGTGCGGTATCCATATGGGCGTTTAAACCAATGACATCACCTTCTCCATCTAAGTGGGCATAAACGATACCATATTCATCCATATAGGCATCTTCTAAACCAAGCTCTAATAACTCTTTAACTAATAAGCAACCTAAGTTCTTTTGCTTTTCTGTAGAAGGAGTGGTGCCAGTAGTGTCATCAGCTTGGGTATCAATCTTTGCGTATCTAATAAATCTTTCGATATTCTTGTTCATAACTCAATCCCCTTTATGCACAATATTATATATTGTTAATTAAAAAACTAAATATCTTTTTTCTTTGCTAAGAAAAGGAATATCTATAAAATGAAGATATGATTGAAGAAATTGAAATTAAAAGAAAAGTCTATACAGTCGTTGAACAAATCGGTGAACGCACTTTTAAAGTCGAAAGAAAAGGCGAATATTTCTTTTTAAAGAAATTCGGTGATGACAAAGCGGGATTCGATGATTTTGTCGACTGCGAACATCGCTTAAGAGTGTCTGGAGTCACTAATCCTAAATGCTACTTATACGATAAAAATTTAAGATGGGCGGTTATTGAATATGTTGAAGGTGATAATTGCTTTGATTTATTAAAGAAAGGTCCCTTATCTGAGGAAATATTAGATCTCATGTTCAAAGCCTTTTGGTACGCGAGAAACGATGGCATGGAATTAGAGATGAAACCAGACAATTTTGTCTATAGCAAAGGTAAGCTTTATTACCTACCATTCAAGTACAAGAGATTTACAAGCAAAGACAAATTTGTCCAGCAAGATTTACGCCTCTGGTTCTTCACAAAAGAGTTCGTTAAGTACTGCCACGAGAAAGGCGTTGAAGTCGATCAATCACAATTAAAGAGTGATTATGAGACAAATAAAAACATGTTATTAATGGTCGCAAAGTATTATAGATAGAGGTTAAAAGACATTTATGGAAAACAAAACATTAAAACTCATCAAATCTCGTGTTAGCTGTCGCGCTTATAGTGAAAAGAAAGTTTCCAAAAGCAAAGTATTAGCCGTGGCTGAAGCTGGTAAATTCGCTCCAAGCGGCATGAACAGACAAATCGCTAACATTTACGTCATTAACAGCAAAAGAAACGTCGAAAAGCTAAGACGTCTATCAAATGAAATCAGAGGAAAGGATTGCATGTATGGCGCGAACACCATCATCTTAGTGGCGGGTCCAAGAGATGATAGATTCACTTATCAAGATTGCTCTTGTGTCTTAGAAAATATGTTTTTAGCCGCTCATGCATTAAATCTCGGATCTTGTTGGATTAATCAATTCGATGAATTCTTCCAAACTAAAAATGGGTTAAAAATTAAGAAGTCATTAGGCATTCCTGAAGACTTCATGATTGTTGGCTCATGTGCTCTCGGCTATCCTGCAGAAAATGCTGTTCTTGCCGTTAAGGAAAGAAAAGCCGACTTCATTAAAGTCCTTTAATTAACACGCGCATTCGTAAGATTGTCATGTGATAAAAGCAACTTAATAATCAAGCGAATGCTTTTTTATTGCTAAAATTGAAGGCGTAGTAACACATAGGAGACTTTATCATGAAAAAAGTAGTTACAAATCCTTATTTACCTAACTTTGAATATGTTCCTGATGGTGAACCACACGTTTTTAATGGACGTGTTTATGTCTATGGTTCCCATGACCGTTTCAATGGTGGTAATTTCTGTTTAAACGATTATGTTACATGGTCCGCACCAATCGATGATTTATCCGATTGGAGATACGAAGGCGTTATTTGGAGAAAAGTTGACGATCCAACCACAAATGGTAAGAGAGTTTATTACGCTCCAGATGTCTGCCAAGGTCCAGATGGCAAGTTCTATTTATACTATTGCCCAGTCCAAGGTATCACAAGTGGTTCATGGATTATTCACTGCGCAGTCGCAGATAACCCAGCTGGTCCATTCAAATACCACGGCAACGTTGATTTAAAGAAATGGGGCAAAACATATCTTCCATTCGACCCAGCAGTCTTTGTTGAAGATGGCCATGTCTATTTATACTATGGCTCTGCCATGTTCTATCCATTATTAGATGTCCGTGCTAAATCCATTAAAGGTGGTGCGGTTGTCGAATTAGATCCAAAAGACATGTTAACACCAATCACTGAACCAGTGATGACTGTTCCAACAATCAGAAATGATGTTAATAAAGAATACGGCATTCACGCTTTCTTTGAAGCGTCCTCAATGCGTAAATTCAACGGCAAATACTATTTCATCTATTCTTCCCAAGCTGGTCACGAACTTTGCTACTGTATCGGTGATTCCCCAATGGGCCCATTCAAGAAAGGTGGCACATTAATCTCTAACGGTGATATCGGTTTACGCGGTATTGAGAATAGCAAAGACGCTGTTGACTTCACAGGTAACACACACGGTTCTATGGTGGAAGTTAATGGTAGATACTATGTATTCGCCCATAGACAAACAAATAAATGCCAATTCTCTAGACAAGGTTTCGCTGAAGAAATCTTCATGGAAAAAGATGGTTCCTTCAAACAAGTTGAAAGAACATCCCAAGGCTTATACGCCAAACCATTACCAGGTGAAGGTGAATACTTTGCTTCTATGTGCTGTGGCTTAAGAGCTAAAAATGGTAATAGATTCTATGGCATCTTCAAATTCGGTCATGGTAAAGAACCATTCTTAACCCAAGAAGGTGAAGATAGAGAAGAAAATCCAAACCAATACGTTAAGAACTTCAATGATGGCTGTTCCATCACCTATAAATACTTCGATTTATCCAAGACCAAATCATTCGCTATTAAGTTAGATGGTAAGGCTGAAGGTAAACTCATCATGAAGTATGGTGAAAAAGAAGCTGCTCAAGACATTAACGTTAAAGGTGAAGCTCTCATTGAATTTAAAGTCGAAAAAGGTGGAGAGAAAGACCAAGTTACATTCGTTTACGAAGGTAAAGGCGCTCTCAATTTAAGAAAACTCATTCTTAAATAACGATTAACAAGTAAGAAAAAAGTTCGGTTTTCACGCCGAACTTTTTTAATTACCATGAGCGAGTAACACTTCGCAATAATTGCTCCTTGCAAAGAGAATCCTATCTACCTTCATCACATTACCATCTACACGATAGAACGCTAGGTAAGCCCTATATATTACATAGCGGTATCCAGTGAATAAATCACCAAAATAGAATGGTATTCCTGATTGAGGGAAATCGGCTTTCTTTTCTATAGTGTCAATCAACTCATTAATGTATCTTCTTGTTTTCTTTTCGTCCAGACAAGCACTATAAACTTCTGAATAAATCTTGTCTAAATCGTTTTTTGTGGCCTTTGAATACAAGACCTTACATTTCATTACTTCTTATTTATGTAAGCTCTTATTTCTTCAACGGAGACATAACCTTGTTCATCTCCAGACTTTTTTCCTTCCGCTAATTCACACATGAGCAGGAGAAGGGATCTAAGTCTTTCATATTCGTTTTCATCAGCGATGTCTCTAATGATATATCGTCCTCTTCCGTTGACAGTTAAGTAAACTGGAGTGCCTTCTGAGACATGTTCAAGGACGGTATTGTAATTTCTTAAATCGGATACTGGGAGGATAGTAGCCATATATTAAGTCTCCTTTCTGTAGATATTTTAACATTTAGCATAATATTAAGTAAAATATTAATTAAAATAAAACAAAAAACATCAATGGGACATTTTTAAAGTGTTTTGAAAAGCACTATTATCATTGAGGATTTTTAACTGTTCATTTATAATGGCACCGGTATGAAAAACTTTTACTTAGAAATTAAACACGTTGATAAAAAGACAGGTGCTAGATATGGTATCCTTCACACTCCACATGGTGATTGCGAAGTCCCAATGTTTATGCCTGTTGGTACATTAGCCACAGTTAAAACCTTATCCCCAGAAGAATTACATCAAATGGGAGCGGGTACTATTTTAGGTAATACCTATCACTTATCCATAAGACCAGGAGCGGATATCGTTGCTAAAGCCGGTGGTTTACATAAGTTTATGAACTGGGATGGCCCAATCCTCACGGATAGTGGTGGCTTCCAAGTCTTTTCTCTCGCGGAAAATAGAAAAATAACCGAGGAGGGTGTGCATTTTAAGAACCATTTGAATGGCGATAAACTCTTCTTCTCTCCTGAAACTTCAATTGAAATTCAAGAGAAATTAGGTTCAGATATCGCTATGTCTTTTGACGAATGTATTCCTTGGCCAGCGGACTATAACTACTGTAAGAAATCCACTGAAAGAACATTAAGATGGGCAAAGCGTGGTAAAGATGCTCATAAAAGAGAAGATCAAGCTTTGTTCGGTATTGTTCAAGGTGGCGACTACGAAGATTTAAGAAAGATGTGTGCGGAAGAATTAGTGAAAATGGATTTCCCAGGCTATTCCATCGGTGGTACATCAATTGGCGAACCAAAAGATAAATTCTTTGAAATGATTGATTATGCAATCAAGTATTTACCAGAAGATAAACCAAGATACGTCATGGGTATCGGCTCTATTGACTATATCTTAGGTAGTATCTTACGTGGTGTTGATATGTTTGACTGTGTCTTACCAACTAGACTTGCTAGACACGGTGCTTTAATGACTTCACATGGTCGTGTGAATATTAAGAATGAAAAATATAAAGAAGACTTTACTCCTTTAGATGATAAGTGTGATTGCTATTGCTGCAAGAACTACACTAAAGCGTATTTAAGACACTTACATATTTGTGATGAAACATTTGGTAAACGCTTAATGTCTATCCACAATGTGAGATTCCTTATCCGTTTAGTGGAAGAAGCTAGAGAAGCTATTAAAGAAGATAGATATGAAGAATTCATGAAACAAAAACTCGAAGAGTTTGGTGATGAAAGAGGCTTCTAATGAACATTAATTTATTTGATTATTATTTACCTGAAGAATTAATCGCTCAAAGACCAAGTGAAAAAAGAGATCACTCTCGTCTTTTAGTGGTTGATAAAGAAAATAAAACATACGAAGACAAACACTTCTATGACATCGTTGATTATCTTCATGAAGGCGATGTCTTGGTGAGAAATAACACTAAAGTCATTCCCGCTAGATTATTAGGTATTAAAGAAAAGACTGGAGCGCACTGCGAACTTCTTCTTTTAAAGCAATTAGAGGGTGATAACTGGGAATGCTTAACTAGACCAGCGAAATCTTTAAAGGTTGGCGCAAGAGTGGATTTCGGTGAAGGAAAACTCATTGCCGAATGCATCGAAGAAAGAGAAGAGGGCCTACGTGTCTTTAAATTCATTTATGAAGGCATCTTCTTAGAAGTCTTAGATCAATTAGGTAAAATGCCTTTACCACCTTATATCGCCCAACAGTTATGCACTAACGATAGATATCAAACAGTCTACGCTAAATACGAAGGTAGTGCCGCCGCTCCAACAGCAGGCTTCCATTTCACCGATGAAATCTTTGAAAAACTCAAAGCTAAAGGCGTAGAAGTCATTGATGTCACTCTTCATATTGGTTTAGGCACATTTAGACCAGTCAAAGTCGAAGACACTAAAGACCACGTTATGCATAGTGAAGTCTATGAAATGAGTGAAGAATCCGCTAAAAGATTAAACAAAGCCAAAGCGGAAGGCAAACGCATTATCGCGATTGGTACAACATCAGTAAGAACCTTAGAAGCCAACTATTCTAAATATGGTTGCTTTAAACCTACAAGAGAAGCCACAAGTATCTTTATTGAACCCGGCTATGAATACAAAACTATCGATGCATTAATTACTAATTTCCATCTCCCAAAATCAACGTTGATTATGCTTGTATCAGCGTTTATGGGTAGAGAATTTACCTTAGAAGTATATAAGCACGCAGTGGATGAGAAATACCGTTTCTTCTCCTTTGGCGATGCAATGTTTATCCATGGAAGAGACAAGAATTAATTACCAAAAAGAGCAGGAAAAACTACTCAAAGTTCTAGAAGAAAGTGGTGAAAAACCCACCTTACTTTTACACGTTTGCTGTGGTCCATGTTTTACCTACCCATTTGAGTTAATTAAAGATTACTTCAAAATAACAATCATTTATAACAACTCTAATATTTATCCCGAAGAAGAATATCATCGCCGTCTAAACGAGCTTAAAGGCTATTTAAAGGCTATTTCCGCAGACATTGAAGTGATTGAATTTGATTATGATAGTGTAACCTACTACAAAGATTTAGAGCCGTACGCAGACCAACGTGAAGGGATGGAGCGTTGCCGCATCTGTTTTAGAAAGAGATTAGGCCAAGCAATCGAACTCGCTGATGAGTGCGGTTATGATTATGTTGGCACAGTAATGAGCATCTCTAGATTCAAGAATTCTCAAGATCTAAACAAGATTGGTTTTGAGCTTTCTCAAGGCAAACGAGTGAAGTGGTTACCCGCTGATTTTAAGAAGAATGGTGGATACGAAAAGTCACTAGATATCGTCCGCAAGTACGGTCTCTACTTCCAACACTACTGTGGCTGCAAGTTCTCGATTAGAGCAAAAAAAGACGAAATTTAAGACGTCAAAAATTGAAAAATGAGGGGTGAAAAATGACTTTTTCGCCTTTTTTATTGCAATTTTTTTGCTTGGAAAACCGTATCACGTGTCGATTATTTTACCGGCTTCGCCCTTTATATATTTAAATTTATTTAATAATTGGTTGACAGCGCACCTACACTCACGTATGATATTAAACGTTGACGGCTCGCGTTGACGTGCGAGGTTGCTG
>CAMKQK010000019.1:0-18417 GCA_946414915.1 uncultured Caryophanales bacterium
TGTAGTCTAAGCAAGCTTCTAAGGACATCTTACGTGGTGTCTTTAAGACAACAGTGGTATCTTTAGTCGCACTTCTCACGTTAGTTAAGTTCTTCTTAAGTACACAGTTAACCGCTAAGTCGATATCATAACGGTTTTCACCGATAATCATACCTTCATAGACCATGACACCTGGTTCAATGAACATTGTGCCTCTTTCTTCAACGTGCTCAATCGCGTATGGAGTGGCTTGACCTGTTTCAGTGGCCACTAAGACACCGATTTGTCTTTCACCTAAGTTTAATGAGCTCGCTGGGCGATATTCTTTATATGTATGAGAGATAATGCCATAACCTTTGGTTAAGGTCATGAAATTGGTCATAAAGCCTAATAAACCACGGGAAGGAATAACATATTGAAGAATAGTGACTGTTTCTCTAGCATCCATATTAATGAGTTCAGCGTTTCTATTACCTAATGACATCATAATGTCACCAACGAATTCGTTTGGAACATCGATTAATAAGTCTTCATATGGTTCACATCTTTCACCATCAATTTCCTTGATGATGACTTGTGGCTTACTAACTTCTAATTCGAAGCCTTCACGTCTCATGTTTTCAATTAAGATGGAAAGGTGCAATTCACCTCTACCAGAAACAATCCATGATTCTTTATTTGGAATTCTTTCGACCTTAAGAGCGACGTCTTTTTGCGTTTCTCTAAATAATCTTTCTTCAATCTTTCTCGCGGTTAACTGCTTACCGTCTTGGCCAGAAAGTGGGGAAGAGTTAGTGCCGAATGTCATTTGTAATGTTGGTTCATCAAGTCTAATTGGAGGTAATGCTTCAACATTATTGAAAGCACCGATAGTTTCACCAACGTTGATATCAGTTAAACCGGCAACGGCAACGATTTCACCAGCGGAAGCTTCTTCAATTTCTAATCTCTTTAAGCCTTGATAACCGAATAACTTCATAACTCTGAAGTTTGTGGTGGTGCCATCAAGTCTAGCGACAGTCACGTTATCGTTAACATGAATTGTGCCTTTCTTAATTGTGCCTAAGCCAATTCTACCGACAAAGTCGTTATAGTCTAATAAGGCAACTTGTAATTGAAGTGGGGCGTTAACATCAACCTTTGGAGCTGGAATCTCTTTAATAATAGTGTCTAACACTGGTTCCATACCTGGTTTTTGTGTGTTGACGTTAGCTTCTAAAGAAGAAGTACCTTTTAAACCAGAAGTATAAACGACTGGGAATTCTAAGAATTCATCTGGAGCGCCTAATTCAATGAAGAGTTCTAAAACTTCATCAAGTGTGCGTTCAATATCAATGTTATTTCTATCAACTTTGTTAATAACAACGATTGGTTTGATATGGGCTTGTAAAGCTTTCTTTAAAACGAATCTTGTTTGTGGCATTGTGCCTTCGAAAGCATCAACGAGTAATAAGCAACCATCAACCATGTTCATGATTCTTTCCACTTCGCCACCGAAGTCAGCGTGTCCTGGAGTATCAAGAATGTTGATTTTTGTGTCTTTATAGATGATGGATGTTGTTTTTGCTAGGATGGTAATGCCTCTTTCTCTTTCGATATCATTACTATCCATCGCTCTTTCGTTTACTTCTTCGTTATCACGGAAGGTTCCAGAGGATTTTAAAAGTTGGTCAACTAAGGTAGTTTTACCATGGTCAACGTGTGCGATGATGGCAATGTTACGAATATTCATATTGAGGCCCTCCTAGAAAAAACCTCTAATATCTTAGAGGAGTTAATATGCTAAAAGCAAGAGAAAATGTTAATCTAATTTTCTCTAAAAAGATTATCCAAATGGTGATTTCTCTTCTTTTCTTGGTATAAATGGTAGCCAAGTAAGGAACCAAAGAAGGTCATAAATGAGAAAGCAGAAACAACATAAGAGAGTTTCAAATATGGTGTTTCATAGACCATGGTATAGGAATAATTACCTTTAGGGGCGACGAATGAAACAAAGCCACCGTTACCGTTATAGACCTTTAAGTCTTCAGCTTTTTTAGTGTCGTTATTGACCGCTTTTAGTTTCCAACCATTATCGAACGCCACACGAGTAACAACGAGTTTTTCATTGGTGTAGTTAGTATCGAATGTGAACTTATCAGCGGAATATTTCACATTAGTGATTGGTTCAGCATTTAACTTATCCCATCTAGCGCGATAGTCAGAAATATCTTCTTGATAGAACGATAATGAGTATGATCTCACATGGCTTTGATAGTATTTACCAACGACCGCTAAAGCGTAGCAATCACGATTAACGTAGAATCCACGCATATAGGACGTATTATCAGTGGTATCGTCATCATGAGCGTCCATCATAAAGATTTTGTTATCTTTATCAATGAAGTAGAAATTGTACTTAATAGAACCAGAGAAACCCGCTCTAACGTATAAAGCAGTACCTTCTTTAAAGAGTGGTTGATTGTTTGCTCTTGGTGTATAGAAAGCAAAGTATTTCATTGTTTCATTATTATCGTAGTTGTAGCTATAAACGGGGGTAAAATCTTGTGGAATAGATGGGATCTTCGCAAAGTCATAATATTTAGCCCATGTTTGCACATGATAAACAGCGTGGTTATAAGTCACTGTCTTATAGTTTTCACGGTCCTCGTCTAAAACATTTGGCTTTTTATCGGTAATAGTGATACCTGGATGAGTTTTACTAATTTCTTCACTGTCATCAAGTGAGAGAGTTGCAACACTAGAAAGAGTAATAACGTTTCTAATGCATCTCACATCATAGTTCACGCCACTCTTTTCTAAATTACCACTATAAATAGTGTCATAGGCATAGCCTAAATCATTTAATTTCTTATTTTCGTAGACTTTATATTCGTTTGTTTCGAACTCTTTCTTTTCGGTGAAATCCCATGGGACATTAGCCATAAAGGCATCAGGATTTTCCTTATTGTTACTAACGATTTCGTTATACATCATTTTTTGCTTATTAACGACGTAGTATTTAATGCCTAATTGGTTATCAATATCAGCAATCTTATTTCTATAAGAACCACCGACAGATTTGTCGCCATTTCTTAAACCAGTCCATAAAGTGTAATTATTAACTTCAAAGTTATATAAAGAATGGAAGAAGCTAGCAGCACCATAACCGTTCATAAAGGCGTTATTTGTGCTCCAACCATCACCAATTGATGTGTACATGCGATAGAAGGACTTATCGTAGTTTTGGATCTTTCTTAAGGTATATCTAAATCTTTCGTTAGTGTCATAACCATTATTATGACCACCGTCATAACCATGGCCCCAAGTGACAAAGTTACCGACTGCGATAGCTTCAAAACTGACAAATATTGTCGCCAATACCATGAATGCTTTAGTGTTTCTTACTAGAAGTAAAGTAATATAAACAACCACGACATAAATCATCTCTATAACAAAGACAATCATCGTGGCGTTTTCACCGTCTTCTAAGAAACGATATGTGAGTTCTCCACTCTTTGGTTCGGTTAAAATATCTAATCCCATATCAGAGGTAAACCAGACACATAACATCACTAAGAAATAAAGAGTTAATAAGACGTAACCAACCGCTTTAACAGCCTTGTTTTTGGCGGTTTTTCCAAAGTAACCAGTTAAGCCGACGAGTAATAAACCACCGATACCTAATTGGACAAAACCAGGGTCATTACTAACTACCGTGCCCGCTAATTTACGGGTAATGAACCATGAAACAAACATACCCATAATGGCAAAAATGAAGCCAACATGCATATGCCAAGTAGGAACATTTGGAATCTTATTGATATAGATACCAACATAAGCAATTAATGCTGCCACAACAAATAATGTCCATCTCGCGTAACCATTAGTGAGACCAACGGTTAAGTAGTACATTACTGGAGTAAATAATGAGAACACCATTAAGGCAAAGCCCACAATATGTGTCCATTTCTTTTCGGTGAATGATTGAATTAAAGCTGGCACTAAGAACATGATGAATGGGACATAGCACCATAAGGAAACGCAGATATCATCAAAGTCCCAGCCATATAATTCAAGAGTTGGTAATGATCTACAAGTAGTGGTAGGGAAGAAAAATTCTAAGATTGGGTAATATACTCTTTCTGGAATAATTCGATTGTGTTGATCAGGAGCGACTTTCCAAGAAAGTAATAGGTCAAAGAACTCTTTATATTGTTTCTTTTCCAAATAACCTTTTAATAACTCTTTATAGCCCGCCATTTCGAGCTTTGGAGATGTCATTGTGGCCATAAAAGCGGGACCAAAAACAAGCGCGCTCATCATGATACCACCGGCAAAGCCAATAAAGCCTAAGCCTAGTACTTTAAAGTTATTCGCGACTGTTCTAGTTCTAATTGTTTGGAAGAAACGGAACATCGCATATAAGAAGGCACATACAACGTATGAAACCATTAAAACATAGTTAGAAATCGCTAGGAAGAAAACACCTAAGGCTAATAACCATGGTTTTTGTTTTTGAATCGTGTTTTCAATACCTAATAAAACAAGTGGGAAGAAGACTAAAACGTCTTGATAGTTGTTATACCAAAGGTAGAACGCACCCCAACCAGCGAAGCCATAGGCAATGCCACACAATCTAGAAACACTATCTTTGACCTTAAAGGCATGTTTCATGTACATCGAGAAGAATAAACCAGCGCAGGCAATCTTAATAATTGATGTGATGGCCATTGCTTGAGGCACTAAAACACGTGGGAACAAGACCACGATGATATTAAATGGTGAGAATAAACCATAGTAGGCGTTAGAACCAAATGAGTTAACGCCTAAATAGATATCTGGATCAAATAAAACGAAGTGACCAGTTCTAAACCATTCGTGGTAATAATCCCAAACATGGTATCCCATAGGGATATATTGGGCCATATAGTCACCACCATAGGCTAAAGAGAAATCGTTTTGGACGAGCATCATCATATAGAAGCCCACACCAATAGCGATAAGAATTAGAAAGTAATAAAAAGACGCAGGTAAGCGGTAGTGCTTGATTTTATCAAAGGCTTTTCTACTTACTTCTTTAAATGGGTTAGGTTTCTTTTGCTTATCTTTCTTAAATACGATTTCCATAGTGATTAGAATAAGAGTTTCTTGATGTAATTTTTGTTAATTTTGAATTCTTCAGAGACGACATTGATTGCATCCTTTTGTGAAAGGCCTAAATTGACAAAATAAGCGACACGTGAAGTGATTTCATCATCTTTAAAGATAATCTCGTCACGGTTACCATCGACGATTAAAACCATTTCACCTTTTAAGGTCTCTTCGTCTATATTAGACAATTCTTCTAAGGTACCTCTGATATATTCTTCGTTGATTTTTGTAAGTTCTCTAGCAAGACAAACGTATCTATTTCCAAGAACTTCTTTTAATAGTTTAAGAGTTCTAATGATGCGGTGTGGGGCTTCATAGAAAACAATGGTGTTTCTTAAAGCTTTTAAACTATTAATTTCTTCTTTGGCTTCTCCATCTTTCGCGGATAAGAATCCATAAAAGAAAAAGTGATTGGTTTCTAAGCCTGAGGCCACTAAAGCGTTAATAAAGGCAGAGCTACCAGAAACAGTGGAAACAGGAATATCGTTTTCAATCGCTTCTTTCACTAGGATATGGCCTGGATCAGAAATACCTGGATAACCAGCATCTGACATATAAACAACTTTCTTGCCTGCTTTGATAAGGGAGACAAGATGTAGACTAGCTTCTTTTTCGTTATGTTCTCTAAGAGAATAGGTTTCTTTTTTGATACCAAATTTCATTAATAAGTCATAAGCATTACGGGTATCTTCCGCGGCGACAATATCAGCGTCACTCACTACTTCAATAGCGCGTGAAGAAAACTCCTTTAGGTTACCTATTGGAGTGGCTATTAAATAGAGAGGAAAGTTACCTTTATCAAAAGACTTATTTCTTTTCATAGCGTTTTTCTTTATTCTTTTGTCCGCCTACTTGTTTATAGAAGTCTTCCAAAGGAAGGAACTTAATATCTTCATCGTTTTCAATTTTGACAACACGGGAAAGAATATTCACACTTGTCACAGTGTATTCGACTTTATCAATAAAGTGTTTACTACCTAAATCTGGGAATTTCTTTCTTTCTTCAGTATAGGCATCATCTTCATACTTTAAGCAGCAGATTAATTTGCCACACTGTCCACTTAACTTAGGAATGTTAATCGCTAACATTTGGTTTTTCGCTCTATTGATGGAAATACCATCGAATTCATTTAAGAATGTGGAGCAGCATAATGGCATACCACACACACCAAGACCACCAATCATTTTGGCTTTATCTCTAGAGCCAATTTGTCTAAGCTCAATTCTTGTTCTTAAGCGTGAGGCTAAGACTTTTAATAATTCACGGAAGTCAACACGATCATCCGCTAAATAGGAGAAGATGACCTTGGATTTATCAAGGGTATATTCACAAGAGATTAAGTTCATATCAAGATTGAGTTTTTTAGATTCAACTTGGCAGATTTCTAATGCATATACCGCGTCTTTTTGGTTAATTTCCGCTAAACGGATGTCCACATCAGTGGCTTTTCTAACAATTGGTTTTAGATATAAACCATTAGCGTATTTATCAATGGAAATAGGTTCAATAGCGATGGTGCCAAGTTCCATACCTCTGACTGTTTCAACGACAACTTTATCGTTTAAGGCAAAGCTAGCGTCGTTGCAACCAAAGAAATAGGCTCTTGGAGTATTTAAAAACTTTACACCAACGAAATGGCTATATTCATGTTTTTGATCTATTTGTTGATTTTGTTTTTCATTATCAATTTTTGGCATATATTAATCCTCTTTGGTAATCGTATAAAAAACGTGGTCTATTAATAAGACGATATTCACGTTCGTATTAATCGCAGTGGCACACCTTAATAATTCAATCAAACTTTCATTAACATGAGAAAGTTGATTGGCAAGATGTTCTAATATTGTAGCATAACTTTCTAAAAATGGGGCTTTTTCATTAGAAATGGCAATCATGTCCTCAAAAGCCATTACTAACATGTTGATAAAGTATCGGCACGCTTCTTTGGTTTTGATTTGATTAGCGACATTACTTTGCACAAAGTAGATAAGTGCGTCCTTATCTCCTTCGTCCATGACTTGTAATGTCTCTTCAAAACACTTCTTCGCAGTAAAGAAAGCATCGTTATTATCTTCATCATCGATGATTTCTTTAATGAGCTCTCCGTCGTTATAGAAATAAGAGAGTAATTCAGCATCCTTCTTTTCCACACCAAAGTCCATTGCGTCTTTGATGACGACGTTTTTATCAATGAGTTTTAATCTTAAAACTTGGCATCTAGAAATAATGGTGGGCAAGATACTGTTTTCATTATTCGTGGTCAAGAAAGCATAGATTTGTTGACCTGGTTCTTCTAAGAATTTAAGAATGCTATTAATCGCCTCAATGGTCATGTTTTCAATGAGGTGAAGAATATAAATTCTTATGCCTTTATTCTCAAAAGCTTTCTTTTCAAAAGAACTTTCAATCGTAGTGACCGCTTCTTTTTTGATTGTCGATTTGCTACCATCAAAAACGAAAAAATCTGGGTAGTTATCATCGTCCACTCGTAAACATGTGATACATGAGTTACACGCTAGTGGGGATGGGTCATCACAAAGAATTGATTTAGCAAAAAACTTTGCGATATCTAATAAGGGAGTGCCGTTACTTCCAGAAAGAAGATAAGCATGAGAAAGTTGACCTTTTTGTAAAGAATTAACAAAGGTCTGATAAATAACAGGTTGATAGTTTTTTAAATATTTCTCTACTTGCATATTCTAGAGAGCATGGCTTTTAAAGTAGCATCTGCCACTTCTTCTCTGCTCTTACTGGCATCAATGATAATAAAACGTTCTGGGTAGCGTTTTGCTAATTCTAAAAATGTATTTCTGACTTTGTTATGGAAGTCTAATTTTTCTAAGTCTAAACGGTTAACTTCTCTATTTGCGTTAGCGGCGATTCTTGCTAATCCAATCTTAGGGTCGATATCGAAAAGAAGAGTTAAATCTGGGAATGTACCTTCGGTAGCGAAGTTATTCACGTTTAAGATATTTTCGATACCTAATCCTCTTGCACCACCTTGATAGGCTAATGAGGAATCTAAGTATCTATCACAAATGACAATCTTGCCTTCTTTTAAAGCAGGCCAGACTTTTTCCACGAGGTGTTGTCTTCTTGAAGCAGCATAAAGAAGGGCTTCTGTTCTTTCGTCCATCGCTGTATTGGCTTTATCGAGAATGACATTACGAATTTGTTCCGCAATTGGTGTACCACCTGGTTCACGAGTGCGAACAATTTGGTAACCCATCTCCTCTAATTTGCTAACAGCGTAATTAACAGCGGTTGTTTTGCCAGATCCTTCTGGTCCTTCAAGAGTAATAAACATATTGATACCTCTTTTATAGTTTTCTTCTGCCTTCAACGGCTTTTGATAATGTTAAAGCGTCTGTGTAATCTAAGTTTCCACCCATTTGTAAGCCATAGGCTAAACGAGTGACTGAGTCAACTTTATCAGCGATTAATTTCGCTAAATATAGAGCGGTAGTTTCACCTTCAATTGTGGGGTTAGTGGCAATAATGACTTCTTTGAAGTGATGATTATCTAATCTCTTCATTAAAGCGTTGATGTTTAAATCATCAAGAGTGCCACCTTTACCTAGTGAGATAACGCCGTTTAATACATGGTACAAGCCATGGTAATATTCAGCGTTTTCAAAGGCGATGACGTCTTTTGGGAAAGAAACGACCATTAAGGTATCTTGGTCACGTTCTTTATCGTCACAAATAACGCAGTTTTCACCTTCGGTTAAAAAGCCACAAATAGGGCAGACGTGTATTGATTGTTTAAGGTTTTTTATGGCGTCAGAAAACTCGTTCAAGTCATCGTCTTCCATATTGAGCATTGCGTACGCCATACGCTCCGCGCTACGACGTCCAACGCTTGGTAACTTGGCTAAAGATTCTTCTAAACGGATAAGAGCTTTAAGCTTCTCCATTAGAAACCGAATCCTCCTCTTTGACCTGTGATGCGTTCGTTGATAGCTTCAGCTTCTTCGTCAATCTTTTCATTGGCTTCGTTAATAGCCATCGCAATCATTTCTTCGACCATTTCTTTGTTATCAGCGTCGAAAGCATCTTTATCGATTTCAACGGCTTTGATTTCTTTACTACCAAGCACAGTAACGGTGACAGCGCCACCTTTAGAGACTTTAAATTCTTTCTCTGCTAATTCGGCTTGAGCCTTCTTTAATTCTCTTTGCATCTTTTGAGCTTGAATCATCATTTGTTGCATGTTCATAAGTTCTATTCTCCTTCGAATTCAATGCTGACTGTGTCAGCCTTTGGTAATTTACCGATTTGTAATCTATTCATGTAGCTTTGTTGCCATCTCACTGAATCTTTTCTTGAGACAGCGTAGACGAACATTTTTCTATTGAATACTGTTTCGATAACGTTTTGAATGGCTTCTTGGTTTTCAACCAAATTAGCTTTCTCCGCGATATTTGGGAATTGATATTCCACAACTAGGATTTTTTGTGAGGCCACAAGTGGACGACCATCCACTAACATAGTCGCGGCTTTGCCTAGATCTGGATGACCAATAAGTTTCTTAATATTTGGCCAGTTATCAATGAGAGAATTCTTGATATCTTTTTTGGAAATGACCATGATATCAATCATCAAGTCATCGTTGATATCAAATGAATTTTCTTTTCTAGTGTTTTTAATGGTGACCACACTCTTACTTAAGACAATTTCCTTCACTGGTTCTGGCTCTGGCTCAGGTTGATCAAGTAAGGAAATAAGTTCTTCTTGTTTCACTGGTTTTGGCTCAGGTTTTGGTTCCGCTTTTGGAGCAGGTTTAACTTCTTGAACCACAGGTTTTTCGTTCACAGGTGCGCTAACTTTTGGTTCAGCGACGTTTGGACTACCATCCTTTTTCGTGGCCACAAGTTTAAGAATTGTGACTTCAAATAGTGGGATGATGGAACTAACAGTTTTGTAGTCCTTTTGAGCGCCCATAATGACATCAATCATCTTTAATGTTTCATCGATATCTAAATACTTGAAGAAAGACGCTGCTTCCTCTTGATTAAGAATCTCTAAACAATCAACATTACGTGAAGATTGATAAATCAATATATCCTTTAATATTAATAATAGGTCGTCAGTCAATCTCTTGATATCGGTACCCATAGATATATAACGATTTACTCTCGCTAAAACGTCAGAAACATTTTTATTAATGATGGAATTGAGTAAACCAATCTTTTCTTCTTTTGACTCTAAAGCGAAGATGTCTAATATGTCTTGAACCTCTAATTTATTACCGGAATAGGCTAATACTTGATCTAAGATGGATAAAGCATCACGCATACCACCATCCGCGAGAGAAACGATAATCTTAATTGCTTCTTCGTTATAGGCGATACCTTCTTTTTCAAGAACGCTCTTTAGTCTATTTTTAATATCTTCGTCACTTAATTTGGTGAAGTCATATCTTTGACAACGTGAAAGAATAGTTGGCAGGATTTTATGTGGTTCAGTGGTCGCTAAAATGAAAATGACATGTTCTGGTGGCTCTTCTAATGTTTTAAGAAGGGCATTAAATGCACCAGTAGAAAGCATGTGAACTTCGTCAATAATATAAACTTTATAACGACCTAAAATTGTGCCGTATTTTACCTTATCAATTAATTCTCTGATTTCATCAACACCGTTATTGCTAGCAGCGTCGAGTTCGATGACATCAGGATGTGTGCCATCAATAATTGCTTTACAGTTTTTGCATTCGTTGCATTGACAACCAATGCCTTCATCACAGTTAAGCGCTTTCGCTAATAATTTGGCCATTGTGGTTTTGCCCGTACCTCTTGGTCCTGCGAACAGGTAGGCGTGGGCTAACTTTCTGGTCGCCAAAGCGTTCTTTAAAGTCTTAACAATGTGTTCTTGTCCAGCGACTTCTTCAAAAGTGCTAGGACGATATGTTCGATATAATGCTTTATAAGCCATATAAAATCACCTGTGTTAAGTATATACGAAAACCGGTCATAAAGAAATGTTAATATTCTATTAATGGAAATATTTCGTTGTTTGCCTAATAGAAGAGTTATGCTACAATACTAAACGGTCAGAGGAAACTACTATGGAAGAAAGCATGCGTCAACGTCTTATCGCCGCGACAAAACGTCTTAAAGAAATCGACGAAGAACTCGTGAGCGATGACATTATGAAAAATATGTCGAAGTTTAAAGAGATATCTAAAGAAAGAGCAAACTTGGATCCTCAAGTTGAAGCTTTTAATCGTTACACAAAAAACGAAGAAGATATCGAAGCCGCAAAAGAGATGGCGCATGATTCTGATCCAGATTTAGCGGAAATGGGCAAAGAAGAAATTAAACGCCTTGAAGCTGAACAAGAAAAACTCATTGAAGAATTAAGAGAAATGCTCCTTCCAAGAGATCCTAATGACGATAAAGATATTATTGTTGAAATCAGAGGCGCTGTCGGTGGAGACGAAGCAAACATCTTCGCTGGTGACCTTTTCAGAATGTACACAAGATACGCTGAATCCCAAGGTTGGAAGATTCAAATTTTAGACGAAAATCCATCAGAATCTGGGGGTTTTGCAATGATTTCGTTCAAAATCAGTGGAAATCGTGTCTTCTCAAAACTCAAATTTGAAAGTGGTGCTCACCGCGTTCAAAGAGTGCCTAAGACCGAGGCTTCTGGACGTATCCACACAAGTACTGCAACAGTCTTAGTTATGCCTGAAGCAGAAGAAATTGATATTCAAATTAATCCTAACGACTTACAAGTTGATACATATCACTCTCAAGGTGCAGGTGGTCAAAACGTTAACAAGACAGAATCCGCTGTCCGTATTACCCACATCCCAACTGGTACAGTTGTTGCTTGCCAAACTGAAAAATCTCAAATCCAAAATAGAGAAATTGCTATGCAAATGTTACGTACAAAGATGTACGCGAACATGTTAGCGGAACAACAAGAAAGAATTGGTAACGAACGTAAACTAAAAATCGGTACTGGTGAAAGAAGTGAAAAGATTAGAACTTATAACTATCCACAAAACCGTGTGACCGATCACCGTATTGGCTTCACCATTCAAAAACTCGATCGTGTTATTGAAGGCGAATTAGACGAAGTTATCGAAGCGTTAATCCATTACGACCAATCCACAAAATTAGCGGGCGAGTAATCTATGTCCACAAACCGTGAACTATACTTTCAATATAAAAAAGAAGGTATACCTGATACGGTTATCTACTTTGCGCTTGAAGAAATCAATGGTTTCGACCATTTATCTCTAACTAATAATTTTGATAAAGAAATCAAAGATGAAAACCAATTTGTTAGTGCGATGAACCGCTACCAAAATGGTGAAATGATTGAATATATATTTAATAAGGCTTACTTTTTGTCTAAGCCTTTTTATGTTGATAAGAATGTTTTAATTCCAAGACAAGAAACCGAACAATTAGTGCTTAATACCGCGAGATTAATTAAGAACACTTTCCATAACGACAATCTAAAGATTTTGGATGTCTGCACTGGCAGTGGCTGTATTGGTATTAGTCTTGCTCATATTTTTAATAATAGCGAGGTCGTTTTATCCGATATTTCTACTGATGCATTGACGATCGCAAACAAAAATATCAGGGCTCATAAGCTTACAAATGTGGTTACTAAACAAGGTGATATGTTAACACCATTCATCGACCACGTGGATCGATATAACGTTATTATTTGTAACCCTCCATATATCGAAAACGAGGCCACGATTGACGAGAAAACTTGGAAGCAAGAGCCGCATCTAGCATTACTCGCTAAACCAGGTACTTTATTCTATGAAAGAGTGCTTCAAGATTACCTCAAAATCGTCAGCGATGAATTCATCCTTGCGTTTGAAATAGGCGAAGACCAAGAAGAACCGTTAACCAGCTTAATAAATAAATACTGCCAAGGTTGTTCTTTCTATTTTGAAAAAGATTTGTATAATAAAACTCGCTTCCTCTATATCAAAGGGAAAAAGTAATAGATAATTAGAAAGGATATTATTATAATAATATTATGAAATTAGCAATTGGTTCTGATCACGGTGGTTTCAAATTAAAAGAAGGCCTTAAACAGCATTTAGCTGCTAAGGGTTTTGAAATTATCGATGTTGGTACATATAATTCCGACTCTTGCCATTATCCAGAATTTGGTGCGAAAACCGCGAAATTAGTGGCTGATGGTGTTTGCAAATTCGGTATCGTTGTTTGCACAACTGGCGAAGGCATTGTCATTGCCGCGAATAAAGTCAAGGGCGTGCGTGCTGGATTGGCATATAACGCGGATGTGGCGCGATTAATGCGTGAACATAATGACGCAAACGTTATTGGATTTGGTGCCAATTATGTTTCATTAGAAGAAGCTTGTGAAAGAGTTGATATCTTCTTAAATACTCCATTTGCGGGTGGTAGACATGCCACAAGAGTGCAAATGATTAATGATTTAGAAAAATAATTCAAATTTTTAGGAAAAAAATCAATTACCCCTCCTATTTATTAAGTAGAGGGGCTTTTTTATTGCCTCATATATTGAAGGAGAAGAATGAGCAAATACAAATTTTATAAAAATAAAAGAACAAAATATCACCCATCAATTGAGATAAGTGTTTTGGAAGATGGGACTTGGGAGAATATAGAAATCACTTCAAGCCCAACAAAAAATGGCAGCTATGAAGTATTAGACGTGAATCCAAATCCATCTCAAGGCGGGAAGAGCTATTTTAGAAGATATTTAAGAAAAGATAAATTAAGACACAGAGGGCAAGAACTTAAAAAATATAGGCTTGTCATCTCGGATGAAATAAAAATCGATGTCTTTGTCTCTCTTACAAAAGAAAAAATGGTGGAAAGCAAGACTGCTTTATCCCCAAAGGGGCACACACCATCTAAAAAGATTAAAACAAAAGATTGAAAAAAAGGCAAGAAAAACCAAGTGAAAGACTATAAATGTCCAATATGCGGAAACACTAATCCTATTTATTTAGGAGAAAAAAATGGCCAAGTCTATTGCCGAAAATGTATAGCGTTCCGTGGTCAAGAGCCAACAGGTGATTTTATTATTTCTGATGAATCAGAATATTCACTTAGCTATGAACTATCTGATGATCAAAAACGACTATCAAACCAACTTGTTTCAAACTTTAAAAGTGGCATTGATACACTGGTTCATGCTGTATGTGGTAGTGGTAAGACCGAAATATGTCTCGAGATTATTTCGTATTGTATTGAACACAAATTAAGAGTAGGCTTTGCCGTTCCTAGAAGAGATGTGTGCGTCGAACTATATTACCGCTTTGCGGAAATATTTAATAAAAATGATTTAACAGCAGTCTATGGTGGAAACACAAAATGTTTGGAAGGCGATTTAGTGGTTCTTACCACCCATCAATTATTTAGATATGAGCGTTATTTTGATTTATTGATTATGGATGAGATAGATGCTTTTCCTTTTAAAGGGAGTGAGATATTAGAAATATTTTTTAGACGCAGCATTAAAGGCCATTATGTCTTAATGTCAGCGACTCCGTCGGACGATATTTTGGAGTATTTTTCAAAATCGGGTCACGCAATCGTGGAACTATATTCGAGATTTCACGGTAAGCCATTACCTGTGCCAAAAATCATAAAAGGTAACTTATTATATTTAAACTACAAACTAATAAAAGAAACATCGAGATTTTTAAAGATGTTTAAGCAAGTTTTTATCTTCGTTCCAACGATTGATTTATCGATTAAGCTATATAAGTTTTTGAAAGTGTTTTTTCCTCAGGGAGGATATATTAATTCACACTGCGAAAACCGCGATGAAATTATCAAAAGATTCAGGATTAAAAAGTACCGTTATTTGGTGACAACTGCGGTTTTAGAAAGAGGTGTTACTGTAAAAGATTTACAAGTCATTGTTTATCAAAGTGATCACCCCGTATATGATTCGCACGCCTTAATCCAAATTGCTGGTAGGGTTGGTCGAAAGAAAGAAGCACCAGAAGGGGAGGTGATATTCCTTGCTCGAGAAAATAATAAAGAAATGCAAAGAGCGGTGGCAGAAATTGTTACCGCCAACAAGAAACTGCCTCATATGCTTTAAAGAGATTAAATTAAATGACATGTGCCGTATTTTGAACGAAAAGATGCCAATATGCCGTACATGTCAGAATGAAATGCGACCAAAGTTTATTAAGTTTAAAACGGATGGTCATAATGCAACATCTATCTATGACTATAATCCTTTTATTAAGAAACTAATCTACCAGTATAAAGGCTGCTATGACTATGAGCTAAATAAAGCATTTATCTCTATGTTTGCTAAGGAGATAAAGCTTCGATATTCAGACTATGTAGTAATCCCTGTTCCTTCATATAAAAAGGAAGATGAGGAAAGAGGATTTAACCATGTTGTGGAGATCTATAAAAATCTTGGATTAACGATGCTAGAAATACTAGAAAAAACTGAGAAGCATAAGCAGGCAACAAGCACGGTAAATTCAAGGCATAATGTCTATAAATATCTCGCTCTAAATTCACGTCCAGATTTACGCAAAAAGAAAGTGTTGTTAGTGGATGACGTTTACACTACAGGCAGCACAATGAAATCCGCGATAAACCTAGTGGAAAAGCTCAATCCAAAAAGAATTGAAGTGCTTGTAATCGCTAAAACAAAGCCAAAACAAACTCCTAAATAGCTAATACAAATTAATTTGTGTTAGACAAGTACAAGATGGATTGATATTATATTTAAGCGAATGCTTGACATTCTTTTTATAAAGAAAGGCACATATTTGATGTGATCGGTATTAGAAAATGGGATTTTTCGACAGAAGGCTTATTAAGAAGTATCAACGCGAAGCGGAAAAAGTCATCGCTTATGAAAGCACAATGGCAGCGCTTAGCAATGAAGAATTACAAGCCAAAACTCCATACTTTAGAGATTTATTAGCCAAGGGCGCAACCCTTGATGATATTAAATACGAAGCTTTTGCGGTTGCTCGTGAAGCTGCTAAACGTTGTATTGGTGAATTCCCTTACAAAGTGCAAATTATTGGTTCGTTAGTTTTACATAACGGCGATGTCGCTGAAATGAAAACCGGTGAAGGTAAAACCTTGACATGTACAATGGCGGTTTATTTAAACGCTCTCGCAGGTAAAGGCTTACACGTTATCACAGTTAACGAATACTTATCTGGTCGTGACGCTGACTGGATGGGTCAAATCTATAGATTCTTAGGTTTAACTGTTGGTGTTAACGCTCGTACAAAAACAACAAGAGAAAAGAAAGAAGCCTATTTATGTGATATTACATATACCACAAACTCTGAATTAGGTTTCGACTACTTAAGAGATAACATGGCCACTGACATGGAACACCGTGTTTTAAGAGGCTTAAATTTCTGTATCGTTGACGAAGCTGACTCCATCTTAATCGATGAAAGTAGAACACCATTAATTATTTCTGGTGGCGCGCAAACAAGTGCCTCCCAATATACAGTTGCTGATAGATTCTGTAAGACATTAAAGAAAGAAAAAGATTACTCCATCGACGTTAAGGAAAAGACAGTTCACTTAACTGAAGAAGGCCAACAAAAAGCGGAACGCATGTTCGGCATCCAAAACTTATATGATCCAGAATATGCTGATTTAGTTCACAGAATCCATAACGCTTTAAAAGCGAACTTCATTATGGCTAGAGACGTCGACTACTTAGTGGACGCTGAAGGCGAAGTTCAAATTATTGACCCATTTACCGGCCGTGTTCTTCCGGGTCGTGAATGGTCTGATGGTTTACACCAAGCCGTTCAAGCTAAAGAAAACGTCAAAATCAAACAAGAAACCGTCACAATGGCGACAATTACATATCAAAACTTCTTCCGTTTATATAATAAACTCGCTGGTATGACAGGTACCGCTAAAACTGAAGAAGAAGAATTCCGTAAGATTTATAACATGCGTGTTGTTTGTATCCCAACCAATAGACCAATCCAACGTATCGATGCGTTAGATTACGTCTATGCGCACAAGGGTCCAAAACTCGCTGCTTTAATTAAGGAAGTTAAAGAACGTCACGCTACTGGTCAACCAATCTTGATCGGTACCGTGTCCGTTGAATCTTCTGAAGAAATCTCCGCGTTATTAACAGAAGCGGGCTTACCGCACGAAATGCTAAACGCGAAAAACCATGCACGTGAAGCGGAAATTATTTCACATGCTGGTGAAAAAGGCGCTATTACCTTAGCCACTAACATGGCTGGTCGTGGTACCGATATTAAGATTAATGATGAAGTGAGAGCCCTCGGTGGTCTCTGTGTCTTCGGTACTGAAAGACATGAATCAAGACGTATTGATAACCAATTACGTGGTCGTTCAGGTCGTCAAGGTGACCCAGGTTTCTCCAGATTCTATGTTTCTTTCGACGATACACTCTTAGTGAGATTCGCCGCTGATTCTATTAGAAATTACATTGAAAAGAACTTTGGTGATGAAGCCTTAGAAGCAAGAATGATTACCAATGTTATTACATCTGCTCAAAAGAAAATCGAAGGTCAAAACTTTGATACTCGTAAGAGCTTACTTGAATACGATGATGTTTTAGCCAAACAAAGACAAATTGTCTATGACAAGAGAGATAGAATTATCGAAGGTAAGAACATTGACGATATTATGGATGATATCTTCAAAACCACTGGTGAATTCCTTGCTAAGAAAGGTATTCCAGCGGATTCCAATGATGATTTAATCTCTGGCGAACAATTAGTCAAAGTGGTGGAACCAAGATTCTTACCAAGTGGCACAATTAAACCAAACTTATATGATGATGCTCCAGTCGATGATATCGCACCAGACTTAGCCATCATTATTAGAGAAAGATTTGATCAACTCCTTAAGGAATGGGATGTTGAAGAAGCTGATAAAGACAATATCAAACGTTCAGTCGTCTTACACTGTATTGACCAAAACTGGACCAAACATATTGACTCTATGGCGAGATTAAGAGAAGCAATCTTCTTAAGAAGCTACGCTAACGTCAATCCATTACAAGATTACGTTAACGAAGGTTATGCGATGTTCAGAGAATGCTTAGAAATGGCTTCTGTTGATGCAGTTTTAAACTTAGTTAATATTAGACCACAACGTCGTGTGACCGTTGAACCACAACCAGAACAACCTGCTCCAGAAGTTGTTGATACTCAAAAAGCTCCTGAAGCTGCTCCAGCGGAAGAAGAAAAGAAAGCCGAATAATATGAAAGACATTGTGACCCTAAAACAGGAACTTTGTGCTGTTGGCGAGAGAATCCGTCAACTCGGGTCTTCTCT
>CAMKQK010000020.1:0-17346 GCA_946414915.1 uncultured Caryophanales bacterium
GCACCAATCTTGCCAGAATCATAACCTAATTCCGCAGGAACAACTTCCACTGCTGGTGTTCTTTGATACCCATAGTAACGTTCTTTAATATAGTCGTTTAATGGATCAAATAATGGCTTACCAGCATTAGCGATGCCACCAGAAAGAACAACAACGTTTGGTCTAAAGATGTTGCAGTAATTTAATATACCTTCACCAAGATACTTGATGTAGTTATCTAATACTTGTTGAGCGCTCTTATCGCCTTTAGCGGCGCCTTCAAACACTACTTTACCACCCACTAATTCGATTTCAGGTGATATTTGCCACATTAATGAGCGTTTATTTGAACGCATGGCTTTTTTAGTTTCCCTAATCAAAGCGGTCGCAGAGGCATAAGCTTCTAAGCAGCCTTTTCTACCACAAGAACATTGTTCGCCATCAACTTGGACGACAATGTGTCCCAGTTCTCCACCTTTTCCTTGATTGCCTTCATAGAGTTTGCCGTTGATGATAATCCCACCACCAACGCCTGTACCTAATGTGAGCATAATAACGGTTTCATATTGCTTACCCGCACCAAATTTAGCCTCACCTAATGCTGCCGCGTTCGCGTCATTAATGAGTCTAACTGGATAAGGCAAAACCTCATTCATGATTTTAGCAACTGGTAAATCATTCCAACCTAAATTGTTAGAGTATTCAACGATACCTTCCGCTACATTCAAAGTACCAGGACAACCGATACCTATACCGGCTATCTTATCTTCTAAATGTTGGGAAGCGATATATTCTTTGACTAAAGCCGCTAGTTTTCTAACGGTTTCTTCTCCAGGTTCGCCTTTAACAAAAGGCATACTGAATTTCTCATAGACACGACCGTTGCTATCAACTGCCGCACCTTTAATGGACATACCACCAATATCAATACCAATCGCAATCATAAATTTACCTAAAACTTAATATCGTAGAAGACAAAGTTATTATCGTTATCGATATAACCGACTTCTTTATCTTTAATGATGATGTAGCCATCCTCATCGACATAGCCGAGCTTTTTAGTACCAAAAGAGATTTCGCCTTCTGGAGTAATGTCTGCGAACTTTTGACGATTGATAAAAATACCTTGGCGGTCAATATATCCCACCATCTTTTCACCAACGAAAACATTCTTACCAAAACTCTCGACAATTTGCATATTATTTACCTTTCTTTTCCACAAAAGGACCGACTTTTGCGGAGTTTTCGACCTTAACACCCTCTAAATTGGAGGAGATAATTTCTGCTTCATTACCCACTTCAACATCGTTAAGAATGGTGTTTGGACCGATGGAGCAAGCTTCACCAATTTTGGACTTACCTAAGATGGTTGTATTGCTACGAATAACGGTATCTTGACCAATCTCAACATCTGGTGAAATATAAGCGGAATCAATATCTTCAATAGAGACACCAGAAAGCATTAATCTTTGGTTAATTCTTCTACGCATAATCTTAGCCGCGTATGCTAATTGAACACGGTTATTAATGCTATAGACTTCTTTCATTTCTTCAGCCACAAACACACCCACGTGGTAGTTATCTTGGATGAATAATTGCACTAATTCGGATAAGTAGAACAAGTGTCTATTGTTATCAACTGATAGTCTTTCGATGTACTTGAATAATAGTTCATTATCGATGATACAGATACCAGTGTTAACTTCGTTGATTTCATATTCAGCGAATGTGCAGTCACTTTCTTCTCTAATCGCTAAGATACGATTTGATTTATCTTCTCTTAAGATACGACCATAACCCTTTGGGTTATCTAAGACTGCGGAAACAACGGTCATATCATATCTATTCTTTTCGTGAATGTGGAAGATTTGACGTAATGTTTCAGTTTCTACTAGTGGTGTATCACCATAGATAACTAATGTTTGACCTGGTTTACCTTCAAGGAATGGTTTTGCTTGTAAAACAGCGTGACCTGTACCTAATAATCTCTTTTGCCAAACAACATCTGATTCTTTTTCGACGAGTGATTTTGTTAATTCACCACCGAAACCCACAACAGTAACAATTTCTTGAGGATCAAGTGGTTTAACTGCGTCGATAACATAGTTAATGATTGGTTTACCTAAAATTGGATAAGAAACCTTTGAGTGCTCTGGATCACGGGAATTCATTCCTGTGCCTTTGCCAGCCGCTAGTACGACTACGTATTTGTTCATAAAAGAACCTCCATTATATGTATGTAAGATACGTAAAATTTATTTTAATACACGGGCCAATTCGACCTGGTATTTGTTTTCAAATTGTTTTAAAACTTTTTTGAGAAGTTTTTTATCGGTGCTTAAAGCAAAAACAGCGGAGCCTGAACCTGTTTGTTGGACAATTTTAAGGCCACACTCATGCAATTCATCGATAATGGTTTGGATTTGTGGAACTAGTGAAATGGCTGGTGCTTGTAAAGCGTTACCAATACTAGCCGCTAACAAATCATCATCGCCTTCTTTTAATGCTTTAATTACATTATCCACGTTGCAAACTGTTAAATCCATAGAATCTGCGGCTAGATAGACTTCTCTAGTGGAGCAGCCAGCTTCTGGTTTAACTAAAAGCACGTAGTAATTATTTTTAATTTCAATTGGTTCAAGAATCTCACCTAAACCTTTGCATCTTGCTGGTTTGCATTTCACAAAGAATGGAATGTCACAGCCTAATGTTTTGCCGATTTCCATTAATTCTTCATCGCTAGCGCCTAAATTGAGGATTTCATTAACTGCTTTTAATGAACAAGCTGCGTTAGATGAGCCACCGCCTAAACCCGCTTGGATTGGGATGACTTTATGAATTAAGATTCTGAACTTTTCATCAAAGTGATAGATGCTACGTAATTTATCAATGGAAAAAGTCGCTAAGTTATAGTTGAAAGTACCAATGGAAAAATCATCAACAGTAACAAAGTTATCTGGTGATTTCTTAAGCAAATCAACCACTAAAGAGTCGTGCAAAGAAATAGGAACCATAATCATATCTAATTCATGGTATCCATCTTTACGTTTTCCAGTAATATTTAAGCAAAGATTGATTTTTGCGTAGCTACGAATGTGTAAACTTTTCATCTTCAGTTTAATTGTAACATTTTAAAAATAATTTTTAAGGGGTAACTATTACTTTTCTAGATACTTATACATCGCGAGGTAAGTATCAGGAGATAAGTCCTCTGGTCGAGATAAAGGATTAATCTCAAGGTCGAGACATAATTTTGCCACGAGTTCTTTGTCTTTTAAAGTATTAACTAAGTTATTCTGTATAGTTTTACGTCTATTTAGGAACAAAGATTTCGCAAGTTTGAAAGTTCCTAACGCATCTTTTCTATTTATGGTTTCATCGATATTAACAGCGAACACTACCGAACTACATTTAGGAGCGGGATAAAACGAACCCGCTTTAACAACGAATAATTTTTCGATGGATCCAAGGAGATGTAATAAGACAGAAACCGGTCCATATTCCTTACCTCTAACATCATAAAAACGATTAAGTGCTTCATTTTGAATCATGAACACCATACGTTTCGCGGATGTTGCGTTTGTCAAAAAGAATTGGATTGTCTCGGTTGTAATGTTGTAGGGTAAGTTACCAATTATTTTATTATACTTAGAGACATCGTGTTTTCTAATGTCGTTTTCGATAATTTGAATATTAGCAAAATCTTGATAAACAACGCGTAAGAAATTAACCATTCTAGGATCAATATCAACAGCATCATATTTAGCGTTTGTTAAGCTAATAAAATGCGTTAAAGAACCAAGGCCTGGACCGACTTCTAAAACTGTATCATTTTCTTCGGTGTTTAAAGCACTAACAATCTTCTCACAGATACTTGATTCCACAAGAAAGTTTTGTCCATAATCCTTATCTGGTCTTAAGGACGCCTTAGTAACTATTTCATTGATGTTAGAGCGATTAATTTCCATGGTTATATTGTTTAACTATATCCTTTAACACTTCTAATTTTACATGAGTGTTATTCATTCTTTTAAGTAGTTGTTTATTATTGCATGTTCCTAAGTTGAGTTTTTCACTCACATATGCCCTCAATTGACTGTTTTCGCTTATTTTTAGATCATATAAGTCAAAAGATGTAATTTCTGCGTGATTTTCAGGGTTATTTTCGAAAAATAGCGCCAATTTGCAGAGTATTTCGTCAATTTGACACTCCGCTACACCATTCTTTTTGCCCCTTATGCACTGTTTTATATCCACTTCAACGTTGTGTACTTTATTTAGCATCCCGTTGAGCCTATTTCTGATTTGTTGACCAGCTACATCTGGATCTGCCATCACAATTACTTCCTTATCCTTTAAATAAGAAATAAGAGAAGAGTCTAATTCATACCCATTAGTCACAATAATTTCAGAAGCGATGTAATTCGAGAGATAAGAAGCGTCTTCTTTTCCTTCAACCACTAATGGGTATTTTAAATACTTTTTCATAAGTTAAATAGCTTACAAGAATTGTCGTAAACGACCTCTAATAAATGCTTCTTAGACATCTCTCTAATATTAGCGATTTCATCGGCGATTAGAATGAGATTTGAAGGTTCATTTACTGTACCTCTAAGTGGATGCGGAGAGAGGTATGGCGAATCAGTTTCTAACACTAGTTTTTCTAGTGGGATTTCCGCGGCTACTTCTTTAGGTGTTTTAGCGTTTCTAAAGGTCACTGGACCATCAAGTCCAATATACAAACCGAGGTTAATTATATCGTTGATATTTTCCACACTTCCAGAGTAGCAATGCATCACTCCTCCGTGTAATGGTTTGTGGTTTTTTAAGATTTCTAAAGTATCTTGGAAAGCTTCACGACTATGGATAGAAATTGGAAGTCCAACCTTGTTCGCAAACTCAATTTGTTTAATAAAGAATTCTTTTTGGATTTCGCGTTTTTGAGGATCTTTTTCCCAGTGATAATCGAGTCCGATTTCTCCGATTCCCACGACTTTTGGGTGTGAATAGAGATTTAAGACTTCGTTTAGTTGTGTTTCATCAACACCTTCTAAATTTTCTGGGTGGAAACCCACACAGGCATAGATAAATGGATATTGTTCAGCGATTTTAATCGCTTTTAGCGAGCTATCTTTATCCCAACCGATAACCACCATTTTCTCAATACCTGTTTGTAAGGCACGAGAAATAACATTATCTAAATCCTGATAAAGTTGATCGTCATTTAAGTGGCAATGTGTATCGATTAATTTCATTACTTACCTACACAGAAACGCGAGAATATCTCTTTAGCAAGGTCCATTTGATTCGCCTCGCCTAAGATTTCTAATATTGCGGTATAAGCTTCTAATAAAGAAACGGAAACTAGATCAATTGTTAAATCATTTTCAGCGTCTACTTTAGCCTTTAATAATGATTCTTTGGCTTTTCTTAATAAACCGATTTGTCTAGCATTATTTAAAGCCGGCTTAGAGAACGTTTTTTCATCTAATCCGATTACTTCTTTAATCTTCTTTGTTAGAGGCTCTATATTGCCTTCTAAAGCGGAAATTGAGAGTCTATCATCTTTAGATGAGACATCAGATTTGTTATATACAACAATAGGATTATATTCTTTAGTGTACTCAAGTATTTGCTTATCTTCGTCGTCAATATCATTAGAACCGTCTAAAACAACGATGACCACATCAGCGTCTTTGATAGCTTTCTTAGATTTTTCAATACCAATGGATTCAATTTTATCGTTTGATTCATGAATACCCGCGGTGTCATATAAATGAAGAACTACACCATCGATATTCGCGTGTCCTTCAACGACGTCACGTGTAGTGCCTGCAATATCAGTAACAATGGCTCTATCTTCCCCTAAAAAGGCATTTAATAAAGAGGATTTACCAACATTTGGTTTACCAACAATGGCGACTTTGACACCTTCGTTGATGATTTGGGCTTTTTCACCATCACTAATTAATAAGTTAATTCTATTAACTAAATCATCAGCGTACTCTACGACCTTTTCCTTATTAGCGACTTCAATATCTTCATATTCTGGATAATCAATGTTTACTTCAATTAAAGCGAGAAGATCCGCTAATTTGGTTTTAATTGGTTTTAATAATTCACTTGTTTGACCATCTAAAGATAAAAGATTTAATTTCTTTGCTTCTTTAGTAGTAGCGTTAATAACATCGTTGATTGCTTCAGCTTGCACTAAGTCAATTTTATTATGCATAAATGCACGGCTAGAGAACTCACCGTTCGTGGCCATTCTTGCCCCATTTTGCATACACGTCTCAATTATTTGTTTGGAAATAAGTGGTGAACCATGACAAATGATTTCCACACTATCTTCACCAGTAAATGATTTAGGTCCTTTATAGACTAAGAGGACAACATCATCGATTTTTTCACCATTATCAACGATAGAAGCATAAAGAATTGTGCGTTCTTTAATACCTCTTAAATCTTTGCTGCAGCATTTAGAAACCACGTCTAAAACATCATCGCCAGATAATCTCACGATGGCTAATGCACTTTTGATAGGAGCGGTGGCTAAAGCAACAATTGTTTCAAACATAATCCTGCAAAAAACACCCTAAAGGGTGTTATTTATTTTTATTCAACGTAAATGATTTGAACTTGTCTTTGTGCGCCTTCACCGATTGATTCGGTTCTGACGTTTGGCATATTGTTTAATGCGTTATGAATCGCTCTTCTTTCATCCGCTGGCATTGGATCAAATGTGTAAGTTGTTTTTGTCTTTTGCACATCATGACCTAATCTTCTAGCCATACGCACTAAGCGACCATATTTATTATCTTTATAACCGTTGATATCGAGTAAGATTCTAAATCTCTTATGGAAGTGATTGCTAACCGCTAATTTCACTAATTCGTTAAGAGCTTGTAATGTCTTACCATTTCTACCGATTAAGATTGGGTTATGTGTAGAATCGATTGTGATTCTGATGACTTGGTCATCTAATTTTGTATTAACTGTGCTTTCGATTTCTAAGGCATCAACAACACCTAAGATATAATCTTCAGCAAATCTAATGACATCAGCTAAGTCATAGACTTCGACAACGATTTTCTTAGCAAATAAACCTTTTCTTTTATCGGAGACGATGTAAATTAATTCATCAACTTCAATGCCGGTTTCTGTAGCAGCGGCTTGAAGAGCTTCTTCGACGGTTTTTCCAGTATATTGTTTCATACTATTTATCTACCTTTCTTTTTGGCTCTATTTGATGTGATTTTTTCAACCACTAAGGTTTGAACGATGGAGAATAAAGCACCGACAAACCAGTAAACAACCATGGCACTCACTAAAGTGAAGCCCATGACAATAATCATAGCCATCATGATATAGGTGAACATTTTCATTTGGCTTTGTTGTTGAGATTGCGCTGGGTTCTTACCTAAGTTAGCAACTTTCTTACGTTTCTTCTTTTGGATCCATTGTGGAAGAAGGGTGGAAACGATTTGAGCAACTGCCATTAATAAGAATAAGATGAGCGCTGTAACAGCACCACCACTAGCCCAGTTAGCACCATTGAATAAAACGGTATTAATTGGATCAGATAAGTGCATGTTTAAGAATGAGTCTGAGGAAATGTATGCAGAACCTTGTAAAGCACTCCAAACACAGATGAAGACAGGGAATTGAATGAACATTGGTAAGAGAGTGGCAAGAGGATTAATCTTGTACTTCTTATAAAGTCTTTGCATATCCGCTGCTTGTTGTTGTTTCTCGTAGTTATTTGTATTAGCGTTTGGATACTTAGCTTGAATCTTAGCCATTTCTGGTTGTAAGGCCTGCATCTTGGCGGATGTAGTGGTTTGTTTGATAGTAATGAATAACATTAATGTTCTCACAATAAAGGTAATTGCGAAGATACCTAACAACTGTGCTAAACCACCAGCAACACCACCATTTTTAAAGGTTTTAATTAAAGATTCTGTGAGCCAGCCAATTGGATAGACTAATAAGCCTTCAGCGAAGCCTTTCTTCCAGGCATAATTCCAACTCTTGGCTTCAATTTCAACCTTTACTTTGTTTTGACGATATTCAGTACCACCGGCATAGCCGTAGTAACCATAATCATCAGTAGTGATTGCGAGACAGGAACGATATGTAGCGATAAGGCCATTCATATCCTTTTGATATAATTTTAAATAGTCATTAGATGGTAAATCATCTAACGTTAAAGTACTAGTACCTTTTTGGATATTAGTTTTAATCTCTTGATTTAAATTGGTCCAGTTGTCCCAAAGCTTTGCACCATCAGTGTTTGTGTAGAACTTTAAATAACCATAGTCATCTAAAGCATTAATAGCATCTTGATAAGTAACTTCGGCAAGGTTTGTTTTGCCATATGCCCCTAAAGCTTTATTTAAAACCAATTTATCTAATTCGACGTAGTAATTAAGTGATGGTAGTGCAAAACCCGCTTTAATAGCGTCGGCTTTGGTTTTACCAATGCCACTAGCAGTACTTGTTTGTGGTTTAGCCACATACCAAACGTTATCATTACCTTCGATAGCGCGATACGCGGTTACGCCTGCTTCTGCGTTAGTGACATCGTGATCATAATAATCACTTACACCGTAATCAAAAGCGTAAAGGATATGAGCTTTATCAAGATTTGAACAAAATGAAGCGGTACAACTAGAGAGTAGAATGGCACCAGCGAATAACGCAATGCCTCCTAATGTTAGTTTTGTTCTTTTTTTCATTTAATAAGTCCTATCTAAAAATTGAATAATTCTTTCAGTGATTGTTTGTTATCGTCATACGAACGATCTAGGAAATTTGCTTTAGCAACGATAACAATGTCCAATGATTGAGAATTGTAGTCGATCAACGAATCACACATTGATCTAATTTGTCTTTTGACAAGATTGCGAACAACAGCGTTACCCAGTTTAGAAGAAACAGAAATGCCCACTCTTACATAGTTAAATTCGTTTGGGCGATAATGGATGACATACGATTGGTTACGCTGCGCTCTGCCTTTTTTAATCGCTAGAGCAAAGTCATCACTTGCTTTAATACGATTAATAACTTTCATAATCTTCCTCTGATTAGTCAGCTAATTTTTTTCTGCCTTTAGCTCTACGACGAGCAAGAACGCGACGACCATTTGCGGATTTCATACGAGCACGGAATCCGGCTTTGTGTTGATGTTTAATTTTACTTGGTTGATATGTTCTTTTCATAAAAGAAACCTCCTATTACATAGCGAGATAAGTTTAATAGCATTTATTAATAAATGTCAACAAAATGTGGTTTTATTTGAGTTATTCACAATCGCGATTTTGTCAAAAATAATGGAAGCGTGAGTAGAAAAAGTTAGTAATCCACATATCCACAGGCTGTTGAAAAGTGGAAAACTTATCCACAATTTTGAAGATGTGGAAATGTGGAAAACTCACTATAGTTACAATTCTATGGGGATTGATGTGGAAAACTTATTTTCGCGTAAATTCGCATACAAAACGAATGTGAATTATTTTATAATAGGTGACACGAAATCAGGTGGAAACGTTATGAATAATTCAGTATCAGAGATCTCCCGTATGTGGGAACAAACATTAGAGCTAATAGATCAAAGGCTCGACGAAAGACAAATATTTGATTCTTTCTTCTCTCGTACCTATATTCATGACATCAAAGGAGACTTAGTGACAGTCGTGGTTAAGGACCTCACATCACAAAGATTACTCTCCTCTAAATATATAGAATTAATTAAAGAAGCCTTCTACGACATTACCGAACAACACTGTCGTTTTGAATTTAAATTAGGCGAAGATATTGCTAAAAGCAATACCACTTTTGGTGTTAACAAAGTTAAAAATGAAGAAACAGTCTTCTTTAAAGATGCTGAATTAAAATCTAACTTAACATTTGATTCCTTTGTTGAAGGTGAATTCAATAAAGAAGCATATCGCGCTGCAACAATGATTGCTAAAAAACCAGGTGCAGTTTTCAATCCATTATTCATTTACTCCAATTCTGGTTTAGGTAAAACCCACTTATTACACGCTATTGGTAACTACATTAGAACAGTCAGTAAGCCAGGCGCAAAAGTGTTATATATCAACGCTAACGAGTTCGTTGATGAGTACGTTAAATTCGTCAAAGGCGAGAAGGGTTCAGAGACAATGAAAGACTTCTTTTCCACTGTCGATGTCCTCTTATTTGATGATGTGCAATTCTTAGAAAATAAGGTTAATACTGAGGAGATGTTTTTCTACATCTATCAAAAGATGGTTAACTCCAACAAACAAATCGTCATCACATCCGATAGACAACCTAACGAATTAAAAGGATTAGAAGACCGTCTTGTAACCAGATTCAGCCAGGGTTTGACCGTAAAAATTAACAATCCAGACCAAAATACATGCGTTAAGATTCTTGAAAAGCAAATCCTTAATGAGGGCTTAGATATTAACAATTTTGACCCAGCAGTTTTATACTTCTACGCTGAGAAATTTAGTAGTAATGTTAGAGAGTTAGACGGTGCGTTTAATAGGTTAATTTTCTACGTCACTTCTATGCACCCAGTTGATAAGATTACATTAGAGGTCGCAATTGAAGCTGTACAAAATATTACCGGTGTGAAAAACGTCGCTGCACAGCTATCAGAACAACGTGTTATTAACATCGTCGCTGACTACTACAATTTAACTCCAACTCAATTAGTGGGTAAGACAAGAACAGGACAAATTGCTCTTGCACGTCACATCGCCATGTATCTAATTAGAATTAATATCGATATCCCATTAACAAAAATTGGTAACGCATTCGGTGGTCGTGATCATACCACTGTGATGAACGGTATAGAAAAAGTGGAAAGTATGTTGAAAACTGATGACCAATTAAAAGCCGTTATTGACAAACTAACAAAGACCTTAAAATCCAACTAGTTTATTTAAAAATAAAAAATATCATTTTATAACCAGGTGTGATACAATATTCTCAAGTACCATAATCTGAGTTATCCACAATATCCACAGATTTAATAATTATTATTAATATAATAAATATATAGAAAAGAAAGGAATATGTATGAGATTTACAATTAAGCGCGAGGAATTCCTTAAAGGATTAAATGTTGCTGCAAGAGCTATTTCTAGCAAGAATGCAAAAGCAGTTTTAGAAAACTTTAGATTAGATTTAAATGAAAAAGGTTTATTCATTACTGGTACTGATGAAAACATTTCTATTAAGACTCAGGTTCCTTATAAATTAGGTGAAGAAGAGATTATTAGAAACTATAAAGAAGGCTCTATTTTAATGAAAGCCAAACTTTTAGTGGAAATCACCAGAAAGATGGATACAGAAGAAATTACAGTTGATGTAGTTGATTCCACTATTGCCACTATTAGTAATAATCGTTCAGAATACCGCTTAAACTGCGTCAAGGTTGATGAATATCCTGATCTTGACCTAGAAGCCAATGGTACAGAACTCAGCTTATCTAGAGCCGATTTTGATATCTTAGTGAGCCAAACAACATTTGCGGCTTCCTTAAAAGAACAACGTCCTATCCTCACAGCGTTAAATCTTGAAGCAAGCAATGGCGTCTTAACCGCTACTGCTACAGACAGTGCTCGTATGGCGAGAAAAACACTCAATATTCCTTTAGGTATAGAATTTGTCGCTAACGTTCCTGCCAAGATGATGAATGAAATCAATCACCTATTAGAAGGTAGAGAATCAGTGGAAATCGCTTTTAGCGATAAGAAAGCATTATTCACCATCGGCACAACTGTTGTTGCCACTAGATTAATTGCTGGCGATTATCCAAATACAAAGAATATCGTTCCAAAGATGACCAACTACTCATTAGAAGTTAACGCTAATGATTTAATGAGAGCTATTGAAAGAGCTAACATCTTATCCATTGATAGAGAAAACATTGTTGATCTCGCTATGAGTGAGGATGGCATTGAAATCTCTGCTAAATCAAGCCAAGTCGGTTCTGCTGTTGAAAGAATTGATGTCTTTAAATACGTTGGTCAAAACTTACACGTTTCATTTAACAGTAGTTTCGTTATTGAAGCGGTCAAAGCTCTCGGAAGTGCTGATGTCACATTCGCATTTGTAGGCGAAATGAAGCCATTTGTGGTGGAGAATGCCTCAGATGACTCTGTCGTCCAAATCGTCACTCCAGTCCGTACTTATTAGGCCAAAAACACCTATTCTAGACTTTATACAAATTAAGGGAATATTTAATTCCCTTTTTTATTTATATGGTTTATAATAAACATACAGGAGTTTTTGTGGCCCAAAAAAGCATTAAATTACGCGAAGGTGAAACCTTCATCACACTAGGTATTTTGCTTAAAATCACTGGTATTATCGATACCGGTGGCCAAGCGAAATATTTTCTCAGTGAAAACAGTGCTTTGGTCAACGGAGAGGAGGAAAATCGTCGTGGACGTAAATTATACCACGGTGATGTCATTCAAATCTCTGGCAAGTCCTTTTTAATCGATTAGCATGCAGATTAAGAATCTCGGCCTCAGAAATTTCCGTAATCACGCTTATCTCAATTTCGAATTCTCAAACAATCTCAATGTTTTAACCGGTCCGAATGCAGTCGGTAAAACAAACATTGTGGAAGCCATCTATTATCTGTCCTTGGGTAGAAGCTTTAGGGCTAATGATGATGTAGCGTTGATTAAACGAAATCAAGATAACGCAGAAGTAAACGCAGTTATTACTGAGGGAGAACTTACTAGAAAGATCAAAATCAAAATCTCCAAAACTGGTCGGGCAATCACTATTAACGGAAAAAGCATTTCCAAATTATCGGAATTAGCTAAATGCGTTAATGTCATCTTGTTCCAACCAAAAGATGTGATGCTCTTTAGTGGTCCACCTCGTGATAGAAGAAACTTCTTAGATATTTCTATATCTAAAAAGAGTGCTGTTTATTTCGATTATATCTCCCGTTATGAGAAAGTCTTAAAAGAGAGAAATGATTTACTTAAAAGCGATAAAGTAGATCAGACTTTACTTGATGTTACTACCGAATTATTAGTCAAATTATCGGGTTCCATCATCTCTTATAGACAAATGTATGTCAAGGATATCAATGATATCCTTAATAAAATAACGCGCGCGCTCACAGGAAATAAAGAGACATTCGAAGTTAAGTACTATCCATTCGTGGCTTATGACTCTAACTTCACTGAGAACGCAAAAAAAGCATTCAAACACGCCGAGGAAAGCGATTTCAAGCATAAGCAAACTTCTATCGGCGTCCATCGAGAAGACATTTCTATCAGCCTAAACGGACGCGATATTGCCACGTTTGGCTCACAAGGGGAAAACAGAATTGCCGCTCTCGCATTAAAACTCAGTCCATACTTCTTAATCGAAGACAAGGATAAAAAACCAATAGTGGTTCTTGATGACGTCATGAGTGAGCTTGATCAAAAGCATCAAGAAAGACTAATCAAATTTTTAAGAAAGTTTAATCAAGTGTTTATTACCGCCACGAAATTAGATATTCCTGACTGTAATCACTTATTAATAAAACAAGAAGAAAAGGAGGTCTTCTAATGGAAGAAGAAAAGAAAGAAGTCGTAGAAGAACAAAAAGCTCCAGAAACCGCTCCAGTTCCTGAAGTTGATGTCTCCGAGATGAACGAGGAAGAAGTTCAACTCGAAAAAGCTGACGCAAAATACGACGCTGCAAACATTCAAGTCCTTGAAGGATTAGAAGCCGTCAGAAAAAGACCAGGTATGTATATCGGTACTACATCAGCCGCTGGTCTCCATCACCTCGTTTGGGAAATCGTTGATAACGCCATCGACGAAGCCTTAGCGGGTTACTGTACCGAAGTTAAAGTCACTATTAACCCAGGTGATACTATTACCGTTGTTGATAATGGTCGTGGTATTCCTGTTGACGTTGTTAAGAAGTCAGGTTTATCCGGTGTTGAAACTGTTTATACAGTCTTACACGCTGGTGGTAAATTCGGTGAAGGTGGCGGTTATAAAGTCTCTGGTGGTTTACACGGTGTTGGTGCCTCTGTTGTTAACGCCTTATCTGAATGGTGTGAAGTTACCGTTCATAAAGATGGTGGTGTTTATTACATCAAGTTCCAAAACGGTGGTAAGATTGTCGAACACTTAAAGAGAATTGGCGATTGTGACCCAGATAAAAACGGCACAACCGTTACATTCAAACCAGACGCTGAAATCTTTACAGATACCACTCATTACGATTACGAAACCATTCGTGACAGAATGAGACAAGTTGCCTACTTAAATAGAGGCATCAAGATTATTGTTGAAGATACTAGACCAGCTGAAAAGATTCACGAAGAATTCTGCTACAAAGGTGGTATTAAAGAATACGTCTTATTCATCAATAATCACAAAACAAAATTATTTGACGAAGTTATTTATTGCGAAGGCACAGCTCCAATTACTTTAGCCAGTGGTGCTGAAGCACATGTCTATGCTGAAATCGCAATGCAATATGATGATGGTTATTCATCAAACATCTTCTCTTTCTGTAATAACGTCCATACCCATGAAGGTGGTATGCATGAAACAGGCTTTAGAGATGCGATGAGAAGAATCGTTAACAACTACGCAAGACAAAACAAGTTCTTGAAAGATAATGAAGACGATTTGACATTTGAAGATATAACCGAAGGTTTAACATGTGTTATTTCTGTTAAACACCCAAACCCACAATTTGAAGGTCAAACAAAAACTAAATTAGGTAACTCCGAAGTTAGAAAGATTGTTTCCCAAATTGTTGGTGATCAATTAAATAGATTCTTCTTAGAAGATCCAAAGTTAGCCCGTACAATCATGGAGAAGATTATCGGTGCTGCTAACGCGCGTTTAGCTGCGAGAAAAGCTAGAGAAGAAGCTAGACGTAAAGGTGGTCTTGACCTTACTACTCTTCCAGGTAAGTTAGCGGACTGCTCAAGTAAAAAACCAGAAGAATGTGAATTATATATCGTCGAAGGTAATTCCGCTGGTGGTAGTGCGAAAAACGGTAGAAATAGAGAAACGCAAGCTATTCTTCCATTGCGTGGTAAGATTCTTAACGTTGAAAAAGCCCAAGCGAAACGTATCTTTGCTAACGCTGAAATCGGTAACATGATTACCGCGATCGGTGGTGGTATTGATCCAGAATTCGATGTCACAAAAATTAGATACCATAAGATCGTCATCATGACCGATGCTGACGTCGATGGTTCTCACATCCGTATCTTATTATTAACTTTCTTCTATAGATTTATGCGTCCTTTAATTACAGAAGGCTACGTATACATCGCTCAACCTCCTCTATATAAAGTCGAATATCATGGTAAGCAATATTACGCCTACAATGATGACCAATTAGAAAACATCAAATCTAAACTTAAATTAAAACCAGGTTATCCATTCCAACGTTATAAAGGTCTTGGTGAAATGGATGCTGAACAATTATGGGAAACAACAATGGACCCAAGCAATCGTAAGATGATTAGAGTGACTCTTAACGATGCGATTGCCGCTGAACAAATCTTTACAGATTTGATGGGTGACAACGTTGACCCACGTAAAGAGTTCATTCACGCTAACGCGAAGTTCGTGAAGAACCTTGATATCTAAGGAAAGGAGTGCAAGTTATGTTATTAGAAGATGAAAACAAAGTCTTAGACGAAGAAGTCCAAGATGAAGAAACCGAAGAAGTTTCCGCTGAAGAAGAACAAGAACTTGAAGCTGGTATCGTCGCAGGTTTAACCGATGTTGATACCGTGCCATTAGTCAAAGAATCCTTCCTTGATTATGCGATGTCAGTTATCGTCGCTCGTGCGATTCCTGATGTTAGAGATGGTATGAAGCCAGTTCATAGACGTATCGTTTACTCTATGAGTGAAACTGGTAACACTCCAGACAAACCATTTAAGAAATGTGCTCGTATCGTCGGTGACGTTATGGGTAAATATCACCCTCATGGTGACTCCGCTATCTACGGTGCTTTAGCCAGATTAGCCCAACCATTTGCGATGAGATATATGTTAGTTGAAGGCCATGGTAACTTCGGTTCTGTCGATGGTGATGAACCTGCGGCTTATCGTTATACTGAAGCAAGAATGGCTAAATTAGCCTTAGAAATGGTCCGTGATATCAACTGTGATGTTGTTGATTTCATGGATAACTACGATGGTGTTGACCAAGAACCAACCGTCTTACCTTCTAGAATTCCTAACTTATTAGTTAATGGTTCAAGTGGTATCGCTGTTGGTATGGCCACTAACATCCCACCACACAACTTAGGTGAAGTTATTGATGGTGTTATTGCTATTGCAAGAAACCCAGAAATCACTGTTGATGAATTAATGGAATATATCAAAGGTCCAGACTTCCCAACAGGTGCCATCATCTTAGGTAGAAGTGGTATTCGTGATGCCTATGAAACAGGTACAGGTAGCATCGCTATTAGAAGTAAATGCCATATCGAAGAACGTGGTGAACACGGTTTAAAACGTATCATCGTTGATGAAATCCCATATGGCATTAATAAAGCTAACATGATTGAAAACATGGCCGCTTTAGTCCGTGATAAAGTCATTGAAGGTATCTCTGATATCCGTGATGAATCCAATAAAGATGGTATCCGTGTTGTCATCGAAGTTAAACGTGATGCGATTCCAGAAGTTTTATTAAACCAATTATATAAACTCACCAACTTACAAGTGAGCTTTGGTATTATCAACCTCTGCTTAGTGGACAACGCTCCAAAAGTTTGTTCGTTACCAGTTTTATTACAACAATACCTAGACTTCCAAGTCTCTGTTATCGAAAGAAGAACTAAATTCTTACTCGAAAAAGATGAAGCACGTGATCACATTGTCATCGGTTTAATCAAATGTCATGACAATATTGATGATATCGTCGACATCATTAAAGAAAGCGCTACTCCAGAAGAAGCCACTAAGACTTTGATGGAAAAATACGAATTCACTGAATTACAAGTGAACGCTATTTTAGCAATGACTCTCCGTCGTTTAACCGGTATTGAAACCGATAAGTTAATCGCTGAAAGAGAACAATTAGAAGCTAACATCGCTGAATACAAGAGAATCCTTTCTTCTAGAGAAAACGAAGTTGAAGTCGTCATTAAAGAATTAGAAGAAATCAAAGATAAGTTCGGTGATGAAAGAAGAACAGAAATCTCCAACGTTGCCGCTAACATCGATGATGAAGATTTAATTCCACAAGAAGATATCGTTATCACCTTATCAAGAGGTGGCTATGTTAAACGTTTAAGCGTTGATACATTCAAAGCCCAACATAGAGGTGGTAGAGGTGTCCGTGGTGCATCCTTAAATGAAAACGA
>CAMKQK010000021.1:0-17072 GCA_946414915.1 uncultured Caryophanales bacterium
AAACCACCCGCCCAAACGAAGACTTTATCAGGATTGCGTTTCGCGCATTCCACATAATCTTTAACGCCTTTTCTTGTTTGGACTTGTCCGCATCCCATAACCACGAACTTATCATGTGGGATACCATATTTATCTCTTAAAGCGTTTCTTTCTTCGATTGGCAATTCATGGAACTTTTCATGATCCACGAAATTAGGGATATAGGTAATGTTTTCTCTTTTTAAACCTAGTTTCACTAATGGTTCAATAAAGATTGGATTAACCACGACCGCTTCATCGGCTTTTCTATAAGCGTGTTTAACGTATTTTTTAAATGCCCAGAAGATTGGTTTAGGCATCTTTAATGAGCCATCAAATGTTTCAGGTAAGCAGTGCACATAAGTGACGTTAATATGACGTCTATTTAATCTCATAACATATTGAGGATTAAACGTGTGCATGTGATAGATATCAAAGTTACCTTTTTTGGAATTAACTTCCACTTCAAAGATATCATCGTTTTCTTTCACTAACGCGACTTGTTCGATATAAGCACTACCAACACCTTGACCATCCACGGATGTGGCTTGAGATAACATATTAATTCTAATTTTTTCCATAGCACATATATTTTATCTTTTTTTATTATATTGACTAACTATTTTAGGAAAATAAATAAAAATAGTCAGCATCGAAGCATCGCAATTAAGGACGCTATATCAACTGACTACGTACATTAAAGCATATTGAAACGCCCGTGTAAACAAAGAAAGCCCCTTGCATTGAGCAAGAGGCCTTATAGTTAAATACTATTATCTGAGATTATTTAACGTCGCAGTACATGAAGAACTTATATCCTAATGGTGAGGAGAAGAAGCCTTCAACGTTGTCTTTGAGCATATAAATATCTGTGTAGTAGTAGATTGGGCAAATAGCGCCTGTGGACATTAAGACGTCTTCAGCAGCGTGTAAGATTTGGAATCTCTTATTTGCGTCTGTTTCTTTGGCAGCATTGGCCATTAAAGCATCATATGATTGAGCCCATGTGAGGTTCTTTTCATTGGCTTCGATTTGACCATTGTTGTTTAAGTCAGCTTCGTAAATAGCAGCGTCTTTATGAGCACCTTTACCGAATTGGCAGTCGTTGTTACCAGAAACTGTGGTCCACATTGTTAAGTAAGAAGATGGATCATCGTAGTCAGCAACCCAACCATTACGAGCAACGTCATAGTTACCTTGTTTTCTGGTTTGTAAGAATGTTGCCCAGTCTTGGTTTTCAAGAGTGACTTCGATACCATATCTGGCTAAAGTATCTTTAACGTTTTCAGCGATGGCTTGGTGACCACTGTTAGTATTGTATAAATACTTAAACGCTGGGAAGTCTGTGAATTTCTTTGTGGATTCGTTATATGTATAACCGACTTCTTTTAATAAAGCGATAGCGGCTGCAACGTTAGCGTCGTAAGCGGCATCAGATTCACCTTTATCGTAGTAACCTTTACCATCACGTGCCGGACCGTTGTGATCAACGAATTCACCACCGGCTGGATCACTTAAACCAGCGGAGACGAAGGCGTTGGCTGGGATTTGGCCAGCTTTACCAATTTCTTTAACGATATATTCTCTATCGATGAATAAGCCAAGGGCTTTTCTAACTTTAGCTTTAGCAGCTTCATCAGTAGCTTTAGCGTTAAAGGCTTGTGAGTTAATGTTAAATGAGATGTAGTATGTACCCATTTGACCAGCAATAACGAATTCGTTCTTGTATTGTTCTTTTAAGGCATCGATTTGATCATTTGGAACACTGTCGATCATTTGATATTCGCCAGCTTTGTAAGAGGCTAACATCGCGTTATCATCATCAGAAAGAGCGAATGTGATCTTGTCTAATTTGATGTTCTTGGCATCCCAATAATCTGGATTCTTAACAAGAGTAATGGATGAGTTATGTTCCCAAGCTTCCATCTTGTAAGCACCACATGAGACATAGGTCTTTGGATCTGTGGCCCATGTGCCGTTTTCTGTCTTATCATTGGCATCAATTGTGGCCTTTTGAACTGGGAAGTATGTTGGGAAGGCTAATAATTGATCCATGAATGGAACGTCAACCATCACGTCGAAAGTGAATGTTCTGTCGTCTACTTTCTTCATCGCAAGTGATGGGAATGTGGCATCGTCAGTTTCGTGAGCAACACCATCAGCGATTTGTTCGAACATGTAGCAGTAGTCACCGCCTAAGGAAGCACCACTAGCTCTGTTCCAAGAATAGATGAAGTCATCGGCTTTGATGGCGGAACCATCACTCCATTTGATACCCTCACGAAGTTTGACGGTATATCTTGTACCGTTAGAGTATTTGACTTCTTTCCAGTTATCACCATCTGGTTCATGGTCAATAACTTCTGCGGTGGCTTTCTTGATCTCTTCGGCTAAGTCGAGTGTTAATTCAAGTTTGTCACCTTTCTTTTGATAGCGATATAAACCACTGTCTAAGTGGACGAGCATTGTAGCACCGTCAACAGCAGAGTTTAATGCTGGGTCGAGTGAGTCTGGTTCGCTAGCCAAACAAACTGTGAGTGAAGAAGGTTTATCTTCCGCACCGCTGCTTGATTGAGATTTGCCACCACCACAGGCTGTCAATGCTAAGACGAGTGTGCTAGTAGCAACGAGTAATGAATTTTTTCTAAATTTCATAGCATTTCCTCCTTTTTTGAAATTAGAATTCTTCCAAAAAGTTACTTCGCCTAACTTTTTAGAAATTTATATAAGCCTCTCGGCATTATATATTGACTATTTATCGAATAGTCTACACGCCACAAAGTGGCCTTTGCTGATTTCTCTTAACTCTGGAAGTTTTTCTGCGCATTCTTTAGTGGCCTTTGGGCATCTAGTTCTAAATGGGCAGCCGCTTGGAGCGTTAAGAGGGGAAGGAATATCGCCTTCTAAGATCTGTCTCTTATTGGCCTTGGCCTTGATTGGGTCAGGTTCAGGGATAGACGATAAGAGTGATATCGTGTATGGATGTAATGGGTTATCGTACAACTCGTTAGAGTCGGCGAGTTCGACAATGTGACCGAGATACATGACTGCAATACGGTCGGAGATGTGCTTAACAACGAGTAAGTTGTGGGCAACGAAGAGGTATGTTAAGCCAAACTTTTGTTGCAAATCTTGGAAGGTATTTAAGATCTGCGCTTGAATGGAAACGTCAAGAGCACTGACTGGTTCATCACACATAATGAATTCTGGGGATGAGGCTAAAGCTCTAGCGATACCAATTCTTTGTCTTTGACCTCCGGAGAATGAATGGACATAACGACTGGCGTGTTCCTTACTAAGACCAACAATTTCCATTAATTCCTCGACACGTGCATTGATTTCCTTCTTTGTTTTATAAACTTTATGAATTCTTAAAGGTTCGGAAATAATGTCGTTGACGGTCATTCTAGGATCGAGGGAAGAATACGGATCCTGGAACACGATGGAAGCTTTTTTACGGAAGTTCTTTAACGCCGCTTTACCTTTAACAGGTTCCCCGTTAAATAGGACTTCACCACTGGTGGGATTATAGAGTTGAAGAATAGTTCTACCTAAGGTAGTTTTGCCACATCCAGATTCACCAACCAAGCCTAATGTTTCACCTCTTCTAATCTTGAAGGAAACATTATCAACCGCTTTTAGTGGGACGGTTTTAAAGATGGAAGTGGCAATAGGAAAATACATCTTAAGATTTTTAACTTCTAAGATATAATCGTCTTCGCTAACTTTGTGTTTCACTCTGTTAACTTCTTTGTCCAATAAAGACAAATCTTGGTTTGGATCAAGATTGATATCCTTATCTTCGAAAACTGGATTATTTTCCTTCTTCATGTGCTTTCCTTTCTTTCTTCTTATTGGCGATAATCGCACCATTATAGATTAATGGTTTACCCTCAGGTACACCGTTAACTATGTCAATTTTTCCTTGCTCATAGAGCGTTTTAATCATCTTCCAGCAACTGGCAGCGTGACCATTTTCATCGTATTGCACTTCTTCTGGATATTTATCGATACAGATTTGCATACATTCTTTACATCTACTTGAGAAGGCACAGCCTTTTGGTAAACAGAAGAGGTCAACTGGGTTACCTTGGATTGGTTCAAGTCGTTTACCTTTGCTATCGAGCTTAGGCATACTATTTAATAAACCTTTGGTGTATTCGTGTTGTGGATTATAGAAGATATCATTAACGGTACCTCTTTCCACAATTCTACCAGCGTACATGATGTCAACTTCGTCACAGATTTGGGCAACAACGCCTAAGTCGTGAGTGATGATAACAATCGCCATGCCGTATTCTTTTTGTAATTTCTTTAACAAATCAAGAATTTGGGCTTGGATGGTAACGTCTAAGGCGGTAGTTGGTTCATCAGCGATTAAGATATCTGGTTTTTCCACTAAAGCCATCGCAATCATTGCTCTTTGGAGCATGCCACCACTCATATTGAATGGGTATTGTTTCATTCTTTTTTCTGGATCAGTGATACCGACTTCTTTAAGCATCGCTAAGGCTTTCTTATTCGCGGAATACTTTGTTTCCTTATATTCAGAAACACATTCCCAGTAGAAGTTGCGTTTAGCGCGAATAGCGTCGAAGAATGCTTTAGTTCTTTCTCTTCTTGGAGCGTATTTCACATCATTGATGTATTTGTTCAAGCAACGATGATAATCGGCTTTGATTTTGCTATATTCACCCTTAAGGTTATTTAAGACGATTCTTTCACCTTTAAGTGTGGAACGATAAATCGCTGTTTCATAATCTTGACGTTTAGTAATCAATTCATTCACGACTTCACGTTGCTTATAGTATTCTTGACGTTTAGTTTCAAGGATTTTGGCTAATTCCACTGCTTGTTCTTGTTCCGCGGCTTGTTCTTGTGATGGAGCAGGCGCTAATTCGAAGAATCGAGAGAAGAAGATATGACGTGCTTCCTTAATCTTTTCATTAAGTTCAGGTTTTTTGGCCTTATATTTCGCATGTGCTTGTTTCTTTAATTCAGCGTAGCGGGCAACGGCTTCTTTATACTTGACTTCATAGAGAACCTTATCATCAGCGAGTTTCTTTTCGATAGTCGCGTAGTCATCTTTAAGCTTTTGATTATCTGGGTGGTGAGCAATACCTTTTCTCATAGAGATTAGTCTTTGTTCATCACTTTCGATTGCGTTTTTAATATCATAAACGGCTTCTTCAATTGGGTTTCTCGCATGGGTGAGAATCGCTTCTCTAAGTTGATTACCAATTGACCAAGTTGGGTTTAATGAGGTCATCGCATCTTGGAAGATAATCGAGATACGGTTGCCACGAATGGAACGCATTTGACGTTCACTAATTCTAAGTAAATCAGTACCGTTATAGATAATTTTGCCTGAATCGACTTTACCGTTTTTGTCTAAGATACCCATGATGGAATAGGCGGTAACGGATTTACCGGAACCTGATTCGCCAACGATACCTAAAACTTTGCCTTTCTCCAAGGTGAAAGAAACACCATTGACGGATAAGACTTTACCAGCGTCAATTTTGAATGAGGTATTAAGATTTTCAACTTCTAATAACTTATATTGTCTTGCCATAACGATCACCTATTTCTGTAATTTTGGGTCGAAGGCATCTCTTAAGCCATCACCGAGAAGATTTAACGATAAAACGATTAAACAAATTAAGACGGAAGGAATAATAAAGAGGAAGAGTCTACCAGCGTCACCCGCAGAGACATATGACTGGGCATCACTGACTAAGCTACCTAAAGATGGGGTTGGATATTTAACACCTAATCCTAAATAGGAAAGGAAGGATTCGGTGAAGATCGCACTTGGAATTTGTAAGGCTGCAGAGATGATAATAACACTCATGGAGTTTGGCACGAGATGTTTGAAAACGATTCTTGCGGTAGAAGCACCATTAGCGCGTGCCGCCATGACGAATTCTTGTTTTCTTAAGCTAAGGACTTGGCCTCTTACTAGTCTTGCCATACCGACCCAATAGAGAAGAGCAAAGACGATAAAAATAGCAACGAAGCCAGAACCTAGCTTGGCTAGGAATGTCCCTTGATGTTCATCAAACACCGCCGCTAAGGTTGTGGAGAATAAGATGATAATAAGGATATCTGGTAAGGAATAAATAACATCGACAATTCTCATAACAATGAGGTCGAACTTACCACCGATATATCCGGATAAAGCACCAATGGTGCCACCAATAATTAAAACGATAACTGCGGCGAAGAAACCAACGATTAAACTAGTTCTTGAACCAACTAAGATACGAATGAAATAGTCATGTCCTTGGTTATCTGTACCAAAGATATGTGGGAACACCTTTGTGCCATTAGCGATTGCTTCTAATTCTTTAGGAGCGTAGGTGAAAGGCGCCATTCTGAGGAATTCGCCACTAGCACGGTTAGTGTAACGATAGCAGATAACTTCGTCATATTTATAAGGATAGAAAAGTGGAATGACGAAGACTGCGATTAATAATAAAACGATAAAGACGAAGGAAACCATGGCTACTGGGTTTTTTACAAAACGCTTTAAGCCATCAACAAAGAATGTGGAATTTGGTCGCATTAAATTCGTGCTTCTTTTTTCAGTATCAGAAGCAAATGAGAACTTTTCGGTATTAATTTGAAAACTTAATGGATTACGTTTCATATTCCTTTCCTCCTTTCTTTAATCGAAGTCAACGCGTGGATTGACCAAAATATAGATGACATCACTCAAAAGAGTGAAGAAAATTAAAAGCAACGCTAATAAGCAAGTAGTACCCATAATAAGTGGGTAGTCACGGTTAGTCATAGAATCGATAAAGTGTTTACCAACACCTGGAAGTTGGAAAACCTTTTCAATAACTAATGAACCAGTAATGATAGAAGCAAACATTGGACCAAAGTATGTAACTACTGGGGTAATAGAGTTCCTAATACCATGTTTGACTAAAATTCTTCTTGGGGCTAAGCCTTTGGCTTTCGCAGTACGCATATAGTCTTGACCAAGAACATCTAAGGTTGATGATCTAGTTAATCTAGTAATGTACGCAGTTGGATATAAGCTTGCAGAAATAACAGGTAAGATATATGGACCAATACCAGAAGAATTAACTTTAGTGGTTGGGACCCAGTGTAAGGTAACCGCGAAGATATATAAAAGGACTAATGAAATAACAAAGCTTGGAACAGCCACACTAGCGGTTGTCACGACCATGATGAAGCGGTCAAAGAATTTATTTTGGTGAGTTGCGGCATAAGTACCTAAAGCCACACCAATGATAAGAGCTAATATAGCGGCGCAGACACCAACAGATAAGGAAATTTTAAAAGCTTCGAAGATAATTTCGGTAACTTCCATGCCTTTATGTTTATAAGAAACACCAAAGTCAAAGATTAAAGCTCTGCCAAGGTAACGTAAATATTGAACAAATAATGGTTGGTTAAGACCATATCTTTCATTAAGAACATCAAGTGTGGCTTGGGAAAGAGCTTTTTCTCTTGTCCATGGACCACCTGGAACTAATTGCATAACCCAGAACGTAATGGTCACAACAATAAGATAAGTTAGGATTCCTAACAGCAATCTTTTTAAGATGTACCCCCATAACTTCTTATTCATATGGCCTCTTTTCTGTTTTACTTTTTTTCGTTTACATTTTCTTTCTTAGTTCCTGTTCAATGATGTAATAAATGTGCATATAAAATTATGTCCATGTTACGCGTATATCAAAAGCAAGTCAATCATCTTTTTTTCACTGTTTTTAGTTTATATTTTAATAAATATAAGAAATTTAAAAAATACACTACATTTTTATCAATCTTTTTTATTCATATTATTTGAAAATATTTTTATTTGCTTATTATGATCAGGAAAATGAAAGATGGGTAAAAACCGCAAAAATATGCAAAAAAGTGCGATAATCACATGTTTTTTTAACATTTTTGACTATCACACACTTATAATTAAGGATATAACGCAAAAGGGAAAGTTAAAATTAACTTTCCAACGAAGTTATTTACACCATTATGTTGTTTATCCTTCAATGAAGGCCCAACCATTTAATTATAGCACCTATTTTTCATTAGGCAATACTATATATTAAATCCTTATTATTTTATTTATATATTGGGCGCAAATTCTAGGTGTCAATTTAACTTTAGAAGCTGTTTAGATAACATAATTCGTGGAATTATGATAATATTTGACCAACGTAATAAATTAATAACAAAGGAGGAAATATATGATTAGTAAGAAATTAGCTGTTGAAGTTCTAAACGCTGCTTTAGAAACAGGCGCTGATTATTCTGAAATCTTTTATGAAGATAGCAGTTCCCACTCAGTGTCTCTTGAAAACGGCAAAGTAGAAACAACAAGCTCTAATTCTCTCTGTGGTGTTGGTTTACGTTTACTTAAAAATAATCAATGCGTATATGGATATACCAATGATTTAAGTAAGAAAGGCTTATTAAATTTAGCCAACTCACTAAGTAAATCATTCCACAATAAAAGAATCTTAACAGTTACTAAACTCGACATGATCAAAGCTAAGAACCGTAACCCAGTTACTAGAAGCTATGAAGATGTCCCAGTTGAAGAAAAGATTGCTTTACTTAAAGAAGGCATTGAAGAAATCAATTCATTAAAAGACCCACGTATCGTTAGAACATTTGGTGTCTTCGCGGATAATAGAAGATTTGTTGCCATCTTCAATTCAAAAGGTAAATGGTTCAAACGTACTTCTGAATTCGGAAGAATGGTCTTCCAAGCTATCGCCGCGGATCAAAACGGTTTTGAAGTGGGTTTTGAAGGACCAGGTGCTCAGAAAGATATTAGCTACTTCAGAAGTGAAAAAGTTAATCCAAAGAAAGTAGCCAGAAAAGCTGCGGAAACCGCGTTAAAGATGTTAACTGCTGCTGAATGCCCAAGTGGTGTTATGCCAGTTGTTATCGGTAATGGTTGGGGCGGCGTCTTATTCCATGAATCTTGCGGTCACCCATTAGAAGCTAGTGCGGTCGCTAAAGGTTTGTCTTGTTTCTCTAGTAATAAGATTGGTGATTACATTGCTTCCCCTATCGTCAGTGCGGTCGATGACTCCACTATTCCAAGCGAATGGGGCTCAATCGATATCGATGACGAAGGTAATCCAGGTAGTAAGAGATTGCTCATCAAGAATGGTAAATTAAATGACTATATGATTGATGACTTAAATGGTCGTCGTATGAATAGAGAAGGTAACGGTGCTTGCCGTAGACAAAACTACCGTTACGTTCCTACATCTCGTATGTCTAATACCTATATCTGTAATGGTAAGAGCACACCAGAAGAAATCATTAAAGCCACTAAATTAGGCTTATATGCTGTTGGTTTTAACGGTGGTTCTGTTGATCCAACAACTGGTGAATTTAACTTCGGATGTAGTGAAGCTTATATCATTAGAGATGGTAAAATCGCTGAACCAGTAAAAGGTGCAACCTTAATTGGTAAAGGTTTTGAAATCTTAAAGAAGATTGATATGGTTGGCAACGACTTAGATTTAGCCCAAGGTATGTGTGGTGCTTCTTCTGGTTCCATTAGAACTAACGTTGGTCAGCCAACTCTTAGAGTGAGCGAAGTCACCGTCGGTGGCCGCGGAGGGGAGTTAAAATAATGGGTAAATATGATAAGTTTTTTGCATTAGCAAAAGAAGCAGGACTCCAAGAAGTCGAATTATCTATCGTTGAATCTCGTAGTTTGAATATCTCCTTATTCCACGGAGAAGTCGATGAATATAAAGATAATAATGGTTATTCCATTTTAGCTAGAGGTATCTTAAACGGTAAGTGTGGCGCTGCGGCATGTGATGTCTGGAACAAAGATAAAGCCGCATGGTTAGTCAAAGAAATCGTCGCTAACGCGAAAGTCATTGAAAATGATGATCCAATCTTCATCTTCAAAGGTAGTGAAAAATATCACAAAGTTAATACCTTCAATAAAGAGTTAGAAAACGTTTCTATCGACGAAAAGATGAAAGCTCTATACGCTTTAGAAAAAGCTTGTAAAGAAATCGATCCACGTATCATTGAAGTAGCGGGTACTGAATTCTCTCAAACAAGTGAAAAGGTGACATTAGTTAACTCTAATGGTCTTAACTTAGTGCAAAAGAGCAACTACTTCACCTTTGTGGCCCAATGTGTCGCTAAACAAGGCGAACAGACAAAGTCTGGTTATGACTTCTTCTTAGATAACGATTTCTCAAAGTTCAACGCTCAAGAATTCGCTAAGAAGGTTGTTAAATTAACTGTCGATCAATTAGGTGGTGAGGCATGTGAAACAAATAAATATAAAGCTGTTTTACATCCAGATGTTGTCACTTCCTTATTAAGAGCTTATATCGGTCACGCTGATGCAGAAGAAGTCCAAAAGAAATCATCCTTATTCATTGGTAAGGTTGGTCAAAAGATTGCTTCTAAAAAAGTCACCATTGAAGATAAGCCATTATCAAAGAACGTCTTTGCTAGATGGTTCGATGATGAAGGTGTGGCTACATATAACAAGCCAATCATTAAAAACGGTGTTTTACAAACATACTTATATAACTTAACCACTGCCGCTAAAGAAGGTGTGCAAACAACTGGTAACGGCTTCGGTGGCGGTTCTAAACGTGGTATTGGTACAGCATTCGTTTCCTTAAAACCAGGTAAGAAATCATTAGATGAATTATTCGAAATGGTTGGTAATGGTGTTTATATTACCGATGTCAGTGGTCTCCACGCTGGTCTTAATAGACAAAGCGGTAACTTCTCACTCCAATCCACTGGTTTCATGATCGAAAACGGTAAGAAAGGTAAACCATTAGACCTTATCACTGTTGGTGGTAACTTATTAGATATCTTCAAAGATGTCTTAGAAGTTGGTAACGATGTGACTGTTTCACCAAGTGGTGTTTCCGCTGAATCATTGCTTATTAAGAAAATTGCAGTCTCCGGAAAATAAGAAAACATCAAGCAAAAATAGACCGTTATTAATAGCGGTCTTTTTTTATGTTATCTAATCGTATATAATGTGCGTGCTATGAAAAACAAATTAATCAAATTAACAATCGCTACCGCTCTTTTTGTATGCGGTGCAAGCTATGCTTCTATTAACCAAAATAGAGCAATCACTCCCGTTGAAGCAGCAACTCATGTTGAAAACTTCGACCCATATACCTATTCAGGTACTTATTATGATGCCTTAGATAAAACAGGCACCGAAGGTTTGTATGGCACATTCAGAAGCAAACTATCTTCTTATATCTTCCCAAAAGGTTGGTATACCTATGGTGGAGGTGGTTCTGATCACTTATCCACACAACTACAATACGCTGATGAAGATCCAACCAACAAATCCAACATGATTTATCTTTACACACGTGACTCAGTGAGAAAGAACGCTGCTAGCTCATGGAATAGAGAACACGTCTGGCCTCAATCTAACTCAAGAGGTAACAAAGGGCAACACTGGGGAACAAGTGAAGCTGGAACTGATATCTTACATATTAGACCAACATACAACACCACTAACAGTGTGCGTGGTAATGATAAGTACGGTAACACAAATAAAAGTAATCCAGTGACTTATAATGGTATGCCTTATGGCTATAGTTCTGGTTCTATTTTTGAACCATTAGATTCCGTTAAAGGTGATGTTGCCCGTATCATTATGTATGTCTGGACGGCATATTATGATTATTACGATGACACTGGCTTATTAATCACAAAAACATTTACTAACTACGACACTCTTCTTGAATGGCATATGTTAGATAAACCAGATGTTCATGAAGGATATAGAAACGATTATTCTCAAACATCTAGACAAAAGAACAGAAACCCATTCGTTGACCATCCAGAATACGCTTGGAAAATCTTTGGCGATTCTGCATCCGCTGATGTGAAAAACCGCTGCAAGCAAACATATCCAGGCGATGAAAAGATTGCTTCTAAGATCGAAATTAGTGGTGAAGCCACAAAGAAGCAATATACAGCGGGTGAATCATTTGATCCAACTGGCTTAACAGTAACAGCTACATATACTGATAACACCACTGCAGTTATCGCTAATGATAAATGCTCTTGGGAACCAAAGAGATTACGTGCAGGTTTAACATCAGTTACTTGTAAATATGATGGCCTAAGCGCTACCTATAGTGGTATTACCGTTGTTCCTGGCCCAACACCAACAATTCAAGGTACATATGGTATTGTCTTTACTCAAGATAACGAGGAATCATCTTTCCCAATAGCCGCTAACGAAGTATTAACGGGTTATACAGCTAACAACAATTTAGTAGAAGAAGTAACTAGTGCACAAAGCGTTTATCCAAGTGAAAATGGCTTACAAATTGATAATAGAGGTTCTATTGTCTTTAAGTTAAAAGATGTCGCTAAAACACCTGATATCCAATCTGTCTACTTTGTTTCTAAACAAGGAACTGAAGAAGTAGAAGTTGATGTTAAGTTAAATGAAGAAGATATTTCATTTAGCTCCGCTGATGGTGTTCATACCATTAATATTGCTGGATACTTTGATGAAGGTTTATCCACTATTACCATTTCCACCACTAAAGCATTTGAATTAGAGGAGTTTGGTATTAATGTGAAACAAAAGGAACAACCAGTTCCTCCAGGCCCATCATCAAGTTCATCTAGTGAGCCAGTTTCTGAATCTTCTATCCCAGAATCCACATCTAGTACACCAAGTGATAACGGTGGTAATAAGAAAAAAGCAGGCTGTAATGGTTCAATCATCGCAGTTGCGTCATTAACAGGATTTACAGCTCTTATTGGCTCAGTGTTACTTCTTTCCAAGAAGAAAAGAAAATAAGATTTAATAAATTAAAAGTGCCTCATTGAAGGCACTTTTTGTTTGCTTAGTATATTTATTACTTTTCCGCAACTTGAAGTTTGTAACCGTCTAATTCCCAATCCGGATGGGCAGCGATAACTTTATCTAATGCTTCATTGAATAAAGCTAATTCAGTTGCTTGTCTATTCTTAGGAGTCTTTTTGAATGCTTTATAAACATTATTTAAAGCGATAACACATTCACTTCTAGACTTATCTAACAAGCCAGACATTAATAAGTAAGCACGGATGGATTGCATGGAGATATCGTTAGAGATTTCTCTTCTTTCACTAACAGGAACTTCCTTATCATAATAAGCCTTAGCTTCATCTAAACCTTTATTAATTAAATTGATATAAATCTTTTGCGCTCTGGCGCGAATATACACTTTAGCGTCGATACCTTGTTTAGCGTCGATAATCTTGTCTAAGATTTCTTCCGCTTCATCGTAATTCTTTTCATCTAATAATGTATAAACTTTGTTTAAGTTAAGATCAGCGGTGAAGTTAGTAATTTCATCAAATAATTTAACTTCAACTTTGTTACCTTGTTGTAATTCATATTCCACTCTTAAGAGTTCATTAAACGCAGCTTTATTTTTTGGGTTAGAAACCATGGTTAAACGATAACCATCAGTCATAGAGTCAATCTTTAATGGAACGATGTTATAGAAAAGAACAACTAAACCAATCGCACCAACGGTTAAAGCGCCATAAGCAACATCAGTTAAAGCAGCGGTTTTTGAATCTTTAAATAAAGTGAATAAAACCATGACGATAATCGCTTCAACAACAAAGAATAATGAACCAAATAATAGATATGGTGTTGGATTAGCTTTATCTTCAAAGCCTTTCTTAGGAACAATTTTAGTTTCTCCAGTTAAGCCATCAAATGAGGCAAAACGGAATTTGAATTTATTTTCTTGATCTCTTACAAAAGAGAAACCGAGAATGTTTACACTTAAGATTAAGTATTTACCAACTTTAGCGCCTAGCATATGAGCAAGTTCAAACATAATTGCATTGAGAATCACACCACCGATAACACTGATAGCGACGAATGCAACATAGCCAAATCCTTGGAATGAGCTATCTGGATTATGGGCTTGTAAAACTGTTAAACCGAACACGACTGCAAGGGCAATAATTATCAAATAAATAATCAAACCAATGACATCTTCTTTTTTCATGAGAATAATCCCTCCTAAATACAACTTTTGAAAATGGTTTCCACCACTTCTTTATCCATATTTTTCTTTGGGTGCTCTATTACTCTAGCACCTTTATTAGTAACTATATTAGTTAAAAGTTCAATATCTGGATTATTTATGCCTAAATCTTTAAAAGTTTTTGGCATTTCTAATAAGGCAAATAACTTTTCAATCTCTTTAATACCCGCTTTTGCGTTATCTAATTTGTTAGATTTATGTAAATCAAAAACGTTTCTTGCTAGTTTATCAAACTTATCAGTATCGTAATTTACATAGTATTTAGCCCAGGCTGGGAATAGAACCGCTAAACCAGCAGCGTGAGCAACATTAGGATAAACACCACTAACTGCGTGTTCTAATTGATGGACAAATAATAAGGCTTTCTTACCAATGCTAGTTAAACCATTATGTGAGAATGATGACATCAGCATTAAAACTGCTCTTGCGTCATAATCAGTTGGATTTTTAACAACTACTTTTGCAGCTTGAATAACTGATTTTAATAAAGCTTCCGCAAAGCCATCCGCAGGTTCATTATCGTTTGATGCATGAAAATATCTTTCTAATGTATGCATCATGATATCGACAATACCATACGCTGTTTGAACTTTAGATACACTATAGGTGAGTTTAGGATTTTCAATGGCGAATACTGGTCTAACAATATCTTCATTGAAGCCCATTTTCACTTGTCTTTCATCGTCTTGAATAACACAAGAATTAGATAGCTCACTACCAGAAGCGGCAATGGTTAAAATAACACCAACTGGTAAAGCTTTCTTTGGTCTAACTTTGTGTAAATTGAAATCAAATGAATCACCAGCGTAGAAATAACCAACCGCAATATTTTTCGCAGTATCAATGACTGATCCACCACCAATAGCTAAGATTAAGTTTGGGGTAAATTTTTGTGCTTCTTTAATACCCGTATGGCATAAATCAATCGTTGGGTTAGGTCTAACGCCTTCTAAAATTTGGTATTTAATATCGGCTTTATCTAATGAGTCAGTGACTCTTTTTAATAAGCCATTTCTTTTAACGGATCCTTGTCCAATGACAATATAAACACGCTTATAGCCACCTTCTAAACAGATTTGGCCAATAAGCTCTTCTTTGTTATTTCCAAAATAAATCTTTGTGGGACTGATGAATTCAAAATCGTTCATGATTTGTTAGTCCTCCATCTATAGTCGAGTAAATCAATAATTTCCTTACGCATATTTTCATCGTTTTCAAAACAGAAACAGGCCAATAATCCACTTAAGGTTTTACTCTTATGCGTGGAAAGATAATAAACAATGCTATTGGAATAGGCAAACGCTCTAAAACGGACAATGTTTTTCTTTTCCGGAGCGCTGATACGTTTACTATCGGAAATTAGATTAATAAATTTAGTGAAGCAGCGGTAGCAGGTATTATAAATAAACTCTTCAAATAAGTCTTTACCCGCTGAATTGAGTGTTCCATCAATGAAGTTTTGATTCTTGATGTAATAGTTATAAATTGATTCCGCCATTTGTTCAGAATTCATTGCCTCATCAACACCAGGAATTGTTTCGTTTAAGAACACTAATGCCAATAGGTCATAAATATCATGGAAATGATAATAAAAAGTTTGTCGATTCACTTTACAGCGGCGTGTTAAAGCCGCAACTGAAATCTCTTCCAGTGGAAGTTCAGACATCATGGATTTTAATGCTTCAGCGAATCGATGTTCAGTTTTCACTTGTGTTTACAAACCTCTTTAGCAATCTCTGCACCAACAGCGGCATTATTAAGAATTAAGTGGATGTTACTTTCTAATGATTCGCCACCAGTTAATTCCACCACTGTTTTTAATAAGAATGGTGTAATTTCTTTACCTTTGACACCTTGGTCATCGGCCATTTTTAACGCTTTTTCAATAGCGTTATTTATTATATTATCATCCATCGCGAATTCTTGAGGAATTGGATTTGTGATTAATATACCACCTTGAAGATTATTTTTCCTCTTTTCATAAATTATCGAGGCAGCTTCTTCTGGATCTTTTATTTCATAATCGACATTTAAACCAGAGTGTCTACTATAGAAGGCTGGTAATTCTTTTGTTTGATAGCCTAAAACTGGAACACCCATAGTTTCTAAATATTCTAATGTTCTTGGTAAGTCTAAGATTGCTTTAGCACCCGCACAGACAACAGTGACATTAGTCTTCGCTAATTCTTGTAAGTCGGCGGAAATATCCATGGAATCTTCTGCGCCTCTATGAACACCACCGATACCACCAGTAACGAATACTTCAATACCAGCTTGGTTAGCAAGAATCATGGATGAAGATACTGTTGTGGCCGCCCATAACTTTTTAGCGTACACCACTGGTAAGTCTCTTCTTGATGCTTTACCAATGTTTTTATTTTTACCAAATAATTCAATTTCATCTGGTGTCATACCAACGATTGGTTCGCCATCGATAATACCAATAGTGGCAGGAACAACACCATGCGCTCTAATGACTTCTTCAACCTTTAAAGCAGTCTCAACATTCTTAGGATAAGGCATACCATGGCTAATAATTGTGCTTTCTAACGCCACGACTGGCTTATTATTTTTTAAAGCTTCTAATACTTCTGGATTAATTTTCATATTTTTCATCCTTTCCAAAAATCTTATATAAAGTGATATATAAACCAATTAGAACCACCAAGATAATGGCGGTAATTAAATATGTTGGTCCATTCATTTCCATAAATGGCACACCAAATATTGGATCAGCCTTATTTGATGTGTAAGAAATAATAGCAGATGTCACTAGGGAAATAATAGCGATAAGCGCTATTACGCTAACTGCTGTACGACGATAGTTAGTTAAAGGAGAAGATATCTTAGCAAAAATAGGAATGCTTATCGCAGTAAAAGATATCATACTCATCGCTATCGCTACTTGAATGTTATATAAACCAAGACTAATCATATTATTACGTTGCATAGCGTATAAAACAAACACTATTA
>CAMKQK010000022.1:0-16058 GCA_946414915.1 uncultured Caryophanales bacterium
ATATCGAATTTGTTTCTAGTGAACAAATCGTAGAAGGTGGAGAACAAGGCCAAGGCGGCGGAACAGAAGTTGCAGTTACTGCTTTAGCCCTTAACAAAGACACTCTTTCGCTCAAAGAAGGAGAAAGTGAAGTATTAACCGCTACAATTACTCCAGAAAACGCTTCTAACACAAAACTTACTTGGGAAACAAGTGACGCCACTGTCGCCACTGTCTCAGATTTAGGCAAAGTTACTGCTGTTAAAGCTGGTACCGCCACAATTACTGTTAGATCACAATCTAATCCAAACGTCACAGCCACATGTGCTGTTACCGTTAATGCAGAAACACAAGAAGTCACCATTAACTATACCTTTGAAGATGAAGGTGGCGTAGAACACACATTAGCGGTCGTCGAAGGCAAAGAAGCCACAATCGATGGTGCATTCCATTTCACATTCGAAAACGGCCACTATTATTTCGATGATGATGACACATGCTATTTCGATATTAGACATTCTGGCAGTGACTTATTAGACTTCTACAACGAAGACATGTCATTCTATGTGAATGGCATCGCTGAATTCTACAGTGAAGACGGTACAGTTAGCTTAACTGTCGCTGACTAATAACAAATTATTAATTGGGGGCTGGTTTTTACTAGCCTCCAATATTCATTCATACAAACAGGAAAATAAAATGAGAAAACATATTAGATTACTAGCCCTAGCATTAGTTCCTTTAATGGTAGTGGCTTGTCAAAAACCAAATACATCTAGTGAGGTAAGTAGTAGTGATCCTTCCATTATTTCTAGCTTAGAAGAATCAACTTCTAGTACCACTAGTGAAAGTAGTGTCTCTTCTTCTACATCAAGTAGCAGCAGTAGCGCTTCATCAAGTGTCTCATCTTCCTCTTCTAGCAGCAGTATTTCTTCTAGTAGTGAAATCCCTTCCTCTAGCAGTAGCACTTCTAGTTCCACAAGTTCTCAACCACACGTGATGACACCAGAAGAGATTGAACTCGATGAAGTATATGTTGCCCACTATTGGGATGAGACAATTAAAAGCATCGCTAAAAGAGCATTAGGCGATTCATGGAACAAAGTTCCTGATTTTATTGCCCCAAGCTATGATGCTTGCCTTAAAAAAGAAGCCAAAGACGGCCAAGAAGTCCTTGTGATGGAAGTGGCGTGCTATGGCGTTAATCCAAAAAGCTGCACTCGTCTATATATGGAAAAGATGGAAGAGTATGGCTTTACCGTTAATTCCTTAGATGGCTATGGCTATCAAATGGAAGATTATTGCTACGATTTATTCGTGAGCTTTGAAGTCGTTGATGAAAACAAAGATCCATATTTCTTAATCTCCGCTTTCATTAAGAAAGATAGAGAAGAAACATGGGCTAGCGAATTCGTTAACTTATATACAGGTATGGAATTACCTGCTTTTGACGCTAAATGTTATACCACTAACTACGATTCTCAAAGAGATACTCTTCATATCTATGCGATGTTCGTAGATAGACAAACAGCGGTTACTACTTACGTTAACCAATTAGTTAAAGAAGGTTTCGTTGTTAAAGGTACTGATAACTATGGTATGACCACCTTAATTGACGAAGATGGTTATCTCACAGTGCAGTTATATATGACCATTGGTGAATATGACTGTGATGCCTTATACATCGTTCTTAATAACAGCTGGCCAAACGTTTATATCGCTTCCTTTATCGGAGCCACAAACTTCCCTAAATTAGAAAGCGATACCGCGTTATATGACGGCTACGCATTCGTCGATTCAAAGGGTCAAGGCTTAGACCAAGATATTACCCTTTGTTTATATTACAAACAAGCATCATCCACTGATTTTGGTGGATACGTGAATCAATTAACTCGTATCGGCATGACTAAAGGTGACATGATCACCTATGAAGATAATGATACATATGCTGTCCCAATGACTTATGTTGGTGGTGGCTTATCTATTAAAGTCAATGTCATGTACCGTACATCAATGAATATGATTTGCATCGTTATCTATCAAGCAATCAACATCAAATAAATAGGAGATTAGTCATTATGAAAAAACAATTATTATTTTTAGCGCTTCTCTCTAGCTTAGTTATTTCTGGCTGTAACAAACCTAAAACAAGTGACAGCGAAAGCATTAACTCAAGCACTGAAAGTACATTAACTTCATCTACTACAAGTGAAGACGGAACAACTTCTAGCCAAGGTTCAACTTCCACAAGTAGTAGTGCTTCTACTTCTTCTACGCCAAGTAGTTCAAGTAACCCAAGTTCTTCCTCTACTCCAAGTTCCAGTAGTTCAAGTTCTTCATCCTCATCTTCTTCAACTCCAATTTTGCCACCTCCTCCAGTGATCGTTGGTAGTGACATTGAAGAAGCTTTAAAGAAAGACTATAGCAACATGACCGCGGAATTCGCTATTAGCTCCCTAACAGAAGGCGAAGAAAGTGGTGTTGAATATTATGTTGGTAATCATGACTTCGTCGCTGTTTTAGATAGCAACGCTGCAGTGACGACGGGCTATCAACGTGCTTGGAGTTTCTACTGTTACTATAACAATGAATCTTATGCGTATTGGGATGAACAAATGCATATGCAAACCACAGGTTGGATTTCTAAAGGTAGCAAAAACACTAAAGTGGGCATTGATAAAGCCTACTTCTATATGCCATATTTCTTAAGCGCTATTAGTAAAGACGACGTTGAAGGCGTCTTAGGTAGCTATGTCGTTAAAGAATCTGCTTTAGATAAAGTCTTAGGAGGTCTTGGCTTCCTTTGGTCCAACGATATTTCCTATATCGATTTCTTTATCAATGATGAAGGCTATATCAGCCGTATTAGAGGTTTCGATGATCCTAATGATGATTCATTAGGCTTTGTCGTTAAACTCAGCAACTTCGGCACAACCAAAACACCAGAATCTGTGACTCTTCCTCCAGAAATCAGTGAAGCCACAATTAAGACATACGCTGATATGCTTGGTCATGAAGAAGAACCAGATATTTATATTGAAAGTATGACCATCAATATCAACGAACCTGTTGAAAGTGATGACACACATCAAATCGTCATGTATCCAGATGATTCAGTTGATATTTCCTATTCATACTTACCTGCCAATGCGAATAAGAAAGATGTCCACTGGCACTCATCCAACGAAGACGTGGTGGAATTAATCGCTTCATTTGAATCCGGTCACCAATACTTAAGAGCGGTCTCCGCTGGTGAAGCAGAAGTCTATACCACAACTATCAATGGTGATAAACAAACCATTAAATCAAGCATCATTAAAGTTAAAGTCAACGAACCAAAACAAGTTGAACATACCCCAGAAGACGTTTATAGATTCAGACTCGAAGATGCTGAATCTCCAAATAACGATGGCCACTACGATGTTAGTGCGGTCAACCTTGCTTCTAATAGCTTTGCTCCATATGACATCACCACATGGAGAGTGAGTGTTAGAACATGTGAAAACTCTGAAAACTTTGATGAAGACGATGTTGTCTTCTACAGTGCTCCAAATAGCCAAACATATTTCGGAGAAAGATTTGAAGACGAAATCTTCTTCGACTTTGCTAATCAACAAGTTAATAAGATGTCCTTCGCTTATGCGTTATTCAGAGCTAATTCCAAAAACTCTTTAAACCGTCTTGAATCCATTAAGATCTTAACAAGTAATGATGGCAATACATGGGCGACTGCTGATGTCACTGATGAAATGAAAGCGGAATTTGAAAAAGCTTCATTAAGCACTGGTATGTCACCAAAAGTCTTAACTCAAACATTTGAACCAGCTTCTATGGTTAAAATCATTCTCAAAGCCAATCAGATTGGTGGTAATGATTTAGGTATTGGTATGAAAGACTTTGTCTTCTCTGCTGATGAAACATGCAGAAACTATGATGATGCGGATATCGTTCCAGTTACGATGATTGATATCACCGCACCAAAAGATAGATTAAGAGTGGGTTCTTCTATGAAACTCTCTGCTACTGTCTATCCAGAAAATGCTTCTTATAAAACTATTAGATGGGTCTCTTCTAATCCAGAAGTTATCTCCATCGATTCTAGAACTGGTTTAGCCACAGCCTTAAAAGAAGGTAAAGCGGGTATTACCGCGACAAACACAAATGGTACAACAATCATTTCTAACGAAATTGAAATTACCACCTATGAACAAGAAACAATTGGTGATTCAAACGGCATGTTAATTGGTAGAACATTCCACGCTAGTGGCATTGTTTCTAATAACAATACCTACGATGTCACCTTCTCCGTGAAGGATCAAACAACTGCGACATTAGTCCTTGGCCTTGATTTAGGTTTAGGTCAACCAATCAATGTCACTGTTAACTTAGTCTTTGATCACTATGACTATGTTTCTGAAATCTATGAATTCATGGGCAGCAATGGTGAATTCGTCACCATCAAATTAGCGGAAGATGGTAGCCACGTTGAATTAACATATAAAGCTACCGTTGAAGGCGATTATATGTTCGGTGATGCCACAGGTGGTGTCATCCTTAACAAGGTGAAATAATCATGAATAAATTACGTTATTTATTAATTATTCCTGCTTTATTACTAGGGGCGTGTAAAGGCACGCCTTCTAGTGAGGCAGTAGTAAGTAGCGGTAATCAAGAAACCACTAGTAGTGTTGTAAGTAGTGAGACATCTACTTCTAGCAGTGTGGAATCAATCATTTCTAGTATTACTTCTTCCAGCACTTCTTCAATTCCTTCTTCAATTCCATCTAGTTCCTCATCCTCATCTTCTAGTTCTAAGGAACCAGAAATCAATCCATTAGTGAAAGATTCTAAATGGGGTCTTGAGGCCGCACAAGCGTGCTATGATGCAATTGGAGATGTCATTCCTTATATGGACTGTGATGGCTTTGAATATAAAGTCACCACCGATGATTATGGTGATCCAGCGATTTGGTTCTATTTATATTATGAAACCCAAGAAATCGCTAAGAGTAAGATTACTGATTACGCTTATGTAGCCTGGGAACTTGGTTTATTCGAATGTGTTGTTAAACCAGATTGGTTCAATGATGGTACTTATTACTGGCAACAAACCGCTTTATACGCGGACAAAACAATTAATCCAAGTCACGCTGTGGAAATCATTGGTTTAGATTCCGTTAAGAACTATAACGGTAAAGCGATGGGTTGCTTAGGCTTATATTGCTTCACCTATATTCCTAACGTTGATAAGACTAAATTCCCAATGAACGCAGTGGACTATTTCTTAGAGGGTTATACTCCTGTTCCAGAAATTGAAGGTGAGGGATATGAATTCTCCTTTAACTTCTTCATTCAAGACGGTATCAAGATTTTACAAATTGCGGTGAAATCTAATCAAAAGTCTTATGAGATGGAAGAAGAATACTTCTACGCCTTATTAAAAAGAAATTATAAGATTGCCCAGTGGGACGACACTAAAGAAGACTTCACTGAGAATTGGTATGAAGACGGTGATACTTATCCAGAATATGATGACGATATAAACTATTACTGTTATGAAAAGTTTGGTTCGTTCTGCATCTATCTAGACTATAACCTTTATTATCAAACTCTCTTCCTTCAGTTCTTCTTACTCAACTAAGAATAAATAAATCACAAATAAGATATGCCTTCGGGTATATCTTTTTGTTTATCTATAAATATCGTGCGTGCTAGTATAAGTTATCTGAGGTGGGAATATGGAAATATATCGCGGAAACATTGTTTATTCTAAAAGTTCTAAAGAACTAGTGAGTATTGTTCATGGTTATATCATTGTCAGTAATGGTGTGATCCAAGATGTATTCAAGGAATTACCAAAAGAATATAAAGACAATAAGATTACTGATTTTGGTAACGCTGTTATTATCCCCGCATTCAATGATTTACATGTTCATGCACCTCAATATCCTAACCGTGGTATCGCTATGGATAAATTATTAAGTGACTGGCTTAATGAATACACGTTCCCTCTAGAATCTAAATATAAAGATGAAGAATTCGCTAAGAAGGTCTACAGTGCTTTTGTTAACGATTTAATTAAACACGGCACTATGCACGCAAGCATTTATGCGACTATTCATAATCCTGCGACTGATTATTTAATCTCTTGTTTAGAGAGTAAAGGTATCCAAGCCTATGTTGGTAAGGTCAATATGGATAAAGATAGCCCAGATATCTTAGTAGAAGATACTAAACAATCATTAATAGATACTGAAACATTTATCAAAAAGCATATTAATAATAAATACGCTAAACCGATATTAACTCCAAGATTCGCGCCCACTTGTTCTTTTGAATTACTTAAAGGACTAGGGGAGCTCGCTAATAAGTATCATGTGGGCTGTCAAACCCATATCGTGGAATCATTATGGGAAAAAGAAGAAGCAAAGAAATGCTTTAAAGACTGTAGATGCGATATGCAAATCTATGAAGAAGCAGGTTTATTAAATAATAAGCCATTTATTGCTGGGCATTTTATCTTCCCAAGTGAAGAAGATATTAATTTATTAAAGAAGAGTGATGGCTTTGCTATTCAATGTCCTGACGCCACAACAAATGTTATCGCAGGCATTATGCAAACAGGTAAATTGTTAGATGAAAATATTAATCTTGGTATTGGTAGTGATATCTCCGCTGGATCATATCTAGGTATCTATAGGCAAGTTGCTAGTGTTGTTAGATTATCTAAATTAAAAGCCTTCTATGAACCTGATAATAGAACAGTTAACTTTAATGAAGCTTTCTATATGGCTACTTTAGGAAGTGGCAAATTATTTGATAAAGTGGGCTCTTTAGAAAAAGGCTATTACTTTGACGCTTTAGTCATTGATGATTTAGAAGATGACTTTATGAAACTTGAACCCGCTCAAATCGTGGAACGTTTCTGCTATTCAGGTGACGTTAATAATATTAAGCATCGCTTCTTAAGAGGCGAAGAAATATAAACAAAAGAAAAGGCACCAAGGAGAATGAAGTGGTGCCTTTTTGAAAGGATCTTATTTACTTACTTTACTTATCCAAGAACTTTTCAAATTGTTCAGCAAATAGGTTACCTAGTTGTACTTGTGATTCTGTATCGTAGTGGGCGGTATCCACGTTATCGAATGGTTCTTCGTTAGTGTGTAGACCCGCTTCAATGGTATCAATATAAATATTGTTTTCACTGTCGTTAGCGAATTGCTTCTTGGCTTCGTTAACTTGACGATAGTACTGCCATTGTGGGGAGTTATTAATACCTGCATCAATGAATGGAACATCAACATTACCAGAGAGTTCCTTAAGGTCCGCTCTCACGTTACCAACGAATTCTTTTAAGTTATCGTAGTAGACATCATAGTAGCCAGGATAGGAATCACCTTCACCTTGCATCCAACAGAATGCCTTAATAGTGGGCTCATAACCTTGTTCTTTAAGATTACCCATTTGTTTCTTCACGTATTCAATGAAACGTCCGTACATTGGTGAATTACGCTTAGTCCAATCATCTTTAAGATTAGAAGCACCACAGGCGTATTTAATTAAAAATAATTTACCTGCGTATTTTTCATGCATTCTTTCAGCAATACCAATTTCTGGACCAAATGAAGCTTGGCTATTACCTTGACCTAACATGACTTTCACAAAGCCATCATCTTTAGATTTGTTTTGTGAATAATACTTAGGACCTTCATCTTTAGTCCATGAATCATAGGCGATTTGGATGCCTTCATAGCCTCTCATGTAATTGTTATACTTTTCTGAACCTAATGATCTTTTAATACATGAGATATGGGTGCATCCCACCGCATTACTTTGACCAGAGATAACCACAACATCCACTGGCTTTGGTTCTTGTTGTTGTGGCTTTTGACAACCAACAGTTGAAAAAACAACTGGGGATAAAAGGAATAGTTTTAAAAAGTTTTTCATACATTTATATAATAAACAATGTTTTAGTAAACTTTTATAAATTTTAGTAAACAAAACTTATTTCAATTGCGCTTCTTCACGTACACGTTACAATGAAGTTGATGATTGATTTAACAAAAGTACACATTAACGGTAGATATCTTTTTAAAGATAATGCTCTTTATTTATATAACGGTGGTTCATCCGTTTCTTTTAAGATGTATGGCAGCGCTTTTACTATCGATTTAGTAAACATTCCTTCTCCAGGATATTTCTATATCGTCCTTGATGGAGACTTTAAAAATAAACATAAAATCTTTAATGAAGATGGTTTTCAAACAGTTATCTTTAAGAAAATAAGTACTCATTACATCGATATAATTAAAGCAAACGAGGCTAATGATGATACCTTGCTTATTAGTGACATTGCAGTGAATGGTGAGTTACTAAAATACGATCACGAATATGATAAAAAAGTGAGAGTGTTTGGAGACTCCACAGTCGCAGGTTTTGGTATCTTAGGTCATAAAGAAGAAGCTTCTATTCACACCTCTGATTCAGTGCAAGATTTTGTGTGTTCCGCTTTATATGAACTTAATATGGAAACAGATATCCTTTCTGCTTCTGGTTGGGGCTTAACATTTTCTAGCTATACAAATCCAAAAAATATAGGAATCATCGATTTTATTGATAAATTGAAAGTAAATTCCAATATTATTTATGAAGATGACTTTAAACCAGATTTATTGATCATTTCTTTAGGCTGTAATGATAATTCTTACATCCAAGAAGATCCAAAATTAAGGGATACTAGAATCAACTATTTTAAAAGACAATATCAAGCCTTAATTGATTCACAAATTAAGGATAATAAAGACTTAAAAATATTAATGATTTATGGCACTTTAAAAGAAGAAAATGCTTACTATTTATATGAAGAAACATATGAATATTTGAAGCCTTTATATAAAAATTTATATATCCATAAGTTTAATGGTGATAATTCAGCGATAAGTAACCATGCTTACGTGACGGCTCATGAGCGGATGAAAGAAGAGCTCAAGCAAGTCATTAAAGAGATACTCTAGAAGCGCTAAAAATAAACGAAAATTTAAAAAGTTTACAAGCGCTTTTTCTTTACTTTTTATATCCTTATTATTTATATATTTTATTTATTATTTATTGTTTAGTTTTCTTTACTTGTTTTAGTAAACTTTTCAAAATGTTTACAAAAAACACTATAAAGTTTATCAGTTTTTACTTTAATAGCCATTTCAACGTGCATTATAATGCAATTGTCAAGGAGTCCAAAAACTCTCTTACATATTGCATAATGCAAGGAAGGAAAATCTTATGAAAAATAAGACAAAATTTGCTTTTCTATCGCTTGCTCTTGTTTCAAGTATGATTTTTGCTGCATGTCATAAACCAGCAGAAACAACTAAATCAACAGAAGCGCCACAAAGCACAGAACCAGCAAGTACTTCTCAACCAAGCAGTGACCCAACTACCGCAAAACCAAGTAGCTCATCCAGTAGTACTCCGAGTAGTTCCACTAGCTCAACACCAAGTACTTCTGTTCCATCTTCATCATCTAGTAGTTCTAGCACTTCCGTCGCTCCAACCGTAGTTAGGATTGATGTCAATCTTGATAATGTTAAAACAGCTTATGTTCGCGGCGAAGCCTTAAACTTAACAGGTCTTGTGGTTACAGGTACTTTCTCTGACGGCACTAGTAGAGCTGTTAGAAGTTACACAACCAATCCTGCTAATGGCACAGTCTTAAATGAAGTGGGTGAACAAGAAATCGTCGTCACTTATAAAGAAGTCACCACATCATTCAAAGTCACAGTCGCCAACCAAAAATTCACAGTTAGATTCCTCGTTGATGGTCAAGAAGTAAAATCTTACCAAGTCGAAGAGGGCCAAAAAGTCGTTTACGATGGTGAACAACCAACCAAAGCAGCAGACGCTAATGCTGTTAAGTACAGATTCAAAGGTTGGGATAAAGACTTAAATCAACCAATTACTCAAGACACAACAATCAACGCAGTGTTCGCTGAATACGCCGCTGAAGTGATGGTCGATGATTTTGAATCCTATGAATCATCTTCAGAAGTAACGGATGCTGATTGGGTTGCAATCGGATGGAAAGATAATGGCTGGTCTGAAGAAACCAACGCCGCTGTCTCATTAGGTACAAACTCAGTTGAAGGTAATAAAGCCTTAAGACTTGATGCTTGGAGAAATGGCTCATACTACAAAATGGCCAAAAAGTTCGCAACCAATACTTTCAATAAATCTGTTAACGCAATGAAGTTCAGATTAATGGTTCCAGCGGATTGTGATATCCAAGTTATCTTATACGCCGCTTGTGTAATTAACGGTGAACAACAAAGTCCAGCTTTCTATTATCCACTCAAAGCACAATCTAGCGAATACGTTGAATATACACTTCCATTAGACGATGCCGCTTGGGATCTTTGGAATCAACACAAAGGTCAATCAATTGCCTCTGTCGCAGATTGGACAGGTATTCATCAAGATGACTTGATGTCATATCTCACAAAGATTGAAATTTCTATTAAAGGTTCAGTCGATGGTAACTTACCATATCATGGTTACTTAGATTCCTTAAAATTTGTTACCCTTGATAACCCAGTTAAAGCTGAAGTCGAAAAAATGGGCCAATACACCAAATATACTGGTGTCTTAAATAATGGTTACACCGTTAAAGTCGAATTAGGCGCTAATGGTGCAGCAACAGCGACAGTCTTAGACGCTCCTGAACAACAACAAATTCCAGGTAACGTCGCTATTGATGCTAATAAGAATATGACATTCACATCTGCTGATAGTGGTGCCACATTAGTTTATAAAGCTCAATTAAAGAATGGTGGTCAATCCTTGAAGTTTGTTGAAGCAGGTGGTGCTTTAGCAGACGCGGTCACTGGCGTTAATCTCAACGCTGTTCAAGTTGTTGATAACTATGAACAATACACATCTGATGGTCAAGCATATTGCCTAAAATATCCAGACATCAATGCTAGAAGTGGTTGCCGTGGTGCATACTATTCTGAATACTGCCCTGGTGGCTCAGCTTCCGCTCCATGGGGTGGTGCTGGTTGGTCATTAATGGGTAGTGAAGGTGAACAACTTAAATTGATGAACGATAATGGTGGCCATAATGGCAGCAAGAACTATCTCTCCTTAAAACATTCAAAGTCATTTGCATTCAGATATATGCAATGGGGCTTATTCGATGGTACAGCAGATAGAAATAACTTCCGTGGTTCTAAATTCAGTTTCTGGGCTAAGACAAGTGGCTTGGTTAATAAATTCAAAGTTTATATGTATTCACAACCAAACCCAAGTCTTACCACGAAGGAAAACGATGTTAAGATTGGTGAGTTCACACAAACAGAAGCAATCGGCCAATGGAAACATTTTGAAATCGATTTAAATCCAAACCTCACATACTATGGATTCATGATCACTATGGATAAGAATCAAGATTTGGTCGATAACCAATCCTACTTATTCATTGACGACGTTGAAGTCTATACCGCTAATCCATATGCAACATATGTTCCAGAAGTTCCTCCAGTTGAAAACAAAGCATTAATTCCTGGTAACGCTTATTTAGGAAAAATCGGTGGATTAATCAATGCCACTCTTAGAATTAAGAGTGATACAGAAGTCACATTAGCCGCTCCTGGTATGGCAATGGAACTTAATGGTACATATACCATTGCTGAAGATGAATTAACAATGGTCGTCGGTGGTGCAACATATAAAGCAACAATTTCCGAAGATTTAGATAAACTCACATTCGTCTCAGTCGAAGGCCAAGGCCAAGTTGCTGGTGCTCTCAATAATTTAAGTTTTGATATCATCCGTGGCGAAAACGTTGAATCTTATACTGAAACCGGAAGAACAATCAAAAAAGGCGATGAAGATGAATCCAAGAACTGTGGTTCCAGTGGTGCATTCTACATTGATATGTACAAAGGTTCTGAATCTACTTCTTCTCCAGTTGGTGGATCCAAATGGGATTTAACAGGCTCCGGTGCTGGTGCTGCTTTGAATAAAGAAGACGCCGCTGAAGGCTCCCAATCCTTGAAACTCTTAAACAGCCAATACGGCAATATGAGATACATTCAATGGGATCTTTACAAAGGTACCGCCAAACCAATGACAGGTATGACAAGTTTCTCCCTCTATTTGAAGAACTATAGTGCTGACACTGCTCAAAAAGTAACTATTATGGCTTACAAAGTTCAAAAAGTCGACAGCGCTCATCAAGGTTCTGACTATAGAACTCAACTCGCTGTCACATTGCCAGCTGGCCAAGACTGGACAAAATATACAGTCGAATTAGACGCTAGTAAAACATATTACGGTTTCACATTATTAATCGATTCCAAATGGAACAAGACTGACTACTATGTTGGTGCAGACGCAATGTGCTTCAGCAATGTTGATAACGATCCATCATTGAACTACTTCGCGAAAGATGGCTTAGTCTTAAGCGGTGATATCACTGCTGGTGCAGCAACCATGACCTTTGGTCAAAAAGGCGCTGTCACATTAAATAACGAAAACTTAGGTGGTGACCTTGCTGGTACATATACAATGGCAATGGGTGAAGCTGGCCAATTACTCACAGTTAAAACTTCTATGGGTAACATTACTGGTACATATTCAGTAAATCCTATGGGTAAAGTTACATTTACTGTCACTGAAGTTACTGGTGGTTTAGCACAAGGTGTTAACGTCGGTGCAGTCTTAAGCAATCAATAATAACACGCTGAATGCGTAGAACGCGTATTTGGAGGGGTAATTACATACCCCTCCTATACTCGTATATTAAATTAATAAATTAAAGATAATAAGAATATGAAAAAACCAACTTTAGAACAAATTGCAATAGAATGTGGAGTGACTAAGGGTTTAGTCTCTAGAGCGTTAGGGGGCAAGAACAATGTTTCTGATGCCACTAGAGAAAAGATTATTAGAAAAGCCACAGAACTCGGTTATGACACTTCTAAATTAAAAGTGCATAAAGTGGCTTCTAACCGTGTCCTTTTAATTGGCTCTAGCCGTATTTTGTTCAAGGAAGATTTCTGGCAGCCCATTATTACTGCGATATCTTCCACTTTATCTAGAAGCAATTTGATCGTGGAATACTTCGCTTTTGAAGAAGACAAAATTGATGATGGCCTTCTTAAAAAGTTAAAAGAATCATCATGTAGTGCTTTTATTATCATTCATGTGGCTCCTCAACAAATCGTGGACGTCTTAGCGAGTAAAGGTAAACCACTTGTCATTGTGGATCCTAAAACATTCCATAGTGAAGCAACACAGTTTAAATTCTCCAACTATGATTCAACTTATTTAGCGGTGCAACGCTTAATCCAACAAGGTCATACCAATATTGCCTTCTATGGTAGTGATTCCCATAGCTTGTCATTTAGAGAAAGACATGAAGGCTATATGGCGTGTATGGAAAACCACAAAAAGGTTGTTAAACCATGCTCTATTATCTTTGATAACGAAAAGAAAAATTACGCTGATGAGCAAATGCTCATTAACGCTCTTAATAACAACGATATAACCGCGATAGTGTGCGCAAATGACATTATCGCCTTAAATGCGATTAAAACCATTAATCGCTTAGGGAGAAAGGTTCCTGACGATATCTCTGTTATCGGTTTCGATAACATCAGGACTGGAGACTTTATGACTCCAAGATTATCAACATTTAATATTCCTCGACAAGAAATCGGAGAGGAGGTCGCTAAATATGTGGCTAATTCCATTAAGTCACATCAAATCCCATACTCTCAAATCGTCATTAGATGTGACTTTGTTGAAAGAGAGTCAAATATAGAAAATAAAAAGTAGGTATTAATTATGAAACATAAAATCTATGGAAACGAATTAGCAAATATGCCTTATGAGAACCGTCCAGAAGGATGTGATTCTCCATTGTGGAGATATTCTCAAAATCCTATTATCTCGATGAATCCATTCCCAAATGCTTCTAGAGTCTTTAATAGTGCAGTGATGGCTTATAACGGTGCATTCATTGGTGTCTTTAGAGCGGACACAAAAAACGGTATCCCATTCTTATTCGTGGGACATTCTAAAGACGGTATCCATTTTGATTTTGAAATAGATCCAATCGTTTTCCACGATAAAGAAGGAAAACCAATCAAATTAGAATATGCTTATGACCCACGTTTAGTGGAATTAGAAGGTACATATTACATTATCTTCTGTACTTCTAACCATGGACCAACATTAGGCATTGGTAAAACCAAAGACTTCAAATATTTCGAATTAGTGGATAATCCATTCCTTCCATTTAATAGAAATGGTGTCTTATTCCCAAGAAAGATTAACGGTCAATATGCGATGTTCTCTCGTCCAAGTGACTCTGGTCATACACAGTTCGGTGATATCTTCTTATCTTATTCAAAAGATATGGAATATTGGGGCAAACATAGACACGTTATGGAAAGAGGATATGAATGGTGGTGTGGCACTAAAATTGGTGCGGGACCAACCCCTATTGAAACTGATTTAGGCTGGTTAGTGTTCTTCCATGGCGCGAATCTCACCTGTTCAGGTTTAGTTTATTCCATCGGTGCGGCGATCGTTGATAGAGACGATCCAAGCAAAGTATTACATAGATGCGGTAATTTCTTACTCGCTCCTGAAAAGATTTATGAAACAAGTGGATACGTGCCTAACGTTTTATTCCCAGTTTCATGCTTAACCGACGCTAAAACAGGACGTATCGCTATCTATGCCGGTGGTGCGGATACAGTTACAGAATTATTATTCACTGATATCGATACAGTGATTGATTACATTCTCAAATACGAAAGATAAAGGATATGGAACTCACAACAATCGCTCAACGTAACAATCCATTTAGAAAGTTCGGGGCTAAGTTCTGGAGAAGTAAGTACTTAGTCATGATGATTATCCCCGCGATAATTTTCTATATTGTTTTCTGCTACGTGCCTATGTACGGCGTTTTGATGGCATTCCAAAAATTTAATCCTAAAGTCGGTATCTTTGGTTCTAGCTTCGTGGGCTTTGATAACTTTGTTAAAGTCTTTGAAGAGCCAAAGTTCTGGTTAGCGTTTAGAAATACGTTAATCATTGGTTCAGTTAAAATCATCATCTCTTTCTTAGGCGCAGTTATTATTGCTTTATTACTTAATGAACTAAGAATGATTAGAACAAAGAAAGTCATTCAAACCATCGTCACCTTCCCACACTTCCTTTCCTGGGTTGTTGTCTCTGGTTTCGTCTTCTCTTTGTTTGCTTATAACGGGGCGATTAACGCCTTAGTGGCCGCGATGGGTGGAGATAAGACTAACTTCCTCGCTGATAAAGGCTTCTTCTTCGGTATGGTCTTCGTATCAGACATATGGAAAGAAGCTGGATGGGGTAGCATTATCTACTTAGCCACGATGGCGGGTATCCCACAAGATCAATACGAAGCTGCGGATATTGATGGCGCCACTCGTTTACAAAAGATTTGGCATATTACCTTACCAGGCATTAAACCAACCGCTATCTTGTTATTGATTATGTCTGTCGGTGGTGTTCTTTCCGCAGGTTTTGATCAAATCTTAAACTTAGGTAATGACCTGATTAGAGAAGACGTCAATATTATTGATACATATATTTATTATCACTACGTCAGTGGTTCAGGTAATGCTGGTATTGGTACGGCAATTGGCTTATTTAAATCTGTCGTTTCCTTTGCCCTTGTTATTACAGTAGACAGAATCGCTAAAGCATGTGGGGAAAGGGGTATCATCTAATGAAAAGAATACAAGAATTAGAAAGATTACCACTTCGTCCAAAGGGTTCTTCTAGGGATCGTAAGATTCAAAGCTTAGATATCATTATCTGCGTCATCTTAGTTATTTATGCGATATTAATCATTTTCCCATTCTGGAATGCTTTTGTGATTTCTATTTCTAGTGAAGCCTCATACTTAAAGAGCAATCTCTTATTATGGCCAACTGAACTAGATTTAAGTGCTTATCAACAAGTGTTCACTAATAACCAATTATGGTCTGGTTTTGGTATCACCATGATTCTTTTAATCGGTGGTACCTTAT
>CAMKQK010000023.1:0-15665 GCA_946414915.1 uncultured Caryophanales bacterium
GTTTTACCAAATGTTGGAGCATCTTCAAATGGTGGGATTTCCCCGCCGGCTTCAGGACGTGGATATTGAATAATGATGCCTGGGTGATAATATCTCACGATCCATTTTTTAATATAACCTGTGCTAGGCACCATACGGTTATACATATAGTTACGATAATCACCACAGTGATAAATATGCGCTGTCTTTTCTGGTCTATATTTTAATATAGCAACTTTATCTAAATAGCCGTCTTTTTCAAAAATACGTGCAGCTTCTTCTTTAGAAACAATTTGTCTCACAAGTGGTAAATCTAAATCCACTAAGCGGTTCATTTCTGCGATTAATTCTTTAATCATGATACCTGAAGCGGAGATGCCAGGATTTAAGATTTGTAGGAAGATACTTCTAGAGACGTTATAAGCAAATCTGATTTCGTAATGTGGGTGAATGTTGTGCATTGCCATCGCCACTAAAAAGCGTAACGAGGCTTCATAAATTCTCATCGCGTCACTGTCTTTGCAGGTTAAAGGAACAATCTCTGAATCCTTATCAATCATATATGTTAATTCTCTCACACGGTGATTGACGTAAGCACAGACATAATCCTTATTGTTACCAACGATATCTAAGACGCTAACTGGTTTATCAAAAACCTTTTCTTGGTTATTAAAAAGTGCTTTGAATGACATGCATAATCCTCCTCAATGAAGTTTTACATTTTATATATTTTATGATATTTAATCAACAAAAAATATTATATCTTTAAAATTTCCTTATTAAAATTAAATTCGCATATATGTGCGTATTTTAATCAAAAAATGGTCTATTTTTGCTTTTATGATTAAATTGCGATTAAATAAATGACAAATCTATTGTTTTATTAAAAAAACCATATATAATAAATAACGCTGACCTAGGAAACTAGGAAAAAACATAAAGGAGATTTTATGAAAAAATTATTTCGTATGCTCGCTCTTGGCGTAGCATGTACTCTTCTTGCCTCCTGCAATAATGGTGGACAACAAGAAAGCAAGCCAGCCGGTGGTGACGAAGGTGGCGCATTAGTTGATAAGACATATGAGAGCTTCAATGTCTTTGGTAACAACCAAGTCGTCAATGGTGAAGAAGATGTTGACAACGATTGGGCTGTCAAAGAATTCAATGGCATGACCGCTATCTCTTTAGCTGATGCTAAAAAGATCGATGCCGCTTTAGGTACAACTCTTGAAAGCAAGAGCATTAAAGGTCTTTACAAATTCGAAGGTTTAGTCCTTGGTGCAAAAGATGGTGGTTGGTCAACCGATGCTATGGTCAATGGCGAAAAAGTCAAAGTAAACGGTTCTTACTGTTTCAAAGCCTGTGGCTGCGACAAGAACGAAGATGAAGAATGGGTCAAAACATGCCACTTCCCATCTGCTGAATGTCACGGTGAAAGCTTAACACCTGCCACATTATTCATCACAGACAACATGTCTGAAACTCCAGTTGATGGTTTCGATCACAACTCCAACCCAGTAGCTTTAGAAGCTGGTGTTTATACAGTTGTTCTTGCTACCTACAAAGCTGGTGTTGGTGAAAACAACATTATGTGTGGTCTTGGCTTAGTTAAGACTGGCAATAGAGATGCCTATGTTGCTCCAGAAGCTTATGAAGTTACATCTTTAGGTGCCATTGGTGTCAATGGTGACTGGGAAAACGATGTTGCTTTAACAAAGACAGGTAACGTTTTCGAAGGTACAGTTACATTAACTGCTGCTGGCGAATTCAAAATCAGATTCAACGGCGAATGGAAATACAGCCTTGGTGCTGGTGCTTTAGCCGATGGTCAATATCACGACAATGATTCCAACATTGCTAAAGAAGCAGGCACATACTTAATCCACGTTGAATTAGGCGCAAACGCTATCGCAAACTTCATTGCTGACCAAACAATCGTCGCATTCACAGTTTCCGCTGCTGCTTAATTTAAGTAAACTTTAAAAGGGAAGGCTTATGCCTTCCCTCTTTCTTTAATTAGATTATAACTATGAAAACGAAAATAGTATTTTTAACATCGATTTTTATTCTTTGCGCGTGCGGACCCGTACACAATAATTCTAATGATACATCGATTGATTTTACTAGCGATGATTACGTCGATGAAACGCCACTCGCTTTAACGGACGGCAATATCTTCCATGCCTTCTGCTGGAAATATAAAGACATCACCGCTAATCTTCCTTCAATCGCGGAAGCTAACTTTAAATCAGTGCAAATCTCACCAGTCCAACAACCGAAAAATGGTGGTGCGACCTGGTGGAGCTTCTATCAACCTCTATCTTTCTCTATCGCCGATAATTCGACGTTAGGAAGCAAAGAAGATTTACAAACTTTATGTCAAGAAGCTGAAAGATATGGCATTTCCATCATCGCTGATATTGTTTTTAACCATTTAGCCAATATTGATGATAATCATTTAGAAAGTGATGGTACACCAACGGTTTCTCCTGATGTAGAAGCCTATGAGCCAGAAATTTACGCTAATCGTAATGCCAGTGGTGAACAAGCAACATTCCATCACAATAAGAATGCAGCAGGTTCTGGTGCGATTACACAATATTACGCCTATGGCGCTTTACCAGATTTAAATACCGCTAACCCGATCGTACAATCAAGAAGCTTAGATCTATTAAAAGAATGCATCGATGTCGGCATTGATGGATTTAGATTAGACGCCGCTAAACATATTGAGACACCAACTGATCCTCAATATCCAAGCGATTTCTTTCCTAATGTCATCAGTGCAGCAAAAGAATACTACAAAACCAAAACAAACCATGACTTATATGTTTATGGTGAAATATTAGATGATCCAGATGGTGGAAGAACAATCGATAACTATCTTCCATATATTGATGTCACTGATAACAAAGTTAAATCAAGTTACGTTTCCGCTTCCATCCGAAAGGATGCTAGTGTTTTAAAAACAGTTTCATATAGCAAAAAATGTGATGCTTCTCATCTTGTTTATTGGTGTGAATCTCATGATGACTATACTTCTGGTGAAACAATTGCTAGCACTATGCAAGTCAATAAAGTGTGGGCGATGATGAGCGCGAGAAAAGGTGGTAGAGGCCTTTATTTAGCAAGACAAGCCGTCAGAGACAACGTCGTTGTCGGTGAAGTTGGTTCCTATTTATTTGAACAACCCGCTGTTGGTGCTATTAATCGTTTTCACAATCGTTTTGTGGATGCAGAAGAAAACATTATTACTGATACAAACATTTATGCTTGTGAACGCTATTCAGATAATGATGCTGGTGCAGTAGTTGTTGATTTAATAACCGCTGAGCAAGATGCAGTCACTATCAGCTTTGATAAATTAAGCGATGGTGCATATTGCGATCAAATGAGTGGGCAAATCGTCGCTGTTAAAAATGGCAAAGCCACTTTCAAAATGCATTCATCTCATATCGCTGTCTTAACTAAAACAAAGAATGCGCCACGCCCATATTTCTCTATTTCTAATCGTGGTGGTTACTTTGTTAACAGTGTGGACATTGAATTAAACATCACTGATGGTAAAGGTACCTATCAAATTAATAATGAAGCTGCTGTTGAATTTAATGGAAAAACAACTGTTTCTATTTCTCAAGCGAAAGCTATTAACAATGTTATTACATTAAAGATTAAATACGGTAATGAACAATTCTCTTATGAGAGAACATATGAATATCGTCCAATTAGCATTGTCCAAGGCTATTTCAATGTTTTAAACATGAATCCTAAATACTTCACAGACTATGAAGTCTATTTGTGGAGTTGGGGAAGCGGTAATGGCCATTGGTCTAAAGACTATACCGTCAGAGATGGCATTTTATTAATCGATTTATCAACATTTAAAGATACATCGTTCTTAATTGCCTTATTTGCCAAAGATTACGTCATCTCTAATGTCAATGCATGGGATGATCACAAAATAAAACAAACTGGTGATATTGCTATTGCCAGTCAATTCTATGATGCCTCTAATTTCTAAGGAGATTTATTAACTATGAAAAATGGACGTCTATTTCTTATCTCGGCATTAGTGGTTGCCGCTTTTGGGGTGGTGAGCTGTAATAAGCAAAACACTGATTCTAATGAATCAGAAAAACCAGTTGTGCCAGTTGTGAATAATTACACCAAAGAAACAACAACCTATAGCGATAAACCTGCTTCCGCTACTAATATGGTGAGATTCCATTATCATCGTAAAGGTGATGATGGCTCTTTAGCCGACTATGTTAAATGGTCAATTTGGGTCTGGGACTCAGGTAATGGTGGTGAAGGTGCCCGCTATCAATTCAAAACATATGATGACTTTGGTGTCATCTGTGATGTTGATTTATCAAAAGTCTGTGCCAATGGCACAACTTCGACCGCACAAATCGGTTTTATTGTTTCCACTGTTAACTGGACAAAAGATATCGACGAAAACCGTTATATTGATATCAAAGAGCAATCTCCTGGTGGTTGCCAAGAAGTTTACCTTATTCAAGGCAATTCTAAAGTCTTTGACGACGCAGAAAGCACAACAGTCTCCACATTAGGTAATGCACGTTATGATTCATTAAGTCAAATTACTTTCACCGTTAAACCAGCAGATGATAATTTCGCTTTTGATAAAAACGCTGTCAGTGTGACTGTTAATGGTAATGAAGTTAAGAACTTCACTGTTGGTGATTATGCTTCTAAGAAATGCGTCATTAACTTTAATGAACCATTAGATATTACTGCGACAGTGAAAGTGAGATATAAATTCACTGATAAATTCACTGACGAAGTGACAGCAGTCATGGCTAAATACTATGATAGCGATGAATTCATCAATAACTACACTTACAGTGGTAATGACTTAGGCGTCACTTTTGATAATGAAGCAAACCCAAGCAAGACCACCTTTAAAGTGTGGGCTCCAACATCCTCTAAGGTTGTCTTAAACGTCTATAATTCCGGTAACTACAATACCGATACCACTAAAGTCAAAGAACAAGAAATGACACGTGGTCAAAAGGGTGTTTATTCTGTCACTATTAATGAAGATTTAAGCAATAAATACTACACCTATACCGTTACTAACCAAAAAGGCACAACTGAAGTAGTTGACCCATACGCTAAATCAGCGGGTTTAAACGGTAGACGTGGTATGGTCGTTAATTTCACTAAGATTAATCAAGAAGTCTCTGGTTGGAATACTGATGCTAGACCAAGCTTTGGCGAACATAGTTATGGCGCTGAAGCCATCATCTATGAAATCCATGTAAGAGACATGACAATTAATCCAAATAGTGGTGTTTCTGAAGCTAATAGAGGTAGATTCCTTGGCTTAACAGAACAAAATACATCATATACAAAAGATGGTGTTATCGTTTCTACAGGCTTAGCCCACTTAAAAGAATTAGGTATTACACATGTCCAAATTCAACCATTCTATGATTACTCTAGTGTGGATGAATCTTTAGATAATAAAGCCATGAGCGCCACTAACTATAACTGGGGTTATGATCCACTTAACTACAATGTTTTAGAAGGTAGTTATTCTACTAACCCAAGCGATGGTGCGGTACGTGTCAAAGAATTCAAACAAATGGTCATGGCCCTTCATAAAGAAGGCATCGGCGTCAATATGGACGTTGTTTATAACCATACCTCTGACTTTGATAATTCTAATTTCCAGAGAATCGTCCCAAATTACTATTACAGAACATCTGTTTCTGGTTCACCAAGCAATGGTTCGGGCTGTGGTAATGAATTTGCCTCTGAACGTTATATGGGTAATAAATTCATTCGTGAGTCCACCTTATTCTGGACCAATGAATATCATTTAAGCGGTTATCGTTTTGACTTAATGGGTCTATTAGATAATCAAACGATGATTGATGTCTATAAAGACAACGCTAAAGCATATAAAGACATTATGGTCTATGGCGAACCTTGGACTGGTGGAGATACACCTCTTGAAGGCAGCACTAAAGCGGACAATCTTTCCCATCAAAAAACCGTGCAAGGTTCATTATCTCAATCATTCTTCGCTGGTGATAATGTCTTAGTCGGTGCTTTCAATGACCGCATTAGAAACGGCATTAAAGGCGATAACGCTCCTGGTACAGGTTGGATCCAAGGTGGAGCCGCTGGTGAAGAAATCACCTCTGGTATTAAAGGTATGTTCACTGCGGGCGCAAGTGCGATTAGCCCAAGCCAAGTTATTAACTATGTGAGCTGCCATGATAACTACACACTTTATGACCATTTAGCCCAAACCACTAAAGGTCGTAATTTAACTGATTTAAATACTCAAGCGGACGCTATTGTCATGAGCACATTCGGTGTCACTTTCATGCAAGAAGGTGAAGACTTCTTACGTAGTAAGAACTATGAAAAAGACGGTGCTACTAAGTATGATGAAAACTCTTATAAGTCCGGTGACTATATCAACGATATGGACTATGAGTTAAAAGCTAAGAACGCTAACGTCTTTAACTTCTATAAAGAATTATTAGCCTTTAGAAAGACAAGTAAACTCTTCTCAGTTAATACAAGAGATGAAGTCAATGCTCGTATTTCTAGCATCACTACAAGCGGCAAGAATGTTTCTTATACAGTGACCGCTAATAATGAAACATATTACTTCATTCATGCTGTTGATGGTGCTTCATTTAACTTATCTGGCAATTACGAACTAGTGCTTTCTAGCAAGCTTGATTCAACTGCAAGTATCGCTAATAACAGCATTACATTAGCCAGTAATGAATCAGTTATTTTAAAGAAAATTTAATTTATGGAAAATAATGACGAAATAAGAACATATCCATCAAAAGGCCTCATCATCTTTTTAAGTGGCGTTATTGCTTTCGCGGCGATTATTATCGTCCTAGTGGCCTTTCTCGTGGATAATCTTGCCCTTAAGATTATTTTAATAATCTTCTGCGCTATTTTCGTCATTTTGTCTTTAATTGTCTTACTTTTTGAAGGTGTTAACTATTTATCGCTAGATGAGACAAATAAAGAGCTAATTATTCATAAGTTTTTAAGTAAAAAGAAAATACTTCTAACTGATGTTAGTCGTATTGAAACCCAAGAAGGTTTTTACATCTTCTTTAAAGGAGGAAAAGAATTATACCGTATCGGTGTCAACACCGATGGGGCTAATACTCTCATCGTCCATTTAGAGAGATGCGGAATAAAAATAAAATGGTAAAAATTTTAGTAGAAGGAGGAATTCTATGGCTGAACTAAAATTGAATCATATATACAAGGTGTATGATAATGGTCACAAAGCCGTTAACGATTTCTGTATCGATATCAAAGATAAAGAATTCATCGTTTTCGTCGGTCCATCAGGATGTGGCAAATCTACAACTTTGCGTATGATCGCAGGCTTAGAGAAAATTACTTCCGGTGATCTATTTATTGGTGACACTCTTGTCAATGACATGGAACCAAAAGATAGAGATATCGCGATGGTTTTCCAAAACTATGCGCTTTATCCGCACATGACTGTATATGAAAACATGGCGTTTGGTCTAAGAAACAGACATGTTCCTGAAGATCAAATCAAAGAAAAAGTTCTTGAAGCCGCTCGAATCCTAGATATTACCGATTATCTGGATCGTAAACCAAAAGCGATGTCTGGTGGACAAAGACAACGTGTCGCTTTAGGTAGAGCTATCGTCAGAGACCCAAAAGTCTTCTTACTCGACGAACCTCTTAGTAACCTTGACGCCAAACTAAGAGCGCAAATGAGAACCGAAATCACCAAACTTCATAAGAAGTTACAAACCACCTTTATTTACGTCACTCACGACCAAGTGGAAGCGATGACAATGGGTACCAGAATCGTGGTTATGAAGTTAGGTTATGTCCAACAAATCGATACCCCAATGAACTTATATAATAAACCTTATAATAAGTTTGTCGCAGGCTTTATCGGCACCCCACAAATGAACTTCTTTGACGTTACTCTCTTAAGAGAGAAAGATAACGTCCAAGTCGCTTTCCCAGATGGTAGCAAGATTGCTTTACCATATCAGGACTTCGCTAAAGTTCATAGTTATTATTTAACAGGTGAAAAACCCGCTATCTTAGGTATTAGACCTGATCACATCTTGATTAGCAAAGAAGAAACAGGTTTGAAATGCCGTGTGACCGCTGTTGAACAACTCGGTAATGAAACAATTATCTATGGTAATTTAGGTGGGGAAAACGAAGAATTCACCATGAAGGATGAAGGTAAATCCATCATCATCAAAACAACACAAGATACACCTGTGCAATTTGATGACATTATCAATTTAGTCATTCGTCCAGATAAGATCCATCTCTTCGATAAAGAAACCGAAGTGACATTAATTCAAGATATTCCTGAATATAACTTTGTCGACGCTGAAGTTAACGGTAACGACTTATCGTTATTAAACGGCAAGATTGCTTTACCACCAGCGGTGTTAGATGAAATCGCTGGTCAAAAGACCTTATCTTTAGAAGTACCTCCACACGCCTTTGTTAAAGGCAATAGCCTTAAGCTTAAAGTAGCGAAAGTGGAAGAAGTTGGCGAACAACACTTAGCGCACCTCTCTTATAAAGATCACTTCTTATTCGCCCTTGTCGAAAAAGATGTTAAAGCGGGTCAAGAATATAGCTTTGATATCTTATTAGATAAAGTCAAACTTATCGGCGAAAACTTACAAGTGGAACCACTCAAAGAAAAAGAAAGTATTTCTGGTACATTCGTCAAGAAAGATATTTCTCGTACCGAAGTGGAATTCTACTATGTCATCAACGAAGAACGCATTCACGATAACGTTGGTAATGGTTTCAAAATCAACTCTGTTGATGGAAACGAATGCTATAAGAAGACATATAGATATGTCTTTGAACGTGCGAAAGCCGTTGTCGGTGAATCTGGCATTAAAGCCATCGTTGATAAGATCTTAGATTATGGCTATATCAAATACGCTTTAGCCAAAGTCGGAGAAGAAGAAATCTTATTAATCCTACCAAATGGTATGGAAGTGGCCCCAGGAAACGAAATCCACTTCGCTCTTAACGGTGAAGATATTGAAGTCTGGGAACCAAAGAACGATTTCAGAATCTGCTAATAGGTAGAAATAATGGAAGAACAATTGCAAGTTGAACAACCAGTCGTGGCGGAAGAAACGCAAGAAACCACACAAGAAGAGAATAAGGTTTATAACAGTAAACCACGTTTTCTCGCTCGCTTTTTAAGCGCTCTTGTGGATATTTTCTTACTCTTCCTTCTTTCCTTTGGTGTTTTCCAACTTGAAATGTCCACACCGATTTCTCATGAATATCATCGTTTAAGAGAAGAAGTCGTCACAATTATTGATACGACTAAATTAGAAACAGATTATGGCTACAAACTATATGATGATGACGAAAAGTATGCTTCTTACGTAAACGCGTCTTATCAAGCCTACATGGAAGATAACGCTGAAGATCCACATTTTAATCATAATTATGTAGTTTTAAACAAAGAAAGTATTTCTGACGAAGTCAAGAATGCTTATGAAGCCGCATTAAAGAATAATGGCACATACCAAAGCCGCTACTTATCTTATAAAGCAACGTATTATGGCTTATTAATGCTTGCAGCGGGTAGTAGTGAACTTGTCCTATTCTTAATTATTCCATTAGTGAATAAAAGAAGAGCAACCATTGGTCGATTCGTCGCTATTACATCTTTAATAAGTAGCAAAGAAGTCAAAGCCAAGTGGTGGCAAGTACTCGTTAGATTCTTGTTTATCCTCGTCGTGGAAACCGCTTTACCACTCTTCTATTTATCAGAAATAGTGGCCTTATTAATCGTTTCAACAATTAACCTCATTATCGTATTGATTTCACAGAAATCTTATCGGACATTACGCGATTATGTCTCTTTCACAAAAATAATAGATAAAAACAGTTTTAAACCCATTAATGAACAATAAAAAGGAGGTTCATATGAAAGGTAGAAAATTATTAGTTGCTGTTGCAACTCTTGGTGTCACCATTGGCTTAGCCAGCTGTTTTGGTGGCGGCAAAAAGAGTGGTGGCGAAATTAGTTTATGGGTCGGTAACGAATCCGTAGAATTCTATAACAAGGCTGTTAAAGAATACCTCGCTAATAACTCTGATTTTGGCTTCGATGTTAAAGTTGTTGCCTCTGATGCTGGTACAATCGCCGGTAGCATGATTGCTGATAATACAGCATGTGGTGATATTATTACTGTTGCTCACGATAACATCGGTAAATTAGCGCAAAGAACATTAATTAGAGGCATTATTGACAAAGACCTCTTAAAACAAATTGATGAGGACAACCCAGATGAATATAAAGATGTCATCCGTTCCACTGTTGATGGTGGCGGTGATGAAAAATATGTTTTCGGTGTCCCTTATATTTCTCAAGCTCTCTTCTTAATGTATAACAAACAATACGTGACAGAAGAACAAGCTAAGACATTTGAAGGCTTACAAGAAGCTGCTTTAGCGTTAAGAGAAACAGATACATCTAAGAAAGGTGATATCCATGGTTGTACTTTAGCAGGTACAGATGGTTTCAACTTCTCATTCACACTCTTAGCCAGAAAAGCCAGTGATAACTCCACAACACTTAAGTTATACGAAGGCTTAAATAAAGCTAATTGCTACTGCCAAGGTGATGACACTGTCGCCGTCACAAGATGGGCGCAACAAGCCTTTGTTAATGGCACATTAGAATGGCCAAATGACTCTGGTTACGCCACAATGATGCAAACCCATACTGCTTTAGCAGTAGTCGGTGGTGCATGGCACTATAACGCTGTTGTTTCCGCGATTGGTAAAGAAAATGTTGGTATGGCTCTTATCCCAACCTTCACATTAACTGCTGATAACGTTGCTGAAACAACAATTCCAGCTAACACCGTCATGAGAGGTGGCACATTTGCCGACTGCAAGTGCTTCGTTATTAACGGTGCAAGTGACAAGAGCAAATATGAAGCCGAACAAAAACTCATTGCTTATTTATCAAGCAAAGATATGCAAAATAGGTCTTTCAAAGAAGCGATGAACGTTCCAGCCTATAAAGGCTCAATGGAATATATTGAAAGCATTAAAGCGGATATCGATCCAAATGCTTATCAATTAGCAAAAGCGCAAACAGAAATGGCGAAATATGGTATTCCGCAACCATTCGTTACCGCTACATTAAATAACTATTATTATCAAAGTGGTGCACCAGATCTCTATAAGAACTTAATCATCATCGACGACAAGACCGAAGGTGACGATACAATTCGTAAAGTCAGAGAAGTCCTCTTCACCATTGAATACGTTTGGAAATGGGGTAATGGTACTGTTGACAAACTCGTCATTCCTGAAGTTTTGCCAGGCGATACAAGCACAAAAGCAAGTTAACCTTCAATTAAATCTATTTAATTAAAAGAAAGGAGAAAGAAAATGTCAGATAGCTCACCACAAGAAATCAAAATTAAAGATTCTTCCTTTTTCGTGCGCTTCGGCAAAGGATTTGTTAATTTCTTCACGAAATCAATTCCAAATTTCTTCACCAAAACATTACCAGGATTCTTTGTTAATCTTGGTAGAGGCATTAAGAATGGTTGTATAAGACTTGTTAAAAGATTTGTTGAAGGTAGTATCGGTACAAAATTATCTCACCTTATCTTTGGTGCGGGTAATTTATACCGTGGCCAGATTATTAAAGGTCTAATCTATTTGTTATTACAAGTTGGTTTAATCGCTTTATTCGTTGGCTGTCCAACAGTTACTGGTCCTAATAACGTCCAAGTCCCATTGGGCTATAAAGCGTTAGCAAATCTTGTTTTAAAAGGTTCTAAAGGTGGTTATAATCCTCTCACGGGTGATATTGAACCTGCTTCTAGTTCCCAGCTAATGCTCTTATTTGGTTTAGTGACCATTGGCTTAATTATTCTTTACGTCATCATCTGGAATAGTGCTGTTAATAGCTCTGTAGCCGCTGATGTCGACGTTAAAGAAGGTCGTAAGCCTTCCACATTCAAACAAGATTTACAAGCCTTAATCGATGGTAGATTCCACGTTTTGATGATTTCGCCAACTTTAATGGCGGCCATCATCTTTACGCTCTTACCAACGATTTTCATGATTTGTATTGCCTTTACAACTTATAACGATCTAGACATGAGCGCTGAGGGAACTCCGTTGTTCCATTGGAGCGGTTTCCAAAATTTTGCATCTATTTTTACCGGAGAAGGTACTCTAGGTAGAGAAATTAATGCAAGGTTTTTCCCTGTCTTAGGTTGGACAGTTATTTGGGCAATCTTCGCAACATTCACCTGCTATTTTGGTGGAATTATCTTAGCCTTATTGATTAATAAGAAAGGCTTAAAAGGTAAAAAAGCATATCGAACAATGTTCGTATTAACGATTGCCATTCCACAATTTATTTCCCTCCTTGCGGTTCGTTTCTTACTTTCCGCAGAAGGCCCAGTAAACAGTCTCCTTAAATCTTGGGGATTGATTAATCAATCGATTTCTTTCCTTGGCTTAGCAACGTCAGGAAATAACGTTTTATTAGCTAAGGTCATGATTATTCTTATCAACATGTGGATTGGTGTTCCATATACCATGTTAATGACTAGTGGTATTTTGATGAATATTCCTAGTGATTTATATGAGGCCGCGAGAGTGGATGGCACTAGTAAGATTAAGATGTTCTTTAAGATTACGATGCCATACATCTTCTTCATTACCACCCCATATTTAATCTCTAGCTTTATCGGTAACATCAACTCATTTAACACCATCTTCTTATTATCAGGTGGTGGACCTACTGTTACTGACGCGATGGGTAATGCTTATCGCGCTGGTGAAACAGACTTACTCGTCACATGGTTATATAAATTAACCATCGATAATGGTGATTATAATACAGGTGCGGTCATCGGTATTTTGACCTTCTTATTCACCTCCACAATTACATTGATCACCTATCGTCGTTCTAAAGCTTATAAAGAGGAGGATACTTTCCAATGATAAAACAAAAGAAAAAGTATGCCAGTCAATCAAGAAGAGAAGCAGCCTCTCTTGTTGGTTCCTATATCATTCTAACCATCCTCGCTCTTATTTGGATTATCCCAATCATTTGGATTGTCTTATCCGCATTTAGAGGTGACGTTGGTATCGTTTCCCCTGATTTCGTACCAAAGTCATTTGGTATAGAAAACTTTAAGACACTCTTTACTGCGACTTATTATGGTGTTGATTATGCCTTCTTAAGATGGATGCTCAACACTCTTATTGTAGCGGTGTTTGACTGTGTCTTCTCGACGTTCTTAATTCTTTCCGTGGCGTACTGTATGTCCAAGTTAAGATTTAAACTACGTAAAGCATTCATGAACTTAACAATGATCATCGGTTTATTCCCAGGATTCATGTCCATGATTGCTATTTACTTCTTATTAAAAGCCATCGGTTTAGCAGGTAATACTTCTTCCGATACCGCTTGGTTAAACCTCGTTGGTTTGATTCTAGCTTATTCCGCTGGTGCGGGTATGGGCTATCAAATCGCAAAAGGCTTCTTTGACGTCATTCCAACCTCATTAGTGGAATCCGCAAAACTTGATGGTTGTACCAACTTTAAGATCTTCTGGAAGATTATTCTTCCATTATCTAAACCAATCATCATTTATACAGCCTTAATGTCATTCACTGGCCCATGGATGGACTTCATCTTTGCCAAGGTTATTATTGGTCAAGGTTCTCCAGCGATGTGGACAGTTTCTGTTGGTTTATATTCCATTATGTTTGGTAAACAAGCCGACGCTTCGATGTTTACCCAGTTCGCCGCCGGATGTGTGATTGTTGGTATTCCAATTGTCACATTATTCATGGCACTTCAAAACTACTACGTCGAAGGTGTGACGGCAGGTGCGGTCAAAGGATAATAAACCTACAATCGTTTAGTTATTTAAAACAAGATTAGCAATAATAGTGCTCACTCCATGATCATCAATGGTCTCAGTAACTATTGTTGCTTTTTCTTTGACTAAATCGGTTTTAGCATTGCCCATTGCAATAGAAGTTCCGACGCTTTCAAACATTGAAATGTCGTCTTCGCTATCGCCGATGGCTAGGGCATTTTCTTTATTAATGTTTAAGTGTTCTAAAACCTTTTTAACTGCGTCGCCTTTTGTGTTCTGAACGTAAGAGATATTGACTCCATATGTGTCGTAACGATAGTAGTTCACCTCAGTAGGTAGCTCTTTAATGAGCTTTTCATCATATTTCTCAGGGATGAACGCTAAAATCTCGCTGACATCTTTAGTGGCGTTTTTTCTAACTTCGATTTCGCCTTCATAATAGATGGAGAAATAGTTCTTAACATATTGATTTATTTTGCTCGTAAAATATCTATCAGTAATTCCGGCAAATTGTAATACGACATGATGGCGATTAGCCGCTTTTAATACCTTCTTAACTATCTCTTCTGGAATAGTCTTAGCTTCTAATAATGTATCATTTACAAAAACGATGTTGCCGTTATTGCAGATTATTCCATCTGGTTTTATATATTCAAATATGCCAGTCATCTTAGCGGAAGCATATGTTCTCGCAGTGCATATATAGACTAATAACCCTTGTTCTTGTGCCTTTTTAATCGCTTCAATAGAAGGCATATCAAAAGCATGACCATCATGATGATTTAATATTGTCCAATCGATATCAATAAAGGCAATTTTGTAATCTTTTTGCATAAACTTGTGCTGTTCATATTGTAACGCTTTTTAACTATTGCCGTTATTTTTACATAAATCACAATAAAATCTTATTTGTTTATATGCTTTTGTGTATTTTTAAAATACAAAATATGGTATATTTAGCAAGAAAGAAAGGATTTAACTATGAATAGATTATTAGTGGTTGTGGATTATCAAAACGATTTCGTAGATGGGGCTCTCGGATTTAAAGGCGCGGAGTTAATATCTCATAACATCGCTGAACTAATTAAAGAGTTCCGTAATAAAGGTGACGAAGTTGTTTTTACTTATGATACGCATGATGAAGATTATCTCAATACTGTCGAAGGTAAGAATTTACCTGTCCCACATTGTTTTAAAGGCAGTGATGGTTGGCAGTTATATCCAGAGATCAACGTTCTATTAGGGGATGCTAAGGTCTTTTATAAACCAGGCTTTGGTAGCAAAGAGTTAGGCGATTATATCGCTAGTAAAAACTATGATGAGATTTATCTTGTTGGTTTAGTGAGTGATATCTGTGTCTTCTCTAACGCCATCGTCGCTAAAGCGTCAGCCTCTCCATATACCAAAATCAAAGTGGTGCGTAATGCGACATCTTCATTTGATTTAGAGATGCAAGAGAAGTCTTTTGATGTTTTAAAACACCTCCACATTGAAATCATTTAATTGCTAAATCTTTATTTATATAAACAAAGGAGAATTTACATTTATGAAAAACATGGTCTACATTCAATCCGGTGGCCCAACAAGTGTCATTAACACTTCTTTATATGGCGCCATCAAGGAAGCGAAGAGACACCCAGATTTAATCGGCCACATCTATGGCTCTCAACACGGTGTTGAAGGTCTTATCGATGACGATTTAATCGATTTAGGTTTAGAAGATGATGAACAAATTGAACTTCTTCTTCAAACCCCAGGTAG
>CAMKQK010000024.1:0-14666 GCA_946414915.1 uncultured Caryophanales bacterium
AAGGAAACAAGCGAGGCTATTAAACACTTAGTGTGTCAAAATCCTGAAGTTAAAGGTGCTTACGATTTAATCGTTAATAACTATGGCCCAGATAGAGGCATTGGTTCTATCCATATCGAAGTCAGTGATGATATGACCGCGAAAGATATTCATCCTTTAACGAGAAAGATATCCGCGCAGGTCTATGAAAAATTTGGCATTATTATGACGGTGGGTATTTACGCCACTAATAACAGTGACCCAATCATTAATGACATTAGAAATGAAATCCAAAAAGAAGTTTTGGAGCATGAAAACATTAAACAAATTCATGGTTTCTACTGTGACCAAGAAAGTAAAACTATTTCATTCGACGTCATCGTGGACTTTAAAGATTCAGATGCACCAAAGTTAATTAAGCAAATTCAAGATAACTTAAATAACAAATATCCAGGTTATCACTTCTACATTGTAGAAGATAAAGATTTCTCAGATTAAAAGAAAAGCCTTTAAAGGGCTTTTTTAATATCCTCTAGACTAATAGGACCTTGTCTTATTAGTTTTATTTCTTCTCCGGTTAAATCAATAATTGTGGAAGGAAGTCCCCCGACTGATTTACCTGGAATAATAATCGCTACTTCATCGTTGAAGATTGCTTTTACTTCTTCATCATTCATCGCTGGTTTTTGATCAGCGCGATTCGCGGAAGGAACAAGTAATGGTTTCTCTAAATATTTAAGAAGTTCTAAGGCTTCTTTATTTTCCGGCACTCTCACCCCTATTACTCCTGTGTTATGCGTCACATAACCAGGAACATTATCCTTACACTTAAGTAATAAAGTGATTGGACCAGGAATGAATTTACTTAAAGCTTTTAATTCACTTTCCTTAATATAAGCGTACTTAGTGATATCTTCGATATCAGAAAGCATTAAGGTGTATGGTTTATCTTCTCTTCTTCTTTTAATGGTATTTAAAAGATGATAAGCCTCTTCATCATCATAATAAACGCCTAAACCAAAAACTGTTTCCGTAGGAAAAGCGATCACTTGATGATTATTTAAAGCAGCTTTTGCTGATTCGTATAAGTTTTTCATAATTAGAAAGTGTAATCAGCGGGTTTATCGATATCCCCGAGCTCAGTACTAATAGCGATATAGGCGTATAAAGTCGCATCTTTAGTTTTTTCAGTATGACCAGTGAACGCTAAGTTACTGACTTTGAAGTAGCCACCTGTGGCCTTCTCATCTCTACATAAACCATGGAATTCCACTTTTAAGGTGTTTTTAGCGATATAAATCGCTGAATCTACTTTCTTACCTTCAAGTCCACCACTGAATGAGAAATACTTAAGGTAAATAACATCATTCCAAGAAATGAGGAAGTTAGATTTGTCTTCAGTCATTTCCGAGCAGTAGACATAAATTGTTTGATTAATATCAGTTGGAGAAGCAACCGCACACTTACCACTAACAAAATCTGGAGAAGTCGATGTTTCTAAACAAAAAGACTTTTTCTCCCAGCTACAAGCAGTGAGTAAGAGTGAGGATAATGTTAGTAATAGTAAAGATTTATTCAACTTTTTCATACACTCTATTATTGTAAACAATATTGCGAATTTGTTAAATGTCATTTTTTCAGTGATAAAAAATTCTTTTTATATATCTTTTTGTATGTGGTATATTTGTTTTTGTTGAAAGAAGGACATAATAATGAAACATTTAATCATTTTTAATCCAAGCGCAGGTAAGGGAAAAGACGGCGCTGAATTTGAAGAAGTTATTAAGAAGAACTTCGAAGGATTAGATTTTGAGATTTACAAAACAGAAGGACCACGTAAAGTTATTCCTTTCCTCAAATCCTATTTTAAAAAGAATAATAAAGACACAGTCAGAGTCTATGCTTGTGGCGGTGACGGTACAGTTCATGAAATCGCTAACGGTTTAGTGGGTGCTAAAAACGCTGAACTCGCTATCTTACCAATTGGTACAGGCAATGACTTTGTTAAATCATATGGTGTCACCAATGAAAACATTGATGCCTACCGCTCATTCAAGCCATTAATTAATGGCAAGGCCATTGATATTGACTTAACCAAAATTGAAGGCGAAGGTTTAAAAGAACCTTGGTATTCCATTAACGTTATCAACTTTGGTTTCGACGCCATTGTTGGTGCTAGAGGCAACTACTATAAGGAACACGGTTTCCCAAAGAAAGTTAAAGAAGGCACAAACCCATACGATTACGCTTTAAAAAACGACGCTATGAAACATGGTCGTTTCAATGATATTGAAGTTTTCGCCGATGGTGAAAAACTCAACGAAAAACAACTATTATTAGCCACATTAGCCCAAGGTCAATGGGTTGGTGGTCAATTCAAGTGCGCTCCAAAGAGCGATAATACCGATGGTTTAATCGATGTCTGTGTTTTAAAGACTATGACATTCTTAGGTTTAGGTATGATTATTGGTACCTATACCAAAGGTAAACACTTAGACAAACCAAGAAAGAAAATTGTTTATAGACAAGCTAAACAAATCAAAATGGTTGCTCCTCAAGAATTCGATGTCTGTGTTGATGGCGAAATGATCAAAGGCAACAACTTCACTGTGGAAGTTTGTCCAAAGGCTATTAAATTAGTCCCACCAGCAAGAGAAGAATAAAAGCATGCTAGTTTCAATCATTTGCGTTGCGGTTGCAGCGATACTTTCTCTTACAAGTGCATTTACATTTTGGCCAGTGCACCAATGGTATGACTTTTATCGTCCAGTCGTGATGTTCATCGCGGGTTATTTTGCAGGTCTCGCTTTAGCGTGGATCTTCTTTGATATCGCTGGTAGAGTGATGTGTTCTAAAAAGAAGGTCTATACAAAGCCATCCAAATTTGCGAGATTCTTACTTAACTCAGGTATTAGCTATATTAATAACCATGCGCATATCAAATTAACAAAAATTGGTTTAGAAAAGATTCCTAATGATTGCTTCTTAATGATTGGTAATCATAAATCTAAATTCGACTCAATGCTTGTTTCACAAGTTTTAAGAAAACGTGATTTAGCCTTCGTTACTAAGGAAGACAATATGAAGATTCCATTAGCAAAGCGCTTTATGCGTAGAAACTGCTATATGCCAGTCGATAGAAGCGATAAGCTTCAATCACTCGAACAATTCAAAAAAGCCGCGGAATTAATCTCTTCTGGCGCTTCTAGTGTTGGTATCTATCCAGAAGGTAGTCGTCAAGAAGAACACGTTGTCTTAGGTGAATTCCATAACGGTGCGTTCGCGATTGCAATTAAGACCAAATGCCCTATCGTCATCTTAACCATGAAAGGTACTCCAACAATCCACAAGAGATTCCCAAGAGCCTCTCGCGTTGAAATGAAATGTGTGCAAGTCTTATATTATGAAGATTACTCCACGATGAACGCTACTGAGTTATGTAATTATGTCCATGACATCATGTACAAAGAATTAGCGGAATAAACCAAATCAAGCAAAACAAAAAAGATAGCCGATTGGCTATCTTTTTAATAATTTTAATTATTAACGTCTAGAGCTACTTGAAGACGCTCTAGCGGTTTTAGTGACCTTGCTATATAAGAAGATATCTCTTCTAAAGTCGATATGATATGAGCCACTTCTGACATATGGGGAAGCACCATATTGGAACTTCACATTCTTATTCTTTCTACTCATACCAAAGAGGATGATAGAAGAGAAGATTATACCCATAATCGCACCGACGATTAAGCCAGGAATTAAGTTTTCAATAATCGCACCGATACCTAAGCCGATTAAGGCGAAGATGACGAAGAAGATACTCCAGAACATCATCACTTTGGCTTTAGAGACTGGTAAGTCACCAGCGACTTTACCGGTTTGGCCATTTACCGCAAAGCGGTAAGATTTCTCTTTCCACTTGGTATTTAAGATCCAAACAGGATATAAAGCGTATTGCGCGTTTGTGTCGCTTAATTGAATGGATGAATCACTATAAGAGACGTTATCGTAACCATGAATATCGCTCCTAAAAGCTTGGATTGTACCTTCACGGAAACGTGTGGTTGCTCTATTGAATGTTTCATCTTTACTGACGTCATATCTATCCGCAGCGTAACCCGCTAAGTAGCCAGCGTTAAATTCCACTGCTTCAGAGAAATCATATGGTTCGATGGATTCCATTAATTTGTCTTCCATCTTTTTACTACCATCAACTGGGACGTGATCAAAGGCGATACCACCATCTCTCACAAGAGAATAGTATTTTGTTTCCTTATAATCGTAGTTAGAATCAGACCAGCGATGAGTTCTTTCACCTTTGAATCTCACTCTACCCGCCACACTAGCGTCGAAGAGCCAGAATGGCACATATAAAGGTTTCACTTCTTCAACGACATTATCTTTAGAGAATGAACCTGGTAATAATGGTTTTTTCTTGAAGAATGATTTTAAACTACTTAAAACGTTATCTTTATCATTCTTAAATGGAATAACAAGATTTGGCTTTAAATCGCCTGAAAGTTGTTTAGAAACAAGGATATTGTTACCACAATAAGGGCAGCAAGTAGAAGAGGATGTTTCATCAACGATGAGTTCACCACCACAAGATTCACAAGAGTAGATCTTCATACCCTTCATTTCTTTGTCGGTGTATTCTTGAACTCTTGATTCATCCCAAGCGGTATCTTCTTCTTTATCACTTGCTAAATTATCAGTGTAGGCTTTTAAATCGTCTAATGAAAAATGTGAATCACAAAATGGACAGACGATATCTTGAGTGTGGCTATCAAAGTGCAGAGTACCACCACAACAAGGGCATTCTAATTCTTTATTTGCCATACACTATTTAACTTCGTCTAAATCGTTAATTGGGTCACCACATTCTGGACAGAACTTAGGTGCTTTTTCACCTGGTTTTGGTTCCCAACCACATTTATTACATTTGATTTTCTTATCGCCTTCTGGTCTCTTGGTACCACATTCTGGACAGAACTTACCTGTCGCTTTTGTACCACATTGTGGGCAAATCCAACCATCAGCTTCTGGTTTCTTTGTGCCACATTCTGGGCAGAATTTACCAGTGGCTTGCGCACCACATTGTGGGCATGTCCATGCACCAGCAGTTTGTTGTTGTGCTTGCGCTTGCGCTTGTTGTTGTTTTTGTTGTTCGCCCATTTGGTAGAAACCTTGAGCGTTCATACCACCAGCATTGGCAGCCATATTTAAACCATAGAAGCCCATAGCAGCACCGTTAGCATTGCTAGCAGCGTTTTTCATAGCTTCGGCTTGTGCTTCAACTAAAGTTGCACCCGCCATAGCAGCGTTTCTCGCGTAAACATTCTTTCTTTGTAATTCTTTGATGAGGTCTTCGTCTTCTTTTGGAAGAGTAACAGAACCTAAAGCAATGGAAATAACTTCAATACCACGTAAGGAGTTCCATTTTTCATCAAGAGCGGAATTCATCGCATTTTCCAAATCAGTTAAGTGAGTCATGATTTGGTTTGGTCTTAATTGTAATTCAGATAAACGACCAAATGCTGGTTGTAAAGCAGAAATGAATTCTGTCTTTAATTGACCATCTAATTGACTTCTTGTATATGCTTGTGTGATGTTACCACAGACATTTTGATAGAAGAGGATTGGGTTTGTGATCTTGTAGGAGAAGACACCGTTACAACGGACGGAAACGTCAACGTCAAGACCAACATTGTTATCAACAATTCTAAATGGCACTGGGTTTGGTGTACCAAACTTATTGTCCACTAATTCTTTGGTGTTGAAGTAATAAACTCTTTGGTCACTACCTGTGTCACCACCGAATGTGAAACGTCTACCAATGGTTTTGAAGAAACCAATGATTCTTTCACCGAATGAACCAGCAAAGATAGATGATTCTGTTTTGGAATCAAATTTGTATGCACCTGGTTCGGCAGCGAATTCCACAACCTTACCTTGGTCAACAATAATCATACATTGGCCATCGGCGACAACGATTATAGAACCATTAGAAATGATGTTTTCACTACCTTTGGTATTAGACGATCTTTTTCCGTTGACTCTTTTTTGTCCCTTTTCAACTAAGACATCAACTGGTAAAGCTTCGCAATAGAAATACTCTTTCCATTGGTCAGCAAGAGTGGAGCTAAGTGCTCCGGCAAAAGCTTTTATTAAGCCCATATTATATGCCTCCTAAAATTCTTCTTTAGTGTAATATGCATGTAAAATAATTTCAATCTTTTTAGATTGATTCAATAAAAATTCACTGATTATTTGAGATAAAAATAGTGAGCGCACTCTTTAATCTATTTTATTTTTATAATAAAATTAAATCGAGGGTAGTTTTATGGCAAAGAAATCAACAACAAACAAACTTTTAAAGCAAGGTAAAAAGATGGCTAAAAAGAATCCAAAGGGATTCCTTGTTGCTATTATCGTTTTTATTGTTCTAGTCGCACTTGCTGCAGCAGGATTTTTTGCTTTCCGTAATGCTCGTCCAAATGTGAGTTTTACTTTAATCGGCCCTAAAGAAACAAGCATCGCTTTGAATTCAACCTACAAAGAAAGAGGTACAAAAGCGATGTATAACGGTAAAGATGTGACAGAAAGAGTCGTCACTACTTACTATTTAGGGGACGCTAAAGTTGATGCCATTACCACTGAAGCAGAAGCCACATTTACCGTTAACTATAAACTTGATTTCCAAAAATACTCTGGTTCTCTTGAAAGAAAAGTGAGAGTCACAAAATTAGAATCTATTGATATTAACTTCTTAGAATTAGGAAATAAATACACCGGTGATAGCACCTTTATCAAAGCCGGTAGCGCTGATATCTTAATTGATGCTGGTAGTAGACAATCTAGTGCTTCCACCATTGCCTCATTCGTTGATACATATTGCGAAGATGGTGTTCTTGAATATGTTATTGCGACCCACGCACATCAAGACCATATTGAAGGATTTACTAGTACAAACACTAATCCTGGCATCTTTGATAGATATAAGATTGATACCTTAATTGACTTTGCTCAATCCAATAACGTTGGCAAAGCTTTATACACAAAATATTGTGAACAAAGAGATGCAAAAGTGACATCTGGTGATATTGCTCATCATTACACCGCTGCTGATTGTATCGCAGGAACTAATGGTGCTAAAAAGACATATGAAATCGCTGCTGGTATCACTATGGAAATCCTTGATCAAAAGTTCTACAGAGAGAAATCTAGTGATGAAAATGATTACTCAGTATGCGCCATGTTCATTCAAGGCGATAACCACTATTTATTCACTGGTGACTTAGAAGAAAAAGGCGAAGCTTCCTTAGTGGAACTTAATAACCTACCACAAGTTGAATTATTCAAAGGTGGTCACCATGGTAGCTATACCGCAAATACGGATACATTATTAAGCGTTATTAAACCTAAAACAGTTTGTATCTGCTGCTGTGCTGGTAGCGATGAATATACAAAGAATCCTGATAATATGTTCCCAGCCCAATTAGCGGTTAATCGTATTGCTAAATGGACTGATAAAGTTTATGTCACCACTGTTGTCGCAGATGATGACAAAGGCTATAAATCAATGAACGGAAACATCAAAGTGCACTGTGATGATGGCATCAATTACATAGTAACAGGTAGTAATAATTCCGTTATCTTAAAGGATACTGAGTGGTTCAAAGCCAATCGAACTTGGCCAACAGCCTAAAAAATAATAGCAAGTGTTAATGCTTGCTATTTTTTTCTAAAAGGCGTATACCTATCGGTATGAACAATAAGAAACGTTTGAATCCGTACTTACTAGTTATTCTTTCCTTTTTGGTGATTATCGCCTTAGGTTCTGTTCTTTTAATGTTCCCATTCTCTAGAACAGCGAATGACTTTGGTAATTATTTGGACTGCTTATTCTTAGCGACATCTGCCACTTGTGTGACTGGTTTAAATAGTTTTCATAACGGTGTTGGTCAAGAATTAACATTTGTGGGCCAATTAATTTTAATGTTGCTTATTCAAATTGGTGGTCTTGGATTTATTACGTTCTTAACATTCGTTATTACTTTATTTAGCGGCAAGCTCCAATTCAAAGATCGTCTCTTCTTATCCGCGATGGTTAATAGTGACGATATGGTGGAAGTTGTCGGTTTCGTAAGAAAGATTATCTTGATCTCTTTCAGTTTTGAGTTATTAGGTTTCCTTCTTGGTTTACCTGTATTCTTACAGTTCTCTGAAGATATACCACACGGTTTATGGGCTTCCTTATTCACTTCTGTATCTAGCTATAACAACGCTGGATTCGATTTATTTGGTAGCGCTTCTCTGATTAGAGGTAACGGTGGTTTCATCGATTCATTACCAAACTGGGCCTATTACTACTTATGCTCATACATCATGTTCTTAATCGTTGCAGGTGGTATTTCCTTCTTAGTGGTTATGGATATCTTCGCTAAACGTAATTTCAAACGTTTAAGAGTGTTCACTAAGATTTCCTTAATGATGACTGGTTTATTAATCACTGTGGGCTTTATTGTTTTCTTTATTGGCCAACATTTCCGTGATCCATTTGATGCATTGTTCCAATCTGTCACTTGTAGAACTGCGGGCTTTGCCACAGTTGACCAAGATAAATTAAGTGTTTTAAACAAGGTCTTCTCTTGCTTCTTAATGTTCTTCGGTGGTAACCCATTAGGTACCGCTGGTGGCGTGAAGACCACGACTTTATATATCATCGTGTTAGCGATGGTTTCTTACTTAACAGGTAGAAAAGTTTCTTCTTTCCATAGAAGATATTCTAATGAATCCATTGTTAAAGCCATGTCCTTAGTTATTTTAGGGGTTGTGGTTATCTTTATTTGTTTCGTTTCCGTTTACGCTTTTGAAGGCGCGATGGATGTGAAGGCATTAGGATTACAAAGCACAAAGGCTAGTGCCTTAGCGTATGAAGTATTCTCCGCTTTTGGTACTGTCGGTGTTTCTACTGGTGTGACCCCTCATTTAGCGGTGGGCTCAAAAATCATCATTATTATTTTGATGTTTATTGGTCGACTTGGTCCAATTACCTTTATTCAATTAACCGGCACAAAAATGAGCTTTGATAATCAAGGCAAATATAAATACGTTGAAGAAGACTTCTTAATTGGTTAGTTATCTTCTTCGTTTCGACGTCTATTAGCGCCTCTTAAGGCATCAATTAAAGCTTGTTTTTCTAATGGACGATAATGATAGAAGCCTTGTTGTAATGCGGATTCATCAACTTGTTTAATGAGTAAGTATTGGTCGATGTTTTCAACACCAACGACAGAGGCTTTCATGCCCATATTACGGATTAAGTATAATAGTTGTTTTAAGTTAGCGTAACGGTTGTTATCACTATCGATGTGTAAGACAAGGTTACGAGAGATCTTAATTTCATTAAAGCCGATATCTTTTAAGACTTCTAAGGAGATGTGACGACCGGTATATTGGTCACACACTAAGACGATGTTAAGTTCTCTAGTCATCTTGGCGATTTCTCTAAATTCATCGATATGTGTCGCTGCGTCACTTTCAGGAATTTCAAAAGCGATAAAGCCTTTTGGTAATTTAAAGTCGTCTAAGAACTTCCTTGTTTCTTTTCTAAAGTTCTTATCTGTAAAGAAAGAATAGTCAGTATTAAGCGCCATTCGTTTGAATCCTAAAGAGGAGAAGAATGAAGCACCATATTCACTATATAAGGAACCAATATAATCAAGTAAGGCATGGGAAATAATACCAATTTGGTTATATTTCGCTGCGACATTCACTAATTCATCAGTTCTAAAGGCGGTATTACGGTATTCATCAGTAATACGTAAGAGTAATTCGGCACCGAAGATTTGTTTATCCACTGGATTGACCATTGGTTGAAGATTAACTTCGAATGTCTTATCCATAAAGGCTTTTTGAATAACGGATAATAAGAATTGTTCTCTATCCGCACTTCTGGTGTAGTTACTTTCGTCAAAGTAAATATAGTCTTTATTAACGGCGTATCTACCTCTCATGGCAAAGTTATCTGCTTGTTTAATTAAAGAAGCAGCGTTTGGATAAACACGAGGATAGGAGACTGGTAAGAAAGTAATCTTGATCTTATAGTCAACACTGCTGTCCCCACCTTGAGCGATACGATAGATCTTTTCACATTCATCTAAGATGTCTGTTTGACCAAACTCTGGATAAAGAAGGGCTAAGAATTGGTTAGTGAAGTAATAGATATTTTCATAACCGTTATGGAGTTTCTTTAAGCGTCTTATAAAGTCTCTCATTAAGCTTAAGTAACCTTCAGAACCATGTTCTTCGATTAATTCATCAATGTTATCAATTCTTAAAAGTAATAAGTAGCCTTTACCAGCGACTTCATATAAGTCGGTTAAGTTCTCCACTAATGAGTGGAAACTATTAATAACCAAGTCTTGGTTATATCTATGTTGTGATTTATGGGTATATAAGTTCTTGACCGCCATAACTTGATATGAAGAGTTGTTATGTTCAGAAAGAACTAATGATGTTTCAAAGTTATCTTTACCAATTTGCATGGCTTTCTTAACACCTGTCTTAAGTGGGCAGTCCGCGCATGGAGCATCTAAACCATATAATGTCTTATAGCACTTCTCTCCAATATTAAGTTGTGGGATTAAGTTCTTCATCGTGGAGCTCGCTCTTAAAAGAGTGTAGTCTTCTAAAGAAACACGGTAAGTAGAGAAGTCAGATAGTTTTAATAATGAATCGATTTCGTTATATGAGCTTTCGACTTCTAAGTCACGACGTTTGCTTAAGATGTAAGAAGCAATCTTATTACATAAAACAATTAAGGATTCTTGGATATAAGAGTCCATAATGAATGTTCGAGCTTTATTAAAGAAGTAAATCACACCGATTGGGAAGTTATCTTCTCTTACGACATAATAGAAGCCACTTTCCACACCAATACGGTCTAAATGTCTTCCTAACGCACTATTAGCGTGCTCTCTTCTAGAGAAGTAATGGGAATTATCTTCGTCTCTGATTTTGTCCATTGTTTCAATGAATTCTCTTTCAACGAAGCCTTTGATATCGATTAATGTATCGTTACCTTCATTAGCACGATAGACGACACGGTAGCGGTTTTTGCTATCGTCGTAACCAATAATGCCAGAGTAATCGATTGAGAAATATGTGGAAACACTCTTTAAGACCGATTCAATTGTTTTAGCGTTTTCTTTCACAGATTTTAGACCCATATCCATATTAAGTAATGGCATGAGCATTTTAGTCATTTGGTTAAGGTTTTGTGAGTTTCTAGAAATCGCACTATTTTTTACTGTCGCGAGTCGATTTGGTAAATAGAAATAGATGTCTAAGTTTTGACGTCTAGCGTATCTAAGGTCAGGCACTAATTCGTGCACATCACTATATGGGTAACAGACCACACTGAAGTGTGCGCTTAAAGGTGTAATACCTTCGGCTAAACGTCTAGCGATACTACATTCTTTAATGCACATATCGATTTGTTCCTTAAGTTTACTTAAAGAGTCAATACGCGGGATGTATAACCAAATACTCTTACGATCTTCTGGAAGAACGAAGAAGTAGTTAGGATAGCTACTGAAATGACGGCTTAAAACACCAGTAATATAATCAACGTCTTTTATGGTTAAATCTTCATCAGTTAAACCATAATAGATTTCAATAAGAGTGTTACGGTAGTTTTGGGATTTGAAGATAATATTTGGTAACTCTTTAAGGAAACTTTCATGTTTCACTAAGCGCTTTTCTTTATTCCAATAATCAAATTCAATATCAGAGAAATCAACGGTTGTTGGAATTAATGTTGCGCCCACTAATTCTCTTTTGACATTCTCCACGCGTCGGTTTAAAGCATTGATTTCAGCGTAGCCTTTATTTGGATATTCAAAGAAACGATTTTGATTACGAGAAATAGTGTCAAAGTTTTGCACTGTGGTGTTATATAAACCATCAATAAAAACGATATTTAAGCGAGATGTGATATAGATTAAGTACCAAATGTATAAACCGATAAGCACACTACCGACACCGATAATGACCCATAATAAGGTGTAGTTACGGGTTCTTGCAAAGGCATATGAAAGAATCGTCATTGAGACTGTTAAAACAAAGAAATAAATAATTGGGAAAATAGTAAAGAAATGGAAGAAGCGCTTAATTGAATTTGCTTGTTTAACTTTGTGAGCCATATATTCTCCCTTCTAGATAATCTCGTTACGGCCAATATCACCAATACAGGTGACAATTGCCTTACCGATATTAACGTATTCCTTCATCGCCTTAAGGTAAGTATTGATATTATTATCATTATCCATATAGCGTTCCACGACTTTGACAGAAACAAATGGGACTTTAGATAAGCTACAGCCTAAAGCAATACCACCTGTGTTGTTATCAAAGACCACGTGGTTATCAAAGCCAAAGACACGGCCGAATTCCACCATGTTTTTGACTTGGTTAGCGTTATGATAGTCCACACTTGTGGAAACATAATTACAGTTTTTATAAACACTATAAGTTCTCTTTTCAAAAGCGGAACTAATATAGCTAATGACATCATCTTCACTTTCAAAGACTTGTTCAAAGCCTGGGATTTGACCATATTTAACGTTATCTTCTTTAACTTGGTCAACATCGCCAAGAATGACTTGTTTTGAAATAGCGATTTCTAATGGTTTGATATCTTTTGTGTAGGCAATACATCTACCCACGTTGATAACGAGAATAACAAAGTATTTCTCGATTAAATATAAAGTTAAAGCACTACTGAGGTAGTTAGTTTTCATTTGGTCCACTAAAAGGACGGATTGATTAAAGATGGTACCAATCGTCACTTTGAATTTGCCTAAGACTGTTTCTTCTCTCTTGTTCGTGATGACGCTTTCGAAATAAAGGATGTCATCATGTCGAGAACCGACGATCATAATCATTATTTAACTCCCTCCTTCTTTTCAAATGGGTTGTTAACTAAGAAGTTTTCAAAAGCTTTCTTTTCCAAAGCTTGTGAATAATAGAAACCTTGAATGGTATCACATTTGGCCTTTCTTAAGATTTCTACTTGTTCTTTATTGTCAACACCTTCAGCGACAACTTCCATGCCGTTAATCTTACATAAACCGATTAAGAACTTAACGATTTCTCTCGCTTTTGTGTCAGTCACGATACCATCAATAAATGATTTATCGATCTTAACAACGTCGAATGGAATCTTTCTTAAGTTACCAACGTTAGAATAACCAATACCAAAGTCATCCATTAAAACTCGAATACCTTGTTCTTTAAGTTTCTTAATAATGGAGATGGATAAGAATTGGTTAGCTTGGGATGTCGCTTCAGTAATTTCAATTTCAATTAAATGTGGAGGAATTTGGAATTCTTCCAAGATGGACATAATCTTGTCTAAGAAGTTCGCACTATAGAATTCGAATAATGAGAAGTTAACGGAGACTGGAAGAGTTCTTCTACCTCTTCTGATTAAATCGTTAAGGTCTTCACAAACTTGTCTTAAAACGTAGATATCAATATCGTGAATAAGACCAATGGATTCCGCTTTCGCTAAGAACTTCGTAGGCGCTAATAAGCCGTACTTTTTACTGTTCCATCTAATTAAAGCTTCACTAGAAATGAACTGCTTATTATTTAAATCAAACTTAGGTTGATAGAAAACCACGAATTCTTTCTTTTCTAAGGCTTCATATAATTCATCAACTTCAGAAGCGGAAACGCTCTTACGGAAGTTAGGTTGATAATAAGTAATTGTTTCAAAGTTCTTTTCTGAATGATCTCTCGCTAGTAAAGCGTTTTCAATTTGGTGAGTTAATGTTTCCTCACTATTCATCACGGTCACGCCAAAGAATGGTTGCACCCAGGTATGACGGCAGTTTTCTTCACCGAAAGCATAGATTTCTTTAGTTAAGATTTCACAAATGTTTTGAATGACTTGTTCGTTTTGTCTTTGTAAGTAAATTAAGAAAACACCACGAGAGAAAGCACTAACAATGTAGTTCTTCTTACAGTTAATCTTTGTATATAATTCGTCTAAGAACGCCGCTAAATGGGAATTTAAGGCATAGATTTCTCTATTTCTATTAACGTTTTGAGTAACGGTCATAGAAGAGAAGGTAAACGCAATAATATGTTGTGACTTCTTAAAGAATCTATTGTTAATCCTATGACGGTATTCAACTTGTCTTTGGAAAGCATATAAGTTATTAAAGGTATTTCTTTCACCTAAGTTATATTCGTTATCGTTTTGAATAGATGTAATAGTTAAACGACTATTGATATAGAAGGCAAAGATGATCGCGTAAATCGCAGTGAAAACAATCACGGAAGCGTTAATAATGTTTTCTAAGACTCTATTATCACCAAAGATGTTACCAATTAAGACGAAGCCTAAGAAGACAATCATCAAAGATAGGACTATACCAAAGATGACAACTAAGGCAAAATAGCGTTGTTTATTTCTTTTCATTATTGTCTCCCTTCTTTTTGCTAATCATTTCTTCTAAGAGTTGTTCTTTTAATCTCTTTTTATCAGCATCAGAAAGATTAACTGGCGCACCACCATTATTATTTGTGGCGCTTTCTTTTGCTTCTTCAGGATCCTTATAGGCCTTAAAGATATCAATAACTGAGGTAATGACGAGATAGAAGGCTGGAATGAG
>CAMKQK010000025.1:0-14396 GCA_946414915.1 uncultured Caryophanales bacterium
TCACCAAAGACATAATCAACTAAATGTGGATAATCAACGAATGGATTACGGTTACCTTGAGCGTAGCCATCGATATCGTTAATATCTTTATAAACAGAGATGTTGTGTTGCATCTCTAAATAATCGACTGGATAGTTTTTATTCCATTCAAGGAGTGTTGATAAGTTACCAATGGCAAACGCCCCATTTTCACCTTGGACATAAGTAACTGGATCTTCCACAACACGTAAACCTTTCATGGTGATGCCGTTGATTTGATCGACTTCATCATTTTTGTACATCATTGCCATATAAAATATGGCACGAGCCACTCTACCTTTATCGTTATCACCTGGTTCAAAGTTGACTGGATCAAAGCTATAACCATCTCTTCCTTGATCAGTTGTGCGGTTTTGATAATTAGCGTGGGTTTTATCTGCAACACCATAGTTTTTATTACCTCTAGAAGAGTTAGCGGAAGCATCCGCGGCAATTAAATTATGGAAGTCAGTCGCACGACCCACTCTTTTAACTGCATTAGCCGTTAAAGAACCGCACATTAAAGAAGCACAGAAAGCGTGTTCTCTTTGCCAGCCCTTGTTACTTTCGCTCTTATAAACGTCTTTTTCGCTATAAATGACATCTAGATATTCAAAGTCTAGATATGTATGGTCAGCATTGATGTTTGTTTGATAATTAGGAGCGGTATAGTTTAAAGGACGATATGTTTTATGAGAAACATCGTAGAGTTTTTGTTTTAAATCTTCCCCGTTACTCCAGGAAGTGATGTCATGATAATAACCATCATAGGCTTCATGAGTTGGTATAACACTACTACTTGTAGTAGATGATGATGATTCAGCTGATGTAGTCGATTCACTTGAGGTAGAAGAAAAAGAACTAGTTGAATCACTACTTGAAGTACTAACTTCGCTACTTAAAGAACTAGAATGACCACCACAAGCGGTCAATGCTAGCGCAATGAGTAAGGATGCAACAGTTCTTAATTTCATTAGTTTTGTAAGAAGTCTGGAAGAATGGAATTGGTGTCCATATCTTCTTCTGGGTTTTCTTTTGGTTCTTCCTCTTCTTTAGTAAGAGTATTAAACACAGTTGTTTCTTGTGGACGAGCTGGCGCTTGATAAGAAGAAGTTTTTGCAAAATCAAAGTCTTCTTCAAAGTCACTAGCGATAACGCTCACTAAGATTTCATCGTTAAGTTGGTCATTAATAGCAACACCGAATTTGACGTCAACATCATGACCAGAAGCGTTAATTAATAGGTTAACAGTGTCTTGCGCGTCGAATAAGGAAACGTTAGGACCACAGGTAACCGCGACAATCGCTCTTCTCGCACCAGTAATTGATGTTTCTAATAAAGGACAGTTAAGCGCAGCGTTAGCGGCGTCTTTAGCTCTATTTTGACCAGAACCAACACCAAAGCCAATCATGGACACGCCGGCGTCTTTAAGAGTATTACGGACATCAGCAAAGTCAAGGTTGATAACGGCTGGTAAAAGAATTAAGTTGACCACAGTTTTCACTGATTGGGCCAAAACTTTATCAGATTCATTGAATGCGGAACTAATGGCGGAATTACCAGAAGTCATTAAGAGTTTATCGTTACTAACGACGATGATGGCATCGACGTTTTCTTTGAGTTTATTTAAGCCAGCAATGGAGTTAACCACTCTCTTTTTACCTTCAAAGGTGAATGGACGAGTGACAATAGCAATAACTAATGCACCAGCATCACGAGCAATACGGGCGACCACAGGAGCAGCACCTGTACCTGTGCCACCGCCCATACCAGCGGCTACGAAGACCATGTTTGCGTCTTTAACGATTTCACGGATATCTTCAGCGCTAGCTTCAGCAGCTTTTTCACCGATTTCTGGTTCACCACCAGCGCCTAAGCCACCAGTGATTTCTTGGCCTAAGATTAAACGATGGAGAGATTTACTTGTGCTTAAAGCCTGTTTATCAGTATTAGCGACCCAGAAATCAACGTTAGCGATTTCTTCATCGATCATTCTGTTAACAGCGTTATTACCCGCTCCACCAACACCGATAACAACGATCTTAGCAGCAGGTTCGAAATTATCTAAATCATAATTTTGCATATCTATTCTCTCCTTTATTTATTAGTAGGATTCCGGCTTAAGACACCGACACGAGGATGTGATTCATCATTTAAGTTTGGATACTTACTATAAGTAAGAATCGCGCCTAAGCAGTTGGTGAATGTCGCATTACGAGCGCCTAATGTCTTAGGTTTAACCACTTCGACGGTTTCACTCATCACCTTAGGTGTTATATATTGGACCAAGCCATTTAATTCCGCGCCTCCACCAACGAGCATCATTGGGAAGCTACGGTATGATTTATCATGTTGAGCGACGATTTCATTGATGGAATCGTTAAGTTGTTCAACGAAGATATCAAGTTCGCTTTTAATAATGGTATTAAGTTCATCATTATAATGGTGAACATCATGTCCTGAACCATCATCAGTTGTGCAGATTGGGGCTTTGAAGTTCATTTCACGGTAATCAATACCATACATGATCTTATATTTTTCTGCATCCGCTTCATTGATATTGAATTTTTCAATAATGCGTTCAGTGATGTTGTCACCACCCCATTCAAAGAATGTTGAGCCATATAATGCCCCATTACCGACGAAGGAAACGGTTGTGATGTTACTACCGATATCCACGAGGATGAAACTGGATGGCATATTTGGATAAGAACAGACTAATTCAGTAGCGGCTAAACTTGAGATAACGTTTCTTTTAGAAACCATTCCCCCATTAGCGAGCACTGTTTGATAATTATCGACGAGCACGCTTGGAAGTGTTTGTACTTTCGCACTCACGGTTAATGTGCTTGACGATTCACCCATAGGAGGGCGAGCGAAGATACGTCCATGATCAAGTGTGAAACTTTCAGGAACGACATCGACTAAAGCCTTATCATTAAGTGGATATGCACTATTTCTAATTAAAGCGTAGATATTTTTAATATCAAGGTTACTGATTTTACTATCTTCAGTAACAACGGTTGTGACTTGTCTAGTTTGATAAATGCCTAAACCATATGGAGGTAAGCAAAGTAAAACGTCACTAATGTTAAGTTTCAACTTAGCGCTTGGGTCAGTGAATTCACGGATGCTTTTGATTGTTTCTGCGACTTTATTCGCATCCACAAAGTTTCCACCTTCAATACAGAACCCATAAGGTTTTGTTAAGGTATATAAAACATATACTTGTCCGTCGATTTCATAACCGACCACTAATTTTAATTTCTTGCTTCCAAGCTCAATTGCGGCAATAGGTTTATCCATAATAAAAGTCCAACTTTACTATATTCTAAATAAGTTTTTTTCTGATTACAATAAATTAACTATATATTAGTTAAGAAAGTTACTTTTGCGATATTATTTAACTTACTTTTTACTAATTATGTACTGAAAAACGACTAAAGATGAAAAAGAAGTCATAGGATTCACTACGACTTCAGTCCATGGGGAAATGGACAAATAAGGAGAAATTTTTATTAATAAGAGGATAGATCAACACTATCTTCTTCTAATAACTCGGGTTCTTCGGCCTCAGCGTGTTGGGCTTGTGAAGCGATTTCACGCATTGTTATGTAGGTTGGAACAGCAACAATCGTTCCAATAGAAATAACAGCGAGGAAGATAAAACCTAATTTTCTGAATTGGTAATATAAACCCTTGTGATTGAATTTGACTAATTTGTCTTTCATAACCATGATTGTTGCCTCCTTTCTTTCCTTGCAATAATCCTGAGCTTGGCACTAGCGCTTCTGTGATTCATTTCTAGTTCACTTTCACTAGCGACAATCGGTTTACGATTAATAAGGTCGAATTCTTTTTCTTTTTCTAGCATTGGACCGTCGATACGGTTACCTTCGCTAATTGCCGCTTCTTTGAAATAGTTTTTCACTATTCTATCTTCACCACTGTGGAAGGTGATAACGGCTAATCTTCCACCTGGTTTTAAATGTTTTAAGGCGGCTGTTAATGCCTTTTCAAGGACATTAAGTTCATCGTTGACTGCGATTCTTAATGCTTGGAATACTTGTTTAGCGGGATGACCCACTTTCTTCAGCTCTTTCATTGGCTTACTTCTTTTAATGATCTCCACTAACTCTAATGTTGTTTCGATTGGTTTAGCCTCACGAGCTTTAATGATGTTTTTAGCGATGGAGTAAGAATATTTCTCTTCTCCGTATATTTGAAAGATTTTTGTTAAATCTTCTAAAGCATAAGTATTAATGATTTGATATGCGGTAAGTTCTTGTCTTTGATCCATACGCATATCAAGTCGAGCGTCTTCTTTATAAGAGAATCCTCTTTCTCCTTTATCAAATTGTGGAGAAGAGACACCGAGATCCATGAGGATGCCATCAACTTCTTGAATACCTAGATTAGCGAGAATTGTTTCTAATTCAGAGAAATTAGCTCTCACCATTTCAAAATTGTTTGAAATTTTACTAAGTCTGGCGGTGGAAGCGACGATTGCTTCCTCGTCTTGGTCAACACAGATGAGACGACCGTCTTTTAAGCGAGCCAATATTTCACTACTATGGCCACCTCTTCCGACAGTGAGGTCGACGTATGTGCCAGATGGGTTGATGTTTAGTCCTTGGATTGTTTCATTTAGAAGGACGGGGATATGTTCGGCCATACCCTATTCCTTCTTAGCATCGATGTTTTCAGCAATGCTTTCGAATTCATCTTTAATGCCGTTTTCGTATTCTTCGTATTTAGCTTTATCCCATACTTCGATGTGATCGCCGATACCGAGAACGAGAACTTCTTTAGAGATGTTGTATTTGGTAAGTAGAGCGGTTGGAATTTGGACTCTGCCTAATTTATCGACTTCCATTTCGTAAGTTGAAGCGAATTGGAGACGTAAATAGTCACGAACCTTCGATTGGTTGAATGAGAGTCTAGAGAATTCTTCGACAAGTTTTTGGTATCTTTCTTCATTGTATAAAGAGAGGGAACCTTCAAATCCCTTCATAATGTAGACCTTATAACCTAATTCCTCACGCATTTTGCGAGGTATCATTAAACGGCCTTTTTCGTCAAGATTATGAGCAAAACTTCCGAAATACATTATTTCCCACTTTCTCCCACTGTATTACCACTGGTACCTATATTATTTCACGGTGAATTAACAATTGCAACACATATTTAAAGAAATATCAAGATAAAGAAAAAATCCCATTTTTGGGATGGGATTTATACTTTAACTTCTTCTAGAAGTTATATTACTTATCTTCGTCAAATTCAATCGAATCTAAGATATCAAATGCGTTGTTTTTCTTGGTGCTTTTTTCTTTGAGCAATTCTTCCTCACTCATCACACGGTAACCTTCACCACTTTTTGGTAATTCCGCACCCTTTTTGGTAATGGTGTGTGGTACTTCCGCTAAGATGAGAGCGAGGATATATGGATCTAAATCAATTTCCACACCTGGTTCATAGTAGCAATCTTCGCTTTCTGCCTCACTATCATCACTAAAATAGAATGAATCACGGAACTTTACTTCCATTGGTACATCTTCAAGAGTGTATGAGCAAGAAGCAATGACACTGGCTTTACCAGATATTTGACATTGCAGGACATCACCAAATTCAGTGGCGGTTACTTTGACAGAACAAGAATCAATTCTTTTTACGTGATTCTCATCAAATGGGTACTTTGAAAAATCGACTTCTTCTTCAAAAGTTTCCGCTTTGCTATCTGGTAAAATCGCTCTATTTAATTTCATTAACCACGAATCTCCGCTTTGAAGTTACGAGATAATTCGAACTTAATCTTTTCTTCAGCATCATTAACTTCTTTTTCGGTTAATGTGCCTTCATCTTTACGATATGTGACAGAGATAGCCATGGACTTCTTACCTTCAGCAATGCCTGTACCTTGATAGATATCGAAGACTTCACAGCCGACAACGTAAGAGCCACCGACTTTCTTCACCGCTCTTGTGATATCACCAGCGGCAATATTAGCGTCAAGCACAAAGGCTAAGTCTCTAGAGACACTTGGGAATCTGGAGATTTGAGCCATCTTTGTTTCACTGACTTTGGCTTCGAGTAAAGCTTCAAGATCCATTTCTAAAACGACAGCGTTTGTTTTACCTAAATCGAACTTTTCGATTTGGTTTGGATGAAGTTCACCTAAAACACCGATCTTCTTGTTTTGGAAAATGACGGAAGCGGCTTTGCCTGGATGGAGTTCATCGCCTTCATCAACGAAACGGTCGAATCTATAACGGGTTGGTTCAATGCCTAAGACAGTGAATAAACCTTCCACTAAGCCTTTCATATGGAAGAATGTATAGTTTTCTTTTCTTAAAAGACCCTGTCTAATATCTTGACCAACTAAGACGATAGCTAAGTGTTCACTTCTTGAAACTTTGCTAATCATATTTGCAGTTTCAAATAAGGCTAAGTTTTTATTTTGTCTAGCCACGTTATAGCTAGCCGCGCTTAATAAGGAACCTAAGATATGGGTTCTGAACACTTCTCTTTCATCGGTTAATGGATTCAAGATCACATAGTGTTCTTCTTTATTTAATAAAGAGAATTCATCTTTTCTCTTCTTAGAAACTAAAGAATAGGTCACACATTCATCTAAACCTTGAGAGAGTAAGAATGAACGGATGTTTTGTAAGCGTTTTTGTCTCACAGTTAACATACCAACTTTAGTGTCTAAGCACGGTAAGATGCTCTTCACGTTTTCTAAACCTAATAAACGGATAACTTCTTCGCTTAAGTCAGCGTCGCAAGTGACGTCTAAACGATATTCAGGAACGGTGACTAAGAATTCGTTATCGTTCACAAAGTCTAAACCGAAGTTGAGTCTTGTTAAGACATTAACGATTTGTTCTTTGCTGAATTCTGTACCTAAACGGTCGTTAATCTTCTTAATGGAAGTTTTAATCTTTTCTGCGTTTGGTTTTTCGTTTAAATAGTTAACAGAGTTGCTATTTTCTTTAGCGTCGCATAATTCGTTAATTAAGGAAGCAGCGTAGTCTAAGACAAAGGCACTTTGGAAGTGATTTGTGCCTTTCACGAATCTTTGAGAAGATTCGCTCACTAAACCTAAACGGTTAGATGTATGACGGATAGAAGCGCCATCAAATGAAGCGGCTTCAATATAAATGTTCTTAGTGTTTTCATCAACAGCGCACGCTAAGGAACCCATCACACCACCTAAACACATTGGCTTATTATCGGAGCAAATGACGATATCGCCTTTGATGATTTTATAGGTCTTTTCATCAAGAGCGACAAAGTCACCTTCATAGTCATCTTGAGCGTATAGTTCCGCTTTTGGAAGCTTATCGGCATCATACATATGTAATGGTTGACCAGTCATGAGCATGACATAGTTACCAATATCAACGATATTGTTAATGCTACGAACACCCATTGCCATGAGGTATTGGCTCATCCACGCTGGGGATGGTTTTGTGACAATATTTCTAATTTCTTTACCAGCGAATTGTGTACATCTATTGGTTTTAGATCCCACTACTAATTTAGTTTGGAAATCTTCTTTTGTTTTAACAGTTGGTAAAGTGACTTTTCTTTCAAATAAAGCACCGAGTTCACGGGCAACGTTGAAAATGCTTAATAAGTCTGGACGATTGGCTAAAACGTTTAAGTTTAAGACCACATCGTCTAAGCCTAAGTAACCTAAGACATTTTCTTCACCAACAGGAGCATCGGCTGGTAATTCTTCGATACCGGCTTTTTGATAATCGCTTAAATATTTAGCGTCGACACCGAGTTCGAGTAAGCTACAGCACATGCCGTTACTTTCTTCACCACGGATAACGCCTTTTTTGATTTCGATTTCTGGGAGCTTAGCGCCTACACGCGCAACAATAACTTTTAAACCCGCACGTGCGTTAGGGGCACCACACACAATTTGTGTTGTTCCATACTTTTCACCAAGATTAACTTGTAAGACATGGAGATGGTCACTGTTTGGGTGAGCGACACATTCTTTAACTTCACCAATGATGAGATTTGTGCCACTGGCTAAGCGTCTAATCTCTTCAACTTCGACACCAGCGAATGTTAATTTCTTGGCGATTTCTTCTGGTGATAAGCCTTCTAAAGAGACATATTGATTAACGTTTTTTAAACTGACTAACATCTTTATTGACCTCCCACCATTAGCTCATTTTCTTGAATTGTTTCAAGAATCTGACATCGTTTTGATAGATTTTACGGATATCGTCAATGCCGTATCTTAAGACCGCGACACGTTCGATACCAACGCCAAAGGCGAAGCCGCTATATTGTTCTGGATCATAACCATTCATCTTAAGGACGTTAGGATGGACCATACCAGCACCTAAGATTTCAATATAGCCTGTACCTTTACACATATTGCAGCCTTTACCACCACAGTTAGCGCAGCTGATATCAACTTCAACACTTGGTTCAGTGAATGGGAAGTAAGAACTTCTTAATCTAATTTCACGTTTTTCACCAAACATCTTTTTGGCGAATAATTCTAAGGTCGCTTTTAAGTGACCGATATTAATACCCTTATCAATAACTAAACCTTCGATTTGAGCGAATTGATGTGAGTGAGTCGCATCATCATCGTCTCTACGGTATGTTTTGCCTGGGCAGATAATTCTAATTGGTGCACCTTTTTTCGCTTCCATGGTTCTGGCTTGAACTGGGGAAGTATGAGTTCTTAATAACTCACTATCATTAATATAGAAGGTGTCTTGCATATCTCTAGCTGGGTGATCTTTAGGGATATTTAAAAGTTCAAAGTTGTATAAATCTTTTTCCACTTCTGGACCATCAGCGACTTCAAAACCCATGCCTAAGAAGATATCAATCATTTCATCACGAATGACATAGAATGGGTTTCTACCACCGACTTCATAATTTGTTCCTGGTAAAGAGATATCAATTTGTTCTTTTTCTAATTTTTCTTTTAATTCCTTATTTTTCAAATAAGTCATCTTTTCTTCAATCGCGGTAGTAATTGCCACTCTCACTTCAGTAAGAGCTGCACCAAAAGCTTTTCTTTCTTCTGGTGGTAATTGACCGATTTGTGAAGTTAATGAAGAAAGTTCGCTCTTCTTTGATAAGTAGGTATTACGCACAGCATTTAAAGAATCAACACTGCTTGCTTCTTCTACTTCCTTAAGAGCGGCGTTCTTTAGATTTAATAATTTTTCATTTTCCATAAAGAGCCTCACTTACAAAATCGTTATTGATTATAGCACAAAAAACCATATTACATATTGTAATTTGTAATATTGTTTTGTTTTTTCTACTAGAAACATTCTTAGCGCTTTGTTTTATACGCAAATCGCCATTATAAAAGCCCATTCTATGACCTATTCATCGATAAAATGTTGAATTTGAGCAAATAATTTATCGTCTTGTTCTGTTAATCGGTCAATGGAAACATCCTTAAAATAGGCTATTCTTTCTTCGTCATTACTAATCTTTTTATCGTTTAACTGACGTGTAAAAGCGCCAAAGACTTCGTTCATATAAGAAATCGCTGATTCAGTATAGTTCGGATTGTGTTTACGGTTATTGAACTTAATAGTTTGGATGTGAGGATTATTAGCTTCTTCTGCAACTTTTAAAGAAGTTTCATAAGGCACCATTGGGTCATCAGTGGATTGGATAAATAGGATACTATCTTCTGTACTACCTAAATATTTAGGTAAATCAATCTTATCATATTCTTTTTCCACTTTTCTTTCGTATTTCAAAATGAAGTGCGTAATGAATTTACTTTTAGAGGCGTTAAAAATCATTGGTCTTATAGTCACAATTGGTGACATGACCACCACTTTGGTGATTTCTTTTCTAAGTGATGCCACTTTTAAAGCGGTGAATCCCCCTAAGGAATGACCAATGAGGATGATTTGTTCGTTTATATTTAGTAAATTGAGTAAATCAATTGTGTCTCTTGTCGGAGCGTTAAGCGAACCAAGATAAGGTCCTTTAGATTCTCCACATCCTCTGTAATCAAGAGTTAAGACTTTATAGCCAAGCTTTGCTAATGTATCAATCTCTCTTAAATAAGAAGCATGGCCTGGCCCTAAGCCTGGTAAAAAGAGAATGATTTTATCTTCTTGATAGTTATCGTAATAATAAAAGAAATAATGGATTTCAATTCTTTTGGAATTGTTAAAAGTATAGGCTTCTTGTTTTAAGCCTTTAAAATCGGTGTAGGTATAATAAGGCACACCTATTTCTTTATCGTAACGGCAAACGAATTTTTCGATGTAAACCTTAGAAACAATACCCATAGTTATTTTCCAATTTTGTTGGCAATCTTTTGTAGTTCAGCACCTTCAAATTTCTCGACAAGGTAACCACATTTAGTACAGACATAGCGGTTAGCAGTAGAGAATGAACCACCGGCTTGAATGATGGTATAGACATTTCTATTACCAGTCATCATTGGATTAGGAACATAGTAGAATTCTTCGTTCCCACATAGTGGGCATTTCATTTTAACAACCATATTATTACCTCTATTTATAGTGATTCATTAAAATGCCCGCGGCAATTGCGGCGTTTAATGAATCGATTTTATCACTCATCTCGATTTTCACTTTTTGACTAGCTCTAGCAATGATCTCTTCGGATACACCATGTGATTCATTACCAATCACTAGGATGAAATCTTTTAATGCTTTGGCCTCTTTTAAAGGGATAGTATCATCATCAAGAACACTAACGATAATTGGTTTATCATAATTAGCGATATCATCATACAAACAATCAATCAAGAAGATGCTTCCTTTAGAAGCAGCAATGACTTTTTCGTTATATAAATCACATGTTTCTTCGCTCATAATAATCGCGTCATAATTAAAAGCCGCTGCGGTTCTAATCATTGTCCCTAAATTACCTGGGTCATTGATGTGGTCTAAATAAAGGATTTTATGATAGTCTTTCTTCTCTTTTTGAGGTTTTAAATTCTCACAAACAAAGACGACACCTTCAGGGTTTTCAGAGGCCGCTAATTTATTGATGATTTCATCGTTTACTTTGTAAGTTTCAATATCTTGACCAAGTTTTGGTAAGCCAATACTAGTAAAAATGGTTTTAACTTTTCCATACTTTAAGGCCATGTCTAAGTTCTTAATTCCTTCCATTAAGAAAAGACCTTTTTCTTGTCTAGTTTTCTTCATTTTTAAACTAGCAGCGTCTTTAATCTTTTGATTATTTTTGGAAGTGATTTCGAGCATTATTTAAAAACCGCCTTTATTAGTTTCTTTCTAAAGATATCATAGTTAGGACAATATTTATATAATAAGCGATAAAATTTATCGCTGTGATCGTAAACAAAACAGTGTGTTAATTCGTGGATAACAACTGAATCAATGATTTCTGGTGAATAGTATAAAAGAGACATTGCATAAGTAATTGTTTTCTTCGCCCTATTATTAGTGCCATATCTTGAACGCATCTCTCTAACTTTCACTTGATATATAGGCGCATTCATTTCTTTTGCCCATTTAATCGTTTGATTAGTGACATAGTTTAAAAAGAGTTTTCTTAATTTCTTGTGAAGTTGTTCTTTGTTTTCAAATGTGATTATTTCATTAAATAGAGTCACGCTGCCTGGAAAAGATAAAGGATGTTTCTCCCCAAATAAGTAGATATAGTCCTCGCCTTCGCCTTGTTCTTTAGCGTTTCTTTTGATGAGTTTAGGGGCAAACTTATCTAACCCACTTTTGATTAAACTCATTGGTGTTAATCTATGACAGCTAATTTCAAAAGCTCCATCCTTATAACGGTAATGGATATTTCTGATTCTTTTATAAGTGATATTAACGGTGTATTCTTGTCCGTTGAGTAAATAAATAAACGATTTATTCATGTCTCTATTGTAAAGCAAAACATAGATATTGCTAAGCATTTATGCTTTAATAACTAAGTATGGAAAAGATTTTAATCTCAGCCTGCCTTGTTGGCGACAACGTGAAGTATAACGGGGGTAATAATCTCACTAGTAAGCTTGATGCTTTGCTCGAGAAATATGAACTCATTCCTTTCTGCCCTGAAGTAGAAGGTGGTTTATCTATTCCTCGTACACCAGCGGAACGCATTGGTGATAGAGTCGTTAATCAAGATGGAGAAGACGTCACTGATGCCTATTTAAAAGGTGCTGAATTAGCGTTCAATATTTGTTTGTTTTTGAAAATTAAGAAAGTCATTCTCAAAGAGAAATCTCCTTCATGTGGTAGCAAGATCATTTATGATGGTAGCTTCTCACATAAAGAAATCTCTGGTATGGGTGTGACTGCGGAATATTTAAAAGAAAAAGGTATCGAAGTCTATAGTGAAAACGATATTGATTCTTTAATCTAAAGTTTTATATAACTTAAAGTAAGTTCGGGGTTAACGTCGACAACATCTTCATAGGTAGTAGTCTCGATAAAGTAAATAATACATCCCGCATTATAGGTGCTATCAATCTTCTTTTCGTAATAATCAAATCTATAAGCATTCTGGTTTTGTGCTTCGTCATCATGTGGAGCATGAATTGGCACCCAGTTGCATTCATTGTATTTAATTTTCTTTTCATCTTTTGAGATATAGCAGTGACGGTAAGAATGGTACTTGCCAAGTGTCTTTGCATATTCTAGTTGTTGATAACCATGAGAACCATCATAAGAAGAATAATTAATTCTCAAATCTGTTGGAAATGTTGGCGCTTTTTCATTTTTTTCTAACGTCACAAAGAAATTAACAAACGAACCTTCACGGTCTTGATATTCTGAGGAGCAATCACTAGTAGCGCAATATTGGCAAACTAGTTCATAACTACCATCTTCTTTCTCTCCATAATAAGTTTGATTGCCTAAGCTAATTTCTTTACATTCAATATAGTTAGAGTTAGCACAGGCAGATAACGCTAAAGCGGACAAGATAGCGATTATTAATAATGGAGTTTTTTTCATAGTTTTGTTCCTCTCACCAAATAAGACGACAGAAAAAGAGAAAACCGCTAAAAAAGCTGAACTTTTTGCGTTCAGCCTTACTTTTAATAGTTAGTGTCTTGACGGTGATAGTTTTCACCGAGTTTTTTATAATAGGCCTTTTCAATTGTGGACCATCTCACTCTTAAGATTGGCACGATGTTTATAAAGGCTTGGAACGCTCTCATGTAGCTCTTTTCATCTTGTTTCTTTAAAAAGACAGAAGCTAAACGATAGACTTCTAAGATTTGTTCGGTTAAATCTTCTGAGTGTCTTGTGTAGTTATATTGTTTCTTACTCGCTTTAATATCAATGCCTAAAGAGAGGAAGAAATGTAAGCCATCAACATATTCGTCTAAGACGACATCTTGGGCTTCACTTGGTTTATTGGACCAATATTTGAAGCATCTAGTCGCATTGGCGAATTCACCAAGCTCTACGAGTAAAGCTAAGATTCTTCTACTTCTTGTGGAAGCATATGTGACGTTATGATTATCAGCGATTCTTGCGTCTAATTCTGCTTGTTTTTGATATAAATTTGTTAAATCCACTGCCATAATTATTTAACCTTCTCTAAGTGCCAAATCTCTTCTGCGTAACTCTTGATTGTGCGATCGCTTGTAAAGAAGCTAGAGTTAGCAATATTCATTAAGCACATCTTGTTCCATAATGGTTTATTTTGATAAAGCTCTTGAATCTTTTCTTGGGCTTTAACATAGCTATCGAAGTCAGCGAGGATGAAATATTCATCGTGCTTATTCATAATTTCATCAAAGATGATGGTGAATTTATCATGACGGAAGCCAGACCATGGACCATTGAATAAGGAATCAAGAACACTCTTAACGCGGTGGTCATTGTTATAAACATCCCATGGGTTGTAATCGCCTTTAGCGTAATGGGCTTCGACTTCTTCGCTTCTTAAACCGAAGATGACGTTATTTTCTTCTCCACCACGTTGGACTATTTCAATATTTGCACCATCCATTGTGCCTAAGGTGATAGCACCATTCATCATGAGTTTCATATTGGAAGTACCACTTGCTTCTTTACCAGCGGTACTAATTTGTTCACTGACATCAGCTGCAGGAATAATGAGTTCGGCTAATGTGACACCATAGTTTTCAATAAAAACTACTTTGAGGAACTTATTAGTTTCTTCATCATTATTGATGACATCTGCGACTGCGAGGATTAATTCGATAATCTTCTTCGCATATGTGTAGCTAGGCGCGGCTTTCGCACCAAAGATATAGGTGTGTGGGTAGATTCTAAATGATGGGTCTTCCTTCATTCTTTGGTATAAGTAAATGACATGGAAGATGTTTAAGAGTTGACGCTTATAAGCGTGAAGTCTCTTAATTTGAACATCAAAGATGGAGTTTG
>CAMKQK010000026.1:0-13587 GCA_946414915.1 uncultured Caryophanales bacterium
GCTTCACCATATGGGCCACCTTCACCCGCACTACTTAATGTCGCAACAGGCGCATCTAAGGCTGCACTTAATGCTTTCGCACCAACGACTGGGGTTTTGAAGAAACCACCATGACCGTAGATCTTATTAACTTCAACACCTTGTTTCTTTAAGATATCAACACCGATTCTTAAGACCGCAAGAACAGCTAAGATATGGGATTTCATGAAGTTAGCTAAGGACATCTTAGCGTCTGGTTCACGAACGAATAATGGTCTACCTTCTTGGACACCAACTGCGGCTTCACCAGAGAAGTAGTTAAAGGAAACGAGACCACCAGCATCTGGTTCACCTTCAAGAGATTTATTGAATAATCTCACGAATAATTCACCGCGTTGGATGCTGCCACCCGCTAAAACGATGGCTTGATGTAATAATTCAACCCAAGCATTGATATCAGTTGTGCAGTTATTAGCATGAACAAGAACGGCTGGGTAACCGCTTGGAGAAGCGATTACGTCGATTTCTTTATTCATGGCGATATTTTTATCAGTAACTAATGTGATGTTACCAGATGTGCCCAAGGAAGAGTTACCATAGCCCACTCTAACAGAGTTAGTGGCAATCATACCTGTACCCATATCACCTTCTGGTGGGCAGAATGGGATGCCTGGTTGTAAAACACCAGATGGGTCAATTAATAAGGCACCTTCTTTAGTTAATGTACCAGCGTTTTGGCCAGCGAGCATACATCTTGGTAAGATGTCTAAGATTCTCCAATCAACTTTGTCTTTGATGACTTCGTTGAACTTAGCAACCATGTTAGCGTCATAGTCTTTGGTGTTCTTATCTAATGGGAACATACCACTAGCGTCGTTAGCACCGATGACTTTTTGACCGGTTAATAAGTAATGGAAATAGCCCGCTAATGTGGTAGCGAAAGCAATATCCTTCACTTCCTTTTCACCGTTTAACATCGCTTGATAAATATGGGAAACACTCCAACGTTGTGGAACGTTAAAGTTAAATAAAGCAGATAATTGATCTTGAGCATCTGGGCAGATGGTATTCTTCCATGTACGGAATTCCGCTAATTGTTCACCTTTCTTGTTAAAAACAAGATAGCCGTGCATCATACCAGAAATACCAATCGCACCAACCTTGGATAATGGTTTACGATACTTTGTTTCAAATTTTTGTTTTAAACCAGCATAGCAATCCGCTAAACCGATTTTGGCTTGTTCTAATGTATAGATCCAAATACCATTTTTTAACGTTGATTCCCAAGCATAGTCATTTGATGCGATGATTTCGTGATTTTCATCGAGCATGACAGCCTTAATGTTTGTGGAACCGAATTCAATACCAATTACACATTTTTCTAAAATCATAATTGACCTCCATGATTATATATGAAATGATTCACCTTCTTTATACAAGAAATTGGACATTTATAATATGACAATATACAAAAAAGAGACCGCTATTGTTGCGGTTTCTCTTTTTACATACTGAGAATTGATTTCAAATCCTTGATAGATAGAGATTTGATGGAAGAATCGTTATCAGAGATGACTTTATCAACGAGTTCTTTCTTTTCGTTTTGTAAATTAACGACCTTTTCTTCAATGCTGTTTTCAGCAATAAGCTTAATGACTTCAACAGTTCTTGTTTGACCAATACGGTGCGCTCTATCACTGGCTTGGCTTTCCGCGGAATAGTTCCACCATGGATCGAGATGGACAACCACATCAGCGCCCACTAAATTGAGACCCGTGCCGCCTGCTTTTAAGGAAATAAGGACAATCTTATAATCTTCATCTTGATTGAAATCATTGCAGATTCTAAGTCTTTCTTTCGCGGATGTATCACCAGTAATCATGAAGTACTTAATGCCCATCTTTTCAATTTCATCTTTGACGATATTAAGCGCACTGACAAATTGAGAGAAGATTAAGAATCTATGACCATCAGCGAGTTTATCTTTGATAATATCCTTTAAAGCGGTAATCTTGCCAGATTCACCGGTAAAGTTATCAACGAATGTGGAAGGATCAACACAGATTTGTCTAAGTCTTGTGATAATGGATAAGACTTCCATAATCTTAGAACCACCTTCTGATGATTTGAGTTGTTCTTTGGCTTGTAAACGGAAAGCATCGTAAAGTTTTCTTTGTTCTTGGCTCATTTCTGTGGTGATAATGACTTCAAATTTTTCTGGTAAGTCTTTTAAGACATCTTCTTTTCTTCTTCTTAAGATGAATGGAGCGACTTTGTCTCTCACGATTTCATAGTATTCTTCATTGTGCTCATAGGAATCTTTAAAGTCCTCATAATCTAGAAGATAATGAGGCATTAAGAAATCAAAGATGCTCCATAAGTCATAAATGTTATTTTCAATTGGGGTACCAGTTAAGGCGATTGTGTGTAAGGCATTAATTTGTTTAACTGCACCTGTTTTCTTCGCGTGCATATTTTTAATGAACTGCGCTTCATCGAGGATGCACATATCAAAAGTAATATCCGTTAAGTTTTCAAATTCGTTTCTTAAGGAATCATAAGAGATGAAATAAACACCAAACTTATCGTTCTTAATTTTCTTAATAATCTTTTTACGTTCTTCGACAGTGCCTATAATCGCCGCGACTGGGATATCTTTAGCAAACTTATTAAATTCACTAACCCAGTTGAATACTAATGATTTAGGGGAAACGATAAGAATTGGTTTATCTTGCTTAATTGTGTTAATGAACGCAATTGTTTCAATGGTCTTACCTAAACCCATGTCATCAGCGAGGATACCACCTAGTGAATATTTATATAAAACAGATAACCATTTCACACCATCAACTTGATATGGTCTAAGGTCACCATTAATCTTGGCAATCTCTAAATTTGAATCAGAGAAATTCTTTAATTCATTGAACACGTCATCTAAATAACTGTCCATTGATAAGAAACTATGATCCTTGCCATAAGCTTTAAAAGCGTAATAAAGCGGTAACTCTTTTTTACTTCTTAAAGAGTTCTCACTAATTAAATCTAAATCTTTAGCGAGACTATAGAATTCTTTAGTTTCTTCACTCATTAAGTTGATGAAGTTATCACCAATCTTGATGAACTTTTTCTTTCTCTTTAAGCCAATTAAGATGGCTTTTAATTCATCTTCGCTATAAATAGAACCATCCACAAGAACTTCTAACATTGAGCCATCTTTCTTAATGGTGATATTAGGAGAAGTAAATGAACTTGTCTTTCTAGAATCTAAATCTTTAGAGAAATAGACTTCTGCAACTTTTTGTAAGTTTTCTAAAGTGCTATTTAAGAAATCCCAAACTTGACCACCATCACTTAAAACATGATCAAAGAAACCATAAGATAATAAGATTTCCTGATAGTGTTTAATTTGAGAAACTTCATAGAAGTTATTTATTTCTCTCACATCTATTTCTTGTTCGTTCTTATAGTATTTAGTCTTTTCATAGACATTATCTTTTTCATAATCGAAGTAAGCTTTAATGACTAAAGAAGTACCCTCTAATTCTTTCTTAATCTTGTCCGCAACCTCAAAGAAGTTTGGATATTTTTCAAAGAAGGAATATTTAAAGTTATCAAAGTTATTTTGGACTGTGCTTAAAGGATAGCTTCTCGCTGATTCAATTAAATAATTGATGTAACGATTATCCGTTAATGGCTTAATTTCGTTCGCGGATTTGCAGTAATAATAATTTCTTGTTAGAGGAATGAAACCTTTGACGATACCTTCTGGAGTTAAGGAATAGTTATCATTGACTCTAATACGGATATCCATTGGTTCATTACTCACGTGATAAACTTCATTATTGATGTAGAGATAATCATCCTTTAAAGCATCTAATAATTCATCAAAGAAGGCTAATGACTTTTCATTAGATAAATCGATAAAGAAATCAGGATTATATTTTTCTAAAATCTTAATTATTTTTTGGCTTGTTTCATCAAAAGAAGAGAGGACGTGCATCAATGTAAGGTCTTTTCCATATCTAAATTCTTCTTCGTTAGCGAATCTAGCAAGGAAGCGATCAATTGAGGCAATTTTATATTCTTTGCCCTTAGCGATTGTGAGATTCACACTATAGGAGAATCTTGTATCTTCTAAATAGACTTTTAGTCTCGCTTTTGTGGATGCATTAGCGATTTCTTCTTTTCTAATTTCTTTAAAGACTTCGCCCATTTCAATATCAAAAGCGTTTTGTTGTTCTCTTCTATCGACATCAGATATTTCAAAGACGAACTTTGTGGCCAACGCTTTTAATTGTTCAAGTTCAGTGGATAATAATTTAGAAACTAAGATAGAGAAATGACGGCATGGTTCTTTCTCACGACAGATTTGACAGCTGTAGTTAATTCGGCCTTTATAGTCTAAAGCGAATTCTAAAACATCAATTCTATTTACTTTAGTAAATAATCTAATAAAGAACAATGGGTGGTTATTCTCATCATAATCAACACCATACTTATAATCAAAGTAGACGAAAAGCTCTAAATCACTTTGTGATAGTTGATCTAAACGATAATGATTTAATAGTTCAATTACGTCCATCTTATCTCACCCTAGACTTCTTTGGTCTTCTAATATTGTTATCCACTAGTTCACTAATAAATGAACCTTGAGGAAGTTTCTTACTTAATTCGATCGCTAAACGGATTGTTCTTTCATCTAAATAATCATGTTGTAAAGAAGCACCAATCAATAATTCACTCACTAATGGATAGTCTTCTTCTTTCACACTACTGTAATTAGAGTGCACGATTTGGACATATCTTGTCTTATCGTTACTATATGGAGAAACCTTTAAGAAATACTCTAAAGGAATTTGTTTTATTTTGTTCTCATCAAGTGGTAATTCATCAAAAAGTAATAAATAGATACTTAGTCTATTCTTCGCTGGAGAAGAGAATAAATCCTGCATGTAATAACGGTGATTCATTTGGAAGATATAGCAGTTTTTAAGACCGGCAATTTGCTCAATTGTTAAGTCTTGATACTTTAAATATTCCATCATTACTTGGCTCGCGATTCTTTCTTCTGAATAGTTATCTTCAGCGTGTTTTAATAGTTCCACTAAAGAATCACAGTTAGGGGCTAATAAGATATCGTAGAGGTTGGCTTTTCTTGTCACACCCCTTCTCTTTTCAAGTTCATCACTTAAAACTTGATAGTTATTATCCGCTTCTGTGAGCATGGTTTTAATCGCGTCACTAGATGTCTCTAAGATCTTTTGGAAATTAGCGACATTTTGTGCGTTAAAGAATAATGGAGAAAGGATATCATTAACCACTCTCGCTTTATATTGTCCTCTTTGATAATAAGGTAATAATTCTTCAATAAACTTTTGGCATTGTTCAAAACTTCTAATTTGATAAGAAAGCTTACTAACAAGTGGAAGGTTATCTCCCCCTCTTAAATAAAGATATCTTTCTAAAATATCTTTAAATGTCTTCTCGTTAGTGGCGATATTTGGCATGGCTTTATCACTCTTTGGATCGAGAAGTTTTTTCATCGTCACCAAAACTGCGTATAAGTGCTTGCAAGCACCACCGACTGGGCAAGAACAAGATAGGCTAATAAAGGAATTAGAATCCACGACTATTCTAAAAGAATATTCTTTTGTTCCAACGATTGTGCCATAACATTCATTTTCACTTAAATGCATGTCCTTAATCGCGCCATTAAGGTATTCCATAGCTTTACCTTTGGTCACACTGTCAAAGAGACCTTCATAGAGGCCTAATGAAACGAATTTGGATAGAGTGATGTTTTCCGCGACTGCGAGATTAGGATGTGAAAGTAATACTTGTTTCGTAGACTTTGTGTCCGCGAAAAATACATGACCCACGTCACTAGCTTCTCTTTTTAGCAAGACACCATATCCAAGTGAAAGATGCTTAAGAATAAGATAACGAACTGCCATAGCAAAGTTAATTATACCAAAACATCAAAAAACAATAAACTTATTTGGTGTATTAATTACAAATAGTAGTAGAATGTATCGGGTATGAATACGAAAAATCAAATTATTAGAATCACTAGAAACGCTGTAATGCTTGCATTATTATGCGTCATTGGTATGTTCTCTCTCCCGTTAGGGGATAACATCAAAGTCTCTTTACAATTACTAATGGTCTTTATCATCGGTCTTACTTCTGCTTCAGTAATTGACGCAGTCATCGTGACTGGTTTATATCTTGCCATTGGTTTATTAATTCCTGTCTATGCAGGCTTTACCGCAGGGGTCACTCCAACATTCGGTTTTGTCATTTCCTTTGTGGTTTTAGTGATTCCACTTTATTTTCTAAATAAATTACCAATTAAAAACCAATTTTTACGTATGGCAATTGCCTGTTTAGTTTCCTTAATTGTTTGCTACGCAATTGGGGCAACATTCTTAGCCTTATATTTAAAACTTAATATACAAAAAGCACTACTTATTGCAGTAGTGCCTTATATACCTTTTGATATCGCGAAGATTATTATCGCGGTACTCGTGGTTTCGCTTTTACCTAAGCGTTCTTCTTCGCTTTAATTTCTCTAATTAACCAAGCGAGTAAAATGCCGAATTGTGACGCAAAGTGGATAATGATTTCCACTGGTTTTGCCGCTAATCTTTCAAGTGGCATAGCTGGTGATAAGGAAGAAACGAATGTTGTATCGTTTAAACCAATAATCGCCACCACTATGAATAAAACTAAGTTAATAGCGAATAAAATAATCACGTAGATAAATCTATTTAATTTTAGTTCAAAGACGTCGAAGACTTTTTTTACTAAGATCGCCATTGGCACTAATAAGAATAAATAGAAGAAGACTGTTTGGTAGAAGTTTCTTAATTCCACATAGATTGGCATGGTTAAGAATGCACCGAAACGGTTAAACGCTAGAGCGATAAATAAGAACCAGCCCATAGTGAAGAAGACGTGTTTGGCGCCAACTTTAAACTCCTCTGTATCTTCTGGTAAAACCTTAATAGGTTTTAAGAGAGCAAATATTGAACCGCCTAACACTAATAAGTGCATCACCATCATAAGGATAATGAATCCTGGGAATGGAGCGGATGCAAGGAAGTTACCGTTATAGTTAATAACGGCAGCAAGAATAGCAAAAACAAAGCCTAAACCCGCTAAAACCATTGTGGTCTTTAAGTATGTCTTAGACATTTTCTTACGAATGTTTGGCTTTAAATATGAACGCACAATATACATCGCGCCTATTACAAAGTAAGCACCGAATAATAAAGCGGTGAAACTTAAGAAGATTGCCGTATCCATAATATGTGGACCAAAATATGGAACGTCTGTAAAGAATAAGTTAGAGGCGACAAAGGCCATTAATGAGCCGAGAACGGCAATAATTGCTAAAGCAATCAAAGAGAATTTCTTACTCATATTATTTCACCTCCGCGTATGTATGATAGTATCTATCAATAGTTAATGAATGGTCATTATGGATGGTGATGGTTTGGCAACCAAGCATATCATTATCGTGATAAATACGGTCAGTGGATTTAATGCCGTAGCAGAACTTCACACCTTGATAGTCAACTTCAAAGTTGTTGATGTGGTCGTGACCGAAGAACATCGCTTTTGTGGAGCCTAATTCTTTAATCTTCTTAAAGAAACCATAGTCATGGTCTGGGGAACAAGAAGCTTCTCTTTTTTCACCATAAATGACTTTGTCATTTTGTTTCGCTTCATCCCAAGCGACATTAACTTCTGGTAACGGAATGTGATAGAACATTAAGGAATTAACGGTTTCACCACCATTTTGTTCTGTAGTGTACTTAACAACGCTTTCATACCAATCAATTTGATCTTGTTTGAAGCAGTCATAACCAAATTGTGAGAAATTAAAGTCATAACGGTTACTATCCATGACAAATAATTGATCATGAACTTTACCATCTTTCATTAAGTTAATCGCAAAGTTGCAATTACCATTAACTTTATCGTCTTGTAAGTCTTTGAATAAGCAGTTTGAGCCATATTCAGAAAGGGTTTTGGTTAACCAATCCACTGAGAAATAACATTGCTCATCATGGTTACCAAAGCAAACACTCCAAGGGACACCTTTGTCATCAAAATATTTTAATAAGCTCTTCGCAGTGTTCTTGCTTGCAAAGGTGAATAAGTCACCGGTGACCACGACAAGATCAGGATTATTCGCGTCCTTATAAAGCAAATCCATGAACTTGAATTGTGTTTTTTGATCATCCTTATCAGAGAGATGGATGTCTGTTAGTTGTAAAATGCGGAAATCATCCTTGTAGTTCATTTCAAGGATGTAATCTTGAGGCTTATAATTCTTTGTCCCGCAGGCACTTAAAGCCAACAAAGAAATAAACGCCAATGCAGTAATTTTGTTTTTCATAGTGCCCAAATTATAACATACCAAAAAAATGGAAAGAACCAATCGACAGGCCAAAAGATACAAAACAAAAAAACTGTCAAACTAGTGACCATACTTGACAGTTTCTAAGAAATTCATGTTTTTAAACTTGAATGTCCAGTTATGTTCCCCCACAGTTCCTGGATGATTTATTCTGGCGTTATCGTCTAATTTTAATAAGTCTTGCATTGGGAAGATTGTAATTAAGCTAGTCATGTTCCAGATTTCATCAAATAAGGAACCATATAAATCTTTAGAACCCTTATATTCTTTCTTCAGGATGGCTTTATGCTCTTTGTCTAATGATTTTAACCAACCATATAATGTTTGATTATCATGTGTGCCTGGGTAAAGGATGACATTATCATTATCTTCTAATCCTTCAAAAGCAACGAATTGGATAACGCGCATGCCTGGAAGATGATAATGGTCTCTTAATTCATGAACACTATCGAAGAGAAGACCCAAGTCTTCAGCAATTAATTTAATATTTGGATATTGAGCGTATAAAGTATCGAAGAAATCAGTGCATGGACCAATCTTCCATTCCCCTCTTCTCGCGGTTTCATCTCCCGCAGGGATAACGCAATATGTATCAAACGCTCTAAAGTGATCTAAACGGAGGATATCCGCTCTACTAGCGAGACAAGCGATACGATTAATTAAGAATTTATAATGATTCTCTTTCATCTTTTCAAAGTTATAGATTGGTGTGCCCCATAATTGGCCATCATCTGAGAAAGCATCTGGTGGGCAACCTGAAACCACTGTTGGATTATATTTTTCATCCATTATGAATTCATCTTTATTTAGATAACAATCCACACTATCAAGACCAACATAGAATGGGCAATCCGCGATAATCTTGACGCCATTTTTATTCGCATACTTTTTGATATTGTTCCATTGATTTAAAGCAATGAACTGACACCAAATATGGAAGTTAATTTCATCTTCGGCAAATACTGGGATACGTTTAATCACCCATTCATTCCAAGGTTTATTATCATTAATATTTTTAAGTACTAAATACTTTGCGTATTCATTGACCCAAGGGTTATCTTTAACGAATTTTTTGAGCGAAACTTTTGAGTTTTTAAATGCACGTCTTAGGTATTTTTCTTTAAACTCTAAAACATCTTGATAGTTAACTCTACCCGCTTCAGCGTGATGTTTTGGAGCTTTATCAAGTAAGCCTTGCTTCACTAAATCATCTAAAGAGATATAACGGATGTCAATGGCTTCTGAGCACACTGTAATATATGGTGAATTACCTGGACCAATTGGATTAAGTGGTAAGATTTGCCAGTAATGATATTTATGATCTTTTAACCAATCAATAAATTCATAGGCAAAAGAAGAGAAGTCACCAATCCCATGGTTACCTGATAAGGAGAATACTGGAAGAAGGATACCAACATTTCTTTTTTTCATAGAAACTAGTCTACCCTTTTCTAAGAAAAGAAAAAAGGGGTAACTGCTTGCTCTATAACTTTTGAGCTATATAATGGAGGTATGCAAATAGTAAAACTATATGTTGTTGATACAGAATTAGGAAGAAAACAATTTTGTTTTCTACTAGAAAATGTCAGCGCTCATCAAAAAGAAAAAGCTTTGAAGTTCGCTAATGAAATTGATCAAATTAGATCATTACTTTCTTCATACTTAAAGAATCTTTTATCCGAAGAAGAGCTACTTAAAAATGAAAATGGTAAGCCATATTTCGCTAACGGACCATATTTTAATATTTCTCATTCTGGAAGATATGTCTTAATGGCGGTTTCCACTTCTGAAGTCGGTGTGGATATTGAAGAAATTAAAAATAGAGACATGTCCTCACTGGTGAGAATCTTTAATGAAGCGGAAGCTAAGATGATTAAAGAGCATAGTGATTTCTATTACTTATGGTGCGCTAAAGAAAGCTTAATCAAATGTATGGGCTTAAGTGTTAGTAAAGTTAGAGAAATACCAAGTCTTCCACTTAATGGTCTGAAGACATTTAAAGGTAAAGACTATCAATGCAAGTCATTTATCTTAGATAAACATATCGTTTCTATTACTAGAGAAGGTCAAGAAGAATTCACTATCGACATGCAAAAAGTCGATAAGCTACCTTATTTAATGAAGTAATAGTTCTCTTTGCGTTGCAAAAAAGACAATTAAAGTTTATTCTTTCTATATCGCTATGAATGCTTTACAAGAAAAACAATTAAACATTTTGAAATACTTTATTAAAGTTTGCGAGAAACATCATCTCCAATATTTTCTTGTGGGTGGTTCAACCTTAGGGGCCATTAGACATAAAGGTTTCATCCCTTGGGATGATGACATTGATGTTGGTATGCCTAGAAAAGACTACGATAAGTTCGTGGAACTACAATCAGAGTTTGAAGGTACACCATATTTTATTCAAACTTTCAAAACTGATCCTTGCTATATCTATAACTATGGTAAGTTAAGAGACTCATCCACCACTTTTATTGAAAATACATATAAGCAACACCGTATTAACCATGGTGTCTGGATTGATATCTTCCCAATTGATGGTTTTTCAAAAGAAATCAAACCAAGAGAAACATTTAAAAAGAAGATTAACCACATCTGGTGGCAAGTCTATTTAAGTTATTTACCAGCACTTAGAAGAAAAGTTCACGCTAGAACATTCTTTAAAGACATTGCTCTTAATATTGTTGCGGGTCTTTTCTATGTCTTTGATATTGCCCACTGGCGTAATAAACATGTTGAAAAGTTCGTAAGAAAAATCCCATTAGAAGAATCCGTTATGGCGGGTAATTTCTTCGGTTTTAATATGAAAAGAGAGGCTATGGATACTAATATCTTTAAAGAATTCATTAAAGTTCCTTTCGAAGATATCGAAGCCTATGTCCCTAAAGACTATGACACTTATTTAAGAAACCTTTATGGTGATTATATGAAATTTCCACCTAAAGATAAGCAGGTTGGTCACCACTATAACTCTGGCTTTTCTTTAGAACAGGGATATGAAGATTATTTAAAAGAACATAAAATATAGTAAAGGAGTTATCCAATATGAATATTGCTCTTATTCTTGCCGCAGGAAGCGGTACACGCATGGGTAATGCGGATAAACCAAAACAATTTCTTCCAATCTATGGAAAGCCATTAATGATTCACACCATTGAAGCTTTTGAAATCAATGATGATGTCGATAAGATTGTGATTGTCACAAATGAACAATACATCGACCAAGTTAAAGTTTGGTGCAAGCAATATGATTTAAGTAAAGTAAGAAGTGTTGTCGCCGGTGGTAACTCCAGACAAATCTCTGTTTATAATGGTTTAAAGGCGGTTGAAGAATTAGTTTCTTCTCCAGACGATATCATCGTCATTCATGACGCTGCTAGACCATTAATCAGTCAAAAGATTATTAATGATAACATCACTGTTTGTAAGCAATATGGTGCGGTTGATACCGTTATTAAGGCAAGCGACACCATTATTAGAAGTAAAGATAACAAAGTTATTTCTGATATTCCAAATAGAAATGAATTATATCAAGGACAAACTCCTCAAACATTTAAATTCAAGATTATTAAAGACGCCCATGAAAAGGCTTTAAAAGAAGATATTCCAAATGTCACTGATGATGCGAAATTAGTGTTATCTTTTGGTACGGACGTCCACTTAGTGGAAGGCAGTGCACAAAACTTTAAAATCACCACTTTTGATGATTTGATGATGCTTAAAGCCTTATTAAAAATTGGAAAGACTGAGGTTGTCCTTTAATGTTTAACAATATTTTTAAAGTTACTTCCCCAGGTGTCATTGAAAAGTTCATTGATACTGTCGAAGACATGGATAATAAGGTCTTAGTGAAAGTTGATACGATGGCCATCTGTAAAGCGGATATCCGTTACTTTTTAGGTAACCGTGATATCAACGTTTTAAACCATAAGTATCCTTTAGCCCCAATCCATGAAGCTGTTGGTGAAGTCATTAAAGATCCAACAGGAACTTATAAGAAGGGTGATAAAGTCATCCTAGTTCCTAACTCATTTGATGATAAATACTATTCCGATAATTCCAATCGTAGATGCCATAGAAAAGATTTAGGTGATAACTATTATCCTAAAGCCGTTTTTAGAAGTTCTACAGCGGATGGTTTTTTAAGAAACTACTACACGTGTAGCCCGGATTTGTTAGTTAAGTACGATGAATCCATTGCCCCAAGCACCGCTGTTTTCTCTGAATTATTAAGCGTCGCCACTGCCGCTTTAAGAAGAATTGATTTCAATGAAGTAGAAAAATTAGCGTTATTTGGCGATGGCATCATGGCCTATATCGTTTATATCATGCTCAAGTATGATCATCCTGATTTAGACTTAACAGTATTTGGTATCGATGACCACAAATTAGCAGCCTTTAAAAACGCGAAAACTGCGAAGTTTGAAGAATATAAGGGCGAGAAATTTGACACTCTTATCGAAGCCGTTGGCGGTAGATTCTCCGCGGATGCAATCAATAACATGATTGATTTATCAATCCCAGGTGCGGATTTAATCTTAATGGGTGTTAATGAAGAGAAATCCCCTATTAACACCAGATTAGTGTTAGAAAAAGGCTTATCTCTTAAAGGTGTTACAAGAAGCACAAAGCAAGACTTTGAACACGTCGCTAAAGCGTTAAATGATAAAGGCGTTCAAGAAGCTTTATCCATCATGGTCCTTTCACAAAACAAGATTAATAACGTTGGTGATATTTATAGATGCTTCGAAGCCGATATTAATAACAAAACTGAAATCGGTAAGAACTTAATGCATTGGTAAACTTATGACCACAAAACAAATTGTTATTATTGCCTATGCTTCATATCTAGTTCTTCTTTCTCTTATCACATTCATCGCCTACGGCGTGGATAAGAAAAAAGCTATAAAAGGTAAATATAGAACCAAAGAAAAAACACTATTATCGTTATCTTTCTTAGGCGGTGCCTTTGGTGGTTATCCAGCAATGTTAATCTTCCGTCACAAAACAAAAGGTGAGCACTGGTACTTCACCGCGGTTAACTGGTTAGGTTTACTCCTCCATATCACCTTAATGATATTAATAATATTCGTTTTTAAATTCTAAAAGAAAAGCCCATCTTAATGAAGTGAACCCCAAATAGGACACACTTCAAAAAAGGCTCAAAGACAGGAATC
>CAMKQK010000027.1:0-12935 GCA_946414915.1 uncultured Caryophanales bacterium
TCATCGCGTTCTCATTCTTCTATGCGAACTTGCAAATCAATCCGCAACAACTCGCCGAGAACTTCCAAAAGAACGGTTCCTATATTCCAGGTATCCGTCCAGGTAATGAAACAGAACGTTACGTGAGAAAGGTCTTAAACCGTATCACCGTTATCGGTGCTATCGCGTTAGCCTTCATTGCCGCTTTACCACCTGTCTTAACAATGACTGGCGTGTTCGGTGGCAACCAATCATTAGCCTTAGGTGGCACTGGCTTAATCATCGTTGTCGGTGTTGCTCTCGAACTTAACTCTCAAATCGATGGCTTACTCGCTGGTAAGTCCTTCGAAGAGGTCGTTGCTTCTGGAGGTCAGGCTTAATGAAAAAGAACATCATTCTCATGGGCCCTCCTGGTGCAGGTAAGGGCACGCTAGCTAAACAACTAATCGCTCTTGGTTATGTCCATATCTCCACAGGTGATATGTTCAGAGAAGCCATTAAAGCCGGTACCGAACTTGGTATCTTAGCCGATAGTTACATCAAGCATGGGAATCTTGTTCCTGATGAAGTGACAATTGGTCTTGTGAAAGAAAGACTCTCACAAGATGATTGCGCTAAAGGATTTCTCTTAGATGGTTTCCCAAGAACCACGCCACAAGCCGAAGCTCTTGAGAAACTCACTAAAGAAATAAATCGTCCAATCGATGTTGTGATCAACTTAGATTGTGATGAAAATGAATTAGTGAGACGCATCAGTGGTCGTCGCGTTTGTAAAAACTGTGGTGCCCCATATCACATCGACACTATGAAACCAAAAGTGGAAGGCGTCTGTGATATATGCGGAGGTCCTCTCTATCAACGTAATGATGATAATGAGGATGCCTTAAAGGTGAGATTAACTCACTACACTAATCAAACAAAGCCACTTCTTGATTTCTATCAAGCAAGAGGCTTGCTCGCTAACTTCGATTCTTTAAGAGGTAGCGCAGCATTATTCGATGAAATTGCAAAATTTCTTAAAAGTTAACTTATGATTATTGTCAAGTCACCAAGGGAAATAGAATTAATGAAAGAAGCCGGCAAATTAGTGGCCAAGGTCTTTGAGACAGTGGCGCCATTAATTAAGCCAGGTATTACAACCTATGAGATTAACGAGATCGCTGAACGCGTTATCTACGAAGGTGGTGGTACATGTCCTTGTAAAGGATATTACGATTACCCAGCAGGTACATGCGTCTCAGTTAATGAAACGTTAATCCATGGTATTCCATCCAAGAAGATTAAACTTCAAGATGGAGATATCGTTTCCCTTGATGTCGTGGCAAATCTTAAGGGCTACTGTGCAGATGCCACTAGAACATTCCTAGTTGGGACTTGTAAGGACAACGTGAAGAGAATTCTTGATGTTTGTACTAAAGCCTTCTACGAGGGCGTTAAACAAGCTAAACCAGGCAATCGTGTCGGAGACATCTCCGCAGCCATTCAACATTACGTCGAATCTTCTGGCTATAGCGTCGCACGTGATTTTACCGGTCATGGCATTGGTAAAAGCATGCACGAAGATCCAAGCGTTCCAAACTATGGTATTGCCGGTACAGGCGCCTTACTCCAAAAGGGTATGGCCTTAGCGGTAGAACCAATGATTCTTGAAGGTAGAAAAGAAACAAGAATCTTAGGAGATGGTTGGACAGTGAAGAGTAAAGACGGTAAATTAACTTGCCATTACGAAAACACTATTGTTATTACAGAAGACGGGTACGAAATTATTACCTTAACTGAAGGAGAAAAGAATATTAATGTCTAAAGCAGATGTCATCGAAGTCCAGGCGGTCGTTAAAGAGTGCTTACCAAATGCAAATTTCAAAGTACAACTTGAAAACGGCGTCGTAATTCAGGCCACCGTTTCTGGTAAAATCCGTATGAATTACATACGCATTCTCCCAGGAGATAGAGTTACGGTAGAAATCTCGCCTTATGATTTAACACGGGGCCGTATCACTTATAGATTCAAATAGAATCTAATTTTAGGAGGAAAAAACTATGAAAGTCAGACCTTCCGTCAAACCTATCTGTTCCAAGTGCAGAGTCATCAAAAGACATGGCAAAGTCATGGTCATTTGCTCTGATCCAAAGCACAAACAGAGACAAGGTTAATTTAGGAGGAAATTAGAATATGGCACGTATCGTTGGTGTTGATATTCCTAACGACAAACAAGTAGGTACCGCTCTTACCTACATCTATGGTATCGGTCGTTACACCGCAAAATTAATTTGCGAAGGTGCTAAAGTTGACAGCACAATCAGAGTCAAAGATTTAACTGATGAACAACTCGGTGCAATCCGTAATGAAATCAGTAACTACAAAACAGAAGGTGATCTCCGTAGAGAAGTCGCCCTTAATATTAAGAGATTAACCGAAATTGGTTGCTATCGTGGCACACGCCATAGAAAAGGCTTACCAGTTAACGGTCAAAGAACAAAAACAAACGCCAGAACTCGTAAAGGTCCACGTAAGACCATTGCTAACAAGAAGATGGCGCCACAAGGTTAATGAAAGGAGTATAGAATTATGGCTAAAACAACAATCCGTAAAAAGAAAGTCAAACGTTCATTTACACGTGGTGTTGCCCACATTCACGCTACTTTCAATAACACAATCGTTACAATCTGTGACGAACAAGGCAATGCCTTAGCTTGGAGCTCCGCTGGTGCCAATGGTTTCAAAGGCGCTAAGAAATCCACTCCATTCGCTGCTATGCAAGCTGCTGAAGCTGCTGGTAAAGCTGCTTATGAACAAGGCATCCGTCAAGTTGACGTTGATGTCAAAGGCCCAGGCCCAGGCCGTGAAGGTGCAATCCGTTCCCTCGCTGTTGCCGGCTTACAAGTCTTAAGTATCGTTGATACAACCCCCATCCCACACAATGGTTGCCGCCCACCAAAGAAACCAAGAGGCTAATTATTTTAGGAGGTTATCAATCTTATGAAAATCGCAAACCCATTTGAAAGATTTGGTATTACTCAAGCCGACTACGATGGTAATGAAAACTATGGTCGCTTTGTAATCGAACCATTAGAAAGAGGCTTTGGTCTCACATTAGGTAACGCCTTACGTAGAGTCTTATTATCCTCTTTACCAGGTGCTTCTATCTACGCCGTTGAAGTTGAAGGTGCTCGTCACGAATTCACCGCTCTTCCAGGTGTTGAAGAAGACGTTACAACCATCGTCTTAAATTTAAAAGATTTAGTCTTACGTATTGATAGCGAAGATGCTTCTAATAAGAGATTAGAAATCAACGTTACAGGTCCAGCCGTTGTCAAAGCAAGCGACATCGTTTGCCCAGCCGGTGTGGAAGTCGTCAATCCAGACTTAGTGATCGCTAACGTGACAGAAAGCGGTTCCTTACACATGGTTCTCCATGCTCGTAATGGTCGTGGTTATGTCACAGGCGAACAAAACAAAGTCTTACACCCAAGTCTCCAATTAGGTACCATCTGCACAGATAGTAACTATTCCCCAGTTAAGAAAGCCAACTACATCGTTGATGGCACACGTGTCGGTCACGATTCCCGTTTCGATAGCTTAACAATTGAAGTTTGGACCAATGGTTCCATGCTCCCACAAGAAGCTCTCGCAATGGCGGCTAAAATCTTAATTGACCACTTCTCTAAATTCCTTGATGTTGCGGAAATCGCTCGCGATATCAACATCGAAAAGGATGTCGTCCAAGTGGAAGAAAACAAATATGAGAACTTCATTATTGAAGAACTCGACTTATCTGTCCGTTCTTATAACTGCTTAAAGAGAGCTGGCGTTGCCACTGTCTTAGAACTCACAGAAAAAACCGAAGAAGAAATGATGAAAGTCAAAAACCTTGGTAAAAAGTCTCTCAAAGAAATTAAAGAGAAACTCGCGGCTTATGGCTTATCATTCAAAGATTTTGAATAAGGAGGCCAATCAACATGCCAGCACAAGGTAGAAAAAATGTTCATGGTAAAACCGGCGTTAGATTCAAAGCCGCTTATACCAAGAGCAAATATGAAAATATGCTCCGCAATGTCGTCACTGACTTAATCATCCGTGGTTCTGTCAAAGTGACCGCTGCCACTGCAAAAGACGTCATTAAAGAAGCTGACCGCTTAGTGACATTAACCAAAAAGGAAGATGTCATGAACGCCAAACGTCAAGCTGCTGCTTTCGTCCGTAACATCGTTGCTGATGAAAAAACCGGCGTCAATGCATTAGATAAATTATTTGCCGAAATCGGTCCTAAGATGAAGGATCGCAATGGTGGTTACACCAAGCAATATAAGCTTGAAAACCGTCGTGGCGATAACGCTCCAGTTGTCTTAGTGACCTGGGTTGACTAATTATCAACATATTTAGATTAAAGAGATGTCCGTTCGGGCATCTCTTTTTTATATCTATAAACCAAATACAGTAGTGGAGTTTATTCTTTCTGATACAAATATGCTTAAACAAACAAAATCGCCCGTCTAAGCGATTTAACTATTATTTTCGATAAAGATTATAGGCAAAGAAAAAGGAGCGCTTACGCGCCCCTAATTGATAGTGTTTATTAAACTATGCGTTTGCTGGAATGACGATTAATTCGAAGTAGTCCCAGCTGACAACACAGCCACCAGGAGTTTGTAACTTCAAGGTGTGCTCGCCTGCTGTAACATCGAAACCGACAGATTCAGTGAAGCCCCAAGCATTTGTTGGACCTGCATCACTTTGAGCAAGATTTTCCGCAGTATTGGCATCGTGAATCTTAGCGCCACCATCCATTGTGAATTCAGCGGCACCAAAGTTACCCCATTGTTGGGAATACCAGTTATAACGGAGTTTTAATTTAACGTGGACATCTTCAGCAAAGTTAATCTTGTAAGAAGCGTTGAATGCTGGCCAGCCACCGATGTGATCAAGGTATGTACCATCGTCATCAGTTTTGATTGTTGGATCAGCACTTGATGTATGATAAGCTTCGGCTTCCACTTTCATAACGCCATCAGTGAAAACAGCTGGAGTGACTGGTCTATCCCAGTTACCAACTCTAACTAAACGGAGAGCGTAAACCCAAATGGAGTAACCATTGTTAACGTTTGTCATTGTGAATGTTGAAACACCTTCGCCAATCATAATTTTGGCCATAGCAACATTTGTCCAACCGCCGCCTTCTTGGCCTTTTAAGCCAGAAGCTTCGTAGGTCTGATCACAGATACAATCAACTGCTGTATTGTCATCAACTTTGAAATTATAACGAGCTGCTGGGTTATATGGATTACCATTATTTGTGCTATCAGCAGAATCTTTACCGTGTTCAACGTTTAAAGCGCCTGACCAATATGAATCACCATTGCCTGAAGAGAATGCGCCCTTAACATAAACTTCGTATTCACCAGTTCTAATACCATTGATTTCCCAAACGTCAGTGAAAATGTTTTTGCCTAAACGAGTATTCTTTGAAGGGTTGTCACTTCCATATTTAGGAGCATTTTGACCGACACAGTCAGCGGCGACCATTTCATAAGCGATTTCGCCTTCTTTGCTCTTAACTGGTTGTAAGTCTGCAAACTTATCGCCAGCGTTGACATATCTACCAGCTTCTGTGATGAATAAGCCACAGTTACCATAGAGGTCTGCTTTTTCAGTCTTGTTGTAGTCGGCGTAGACTGCATAGTCATACATACCGAATGGGACTGGATTTTCTCTTTGGTCGATGATGGTGACCATCTTTGTATCAGCATCTTTATCTTCGGAAAGATTGATCTTAATGTTATAGCCATTAGCGGTTAATGATGTGATATCAGTTTTAATTAAAGCGTTTTCTTGTGCATCAACAACAGTTGTGACCAAGTCTGTCTTTGTGGATGAACCCATGACATTCTTTGCCCAACCAACAGTGGTGGCTTCGTATTGAACGTATGGATGTTTCGCTAAGAAGTCAGCTTTTGGTAATTTGTTGGTATTGAGAGCACCGCCGATGAGGTGGTAAACGTGATTGTTTTCAACTTCGATGCGTGAAATTGTTAATTCGATTGGTGGAAGTTCGTCAATTGCGAGAGCGCCTTTATCACCACGAATGTACCATCTGTAACCATCGATGATTTCTTTGCCTGTACCCATTGTCACGCCTTGTGTACCAACAGCAGCATAAGCGCCTTTTGCGCCAACATAGATAGAGAAAACGCCTGCTTTGACTGTTGTAACGATAGAAGCGTCGACTTTGAGTTCGAATGTACCAGCAGTTGCATCAACTGTTGGAACTAACTTATAGTCGGCATCGGCTGGTGTTTCAGAACCGAGTAACCATTGAGCGGTTGTACCTTGTGCTGGTTCGGCATCGAGAAGACCAAAGGCCATCTTCATTGCGTCAGCATTGGCGTAACCAGAAATTGTACCACCAATTTTAAGGTATACTTTTTCGCTTTCCTTGATAATATCAAGAGCGGTAACAGCCATTTGTCCTTCTTCTATTGGAGCAGATGTGGATTGACCGCCACCAGATGTGCTTGGAGCTGGTGTACTGGTGCTTGGAGCTGGTGTACTTGTGCTTGGAGCTGGTGTACTTGTGCTTGGAGCAGGTGTCGTTGTAGATGGAGCTGGCTCACTACTTGGTGATGAAGCATCAGGCTTTGAACTAGACTTTGGTCCATTACAAGCGACTAAACTCATTGCTAAAATGGTAGAAACCACAGCAAAAAGTTTAATTTTTTTCATTATGGAATTCTCCTTTCATTATCTTTTCGATTCCCTTTATGAAAAGTTATCTGATTTCATATTACATTAAGACTACGCTTATGACAAGCAAGACGAGCATACATAAAAAAACCTAAAAATAGATATAATGGGCAAATATTCAACTTTGTAATGTTTTTAGTAAGTAAACGTAGTTTATAGACATTCACTGTGATATGGTATTATTATTCAAAAAAGGATACTAACTATGAAACGAATTGGTATATTAGGCGCTGGTACATGGGGTACCGCATTAGCAAATCTTCTCGCCAGTAGTGGTCATGAGGTTATGCTTTGGTCTCGCTTTCCTGAAGAAGTGAATACCATTATGAAAACCCATAAACACAAAAACTTACCAGGCGTTGAAATTAATAATAGAATTTTATATTCCTGCTCCGTAGAAGAAGCAGTGGAAGGAAAAGATGTTGTCGTTATGGCCGTACCTTCTATTTTCGTACGCGAAACGACCGCGCTCGCAAAACCTTATTTAAAATCCAATCAAATTATTGTCACCGTCGCTAAAGGCGTGGAAAAAGGCACTTTAATGACCACTAGTGAGATTATCCATGATGTTTTAAAAGAGAAGGATCTTCCAGTTGTTGCTTTAAGTGGTCCAACACATGCAGAAGAAGTGGCTATTGGTTTACCAACCTTAATTGTTTCTGCTTGTGAACGTTTACCAATCGCTGAAGAAATTCAAAACATCTTCTATAGTTCTTCTTTAAGAGTTTATACAAATCAAGATATCTTAGGCGTGGAATTATGTGGTGCGCTCAAAAACATTATCGCTTTAGCCGCGGGTATGAGTGATGGCTTAGGTTATGGAGATAACGCAAAAGCCGCATTAATCACTAGAGGTCTTAGAGAAATTACTAAGATTGGCTTAGCAATGGGTGCGAATGTTAATACATTCTCTGGTTTAACTGGTATAGGTGATATCGTTGTTACTGCAACATCAATTCACTCAAGAAACCATAAAGCGGGCTATTTATTAGGCCAAGGCTATTCTTTAGAAGAAACAAAAGAAAAAGTCGGTATGGTTATCGAAGGTCTTAACTCCTTAGAAGCCGCGATTGAACTTGAAAAGAAATATAATTTACAGCTTCCAATTATTGATACTGTCGCTGCGATTATTGACGGTAAAGTCAAAGTTAAAGAAGCAGTGGGCAAATTGTTCGCACGTAAGAAACAAAACGAAATTGCCTATTTATAATTTCTAAAAGTTTTGACTATAACAAACAATAGAGGGCTTGACCCTCTTTTTATTGCCTAAATCAAATAATAATTGATTTATTTTGTTAAATTCATAAAATATAAACGTTATGACTAATATTAGATGTCCACATTGTAAAACAATCATCCCTGCTACTTCTATTTATTGCCCTTATTGCGGCCATAAGATGACAAGAAAAGAAAGAGATGTTGCAGAAGAAGAAATGGTTCATAACCCCGACTTAGCGGGTGAACCAGATTTCGAAGCTGAATACGAACCAATTCAAATACCTGAAGGATCATGGATTGGTGGGATATTATTAGGTATCTTCTTCAATTTCGTTGGTGTTCTAATTGCTATCTTTACGAGAGGAAGAAACACTAAAAGAGGCTCAGGAATTGGCTTCTTCATCAGTACAGCCTTAATTATCCTTGGTATAATTCTGTTGCGCATGCACTTTATCAAAATTTATCATTAATAAGCGAGTCAATGAGCTCGCTTTTTTAATGTCAAATTACAAAAAAAGATTGCATTAAATCTAGAAAAAATATTATAATCTACCACAAAAGAGGCTCCCTATGAAAGTTTTGCACTTAATTTCAGACCACTTCTATAGATTTTACTCTTTAGGTGAATTCATCAGAGCGACCATTTTGCTTGTGATTCTCCACGTCTTAATGGTGCCATTCTATATTTGGGCTGTGCAATTTATCATGATTAGCAATTTCTATGTTCTCTTGATTATTCTTCTAGGCATCTCTTTAATCAACATTGGTTATTACATAAAAGCGACAGTTTGCTGGATCTTATATGTTAGGAGAATGAAATACTTGAAAAAGCATAACCTCTTACCAGATCCAAATGTTGATCCTATTTGGACAATTTATAGGCCTTGGTAATATAAATACAAGAAATAGCAGTGAGAAAATCACTGCTTTTTTGTTGCTATGCAACAAATATAGTAATTACGATATACTTCGGTAAAAAAATATTGAAATCCCATATAAAAGAGGGTATAAAAAGATTGGTAAAAAAATACCGAACTAGAGTATGAAAGCTAAAGTCTCGTTAAAACAAATTGAAAGATACCCCGTCTACTTAAACGTTTTATTGTCTTTAAGAAACAGTGGTATTAACAAAGTTAATTCCCGTGTATTAGCGGAGAATTTAGGCGTTAGCGAGGAACAAGTGAGAAAGGACTTACAAATTGTTTCTCCTCATAGCTCTAAACCTGGTTGTTCCAGAGATGTTGATATCTTAATTAATCATCTAAAAGAATACCTTGGTTACAACCAACTCAATAAAGCCATCTTAGTGGGTGTTGGTCATTTAGGCAGCGCATTATTATCATTCAAAGGTTTTGATGACTATGGATTAGATATTGTTGCTGGCTTTGATATTGATCCTTCAGTCACTGGCGAAACAATTGATGGTAAACCAATTTATTCTATTTTTAATTTAGATAATAAGATTAAGGAATTAGGTGTGGAGGTCGCTATTGTGACCACGCCTAAAGAAGTCACACAAGAAATTGTTAATAAGTTAATTAACAGTGGTATTAAAGCCATTTGGAACTTTGTTCCATTACATCTTGAACATCCAGATAACATCATCGTTGAAAACATGGATTTAGCCCGTTCGCTAGCGGTCTTCTTCCATCGCATTAATAAAAAATAGGGAGGCAAAAGAATTATGCCTGAAGAAAAAGTAGTAGCCCCAGAAGTGACAAAGGAAATTAACGATTTAGTGGCTAAAGGTGTCAAGGCTCTTGAAGAGTTTGAGCATCTCAATCAAGAACAAATTGACTACATCGTCGCTAAATGTTGTGTCGCGGGCTTAGATCATCATGGTACATTAGCCAAAGCCGCAATCGATGAAACTCATCGTGGCGTCTTCGAAGACAAAGCCACAAAGAACTTATTCGCTTGCGAATACGTGCAAAACAATATGCGCTCATTAAGAACTGTTGGTGTTGTGGATAATGACCCAGTTACTGGTATCACAAAGATCGCTGAACCAGTTGGTGTCATCTGTGGTATTACCCCAGTCACAAATCCAACTAGTACAGTTATCTTCAAATCTTTGATTTGTTTGAAGACAAGAAACCCAATTATCTTTGCGTTCCACCCAAGCGCACAACAAAGTAGTAAACAAGCCGCTGTCTTAATGAAAGAAGTCGCGGAAGCTGCGGGTGCACCAAAGAACTGTATTCAATGGATTGAACATCCAAGTATGGATGCCACCCACACATTAATGAATCACCCAAATGTTGCGACCATCTTAGCAACAGGTGGTAACGCCATGGTTAAAGCCGCTTACAGTTGTGGCAAACCAGCCATGGGTGTTGGTGCGGGTAACGTTCCTGCATACATGAATAAATCATGTGACGTTGAACAAGCAGTCAATGATATCGTCTTATCCAAATCATTTGATAACGGTATGATTTGCGCTTCTGAACAAGCCGCCATTATCGACCAAGATATTTGGGATGAATCAATTGAATTATTCAAACGTTTCAAAGTTTATTTCGTCAACAAAGAAGAGAAGATTAAGCTCTCCAGATATATGTTTGGTTATGCTGAAGGAGACAAAGATGTCGAGCTCGCAAAACTCAATCCAGACATCGTTGGTCAATCCGCTCACTGGATTGCCAAACAAGCTGGATTTGATGTTCCAGAAGACACTTCTATCCTTGGTGTTTTCTGTCAAGAAGTTGGACCAAAAGAACCAATTTCCAGAGAGAAACTATCACCCGTCCTCGCTTATTTCTGTGTGAAGGATGAAAAAGAAGGCTTTGAAAAAGCTAAAGAAATGGTGGAATTTAACGGCTTAGGCCATAGTGCTGCGATCCACTGCAAAGAACAAAAAATGGCCGATGATTTCGGCGAACTCGTTAAAGCCATTCGTATTATTTGGAACTCTCCATCTACCTTTGGTGGTATCGGTAATGTTTATAACTCATTCCTACCATCATTAACACTTGGTTGTGGCTCATATGGCCATAACTCCATTGGTGGTAACATCAGTGCGGTTAACTTACTCAATATCAAACAAGTTGGTAAAAGGAGAAATACTATGCAATGGTTCAAAGTTCCTGCGAAGATTTATTTCGAACGCAATTCCATTCAATATTTAAAAGACTGTAAAGAAATGCATAAAGTCTTCATCGTCACCGATAAGATGATGATTGAATTAGGCTTCTTGAGCAAGATCGAAGGAATGCTCAACCAAAGAAATGAAAGACCAATTATGCAAATCTGTAGTGGTGTTGAACCAGATCCAGATATTTCCAACGTCCGTAAAGGCGCGGATATGATGAAACAATTTGAACCTGATACCATCATTGCATTAGGTGGTGGTTCCGTCATGGACGCTGCTAAAGGTATGTGGTTATTCTATGAACATCCAGAAGTTAATTTCGATGACTTGAAACAAAAATTCATGGATATTAGAAAGAGAGCTTTCAAATACCCAGAACTTGGTAAAAAATCTCGTTTAATTTGTATCCCAACTACCTCAGGTACAGGTAGTGAAGTGACCCCATTCGCGGTTATTTCTGATAAAGCAAATAACAAGAAATATCCATTAACTGACTACTCATTAACTCCAACAATCGCCATCGTTGATCCAGAGTTCACAACACACCTTCCAAAGTCTGCAACAGCGATGACTGGTCTAGACGTTTTAACCCATGCAATTGAAGCTTATGTTTCCGTCATGGCTAACGACTTTACTGATGGTCTTTGCTTAAAAGCAATTCAACTAGTATTTGAGTACTTGCCACGTGCAGTTAAGAACGGTCCAAATGACCTTGAAGCGAGAGAAAAAATGCACAATGCTGCGACTATCGCAGGCATGGCGTTCGCTAACGCATTCTTGGGTATGACACACTCACTCGCCCATAAAGTAGGCGCTGAATTCCACGTCGTGCACGGCTATGCTTGCGCTATCTTGCTCCCACACGTCATCCGCTACAACGGACAAGTGCCTACAAAGTTAAGTGTCTGGCCAAAATATAACCATTACTGCGCTGATAAAAAGTATCAAGAAATCGCTGGTTTATTAGGTCTTAAAGCCAAGACACCAGAAGAAGGTGTGGAATCCTTAGCTAAAGCTGTTCTCGCTTTAATTAGAGAATGTGGCTTAGATCCAAACTTCCAAGCTTGTGGCATTGATGAAAAAGCTTGGATGGCTAAGCTTGATGAAGTCGCTACTTTAGCGTATGAAGATCAATGTTCACCAGCCAACCCACGTATGCCAATCGTCGAAGATATGAAGAAAATCTTGGTCGATGCTTACAAAGGCAATTAATTAATTAAAACCATAAAAGTTAGGTCAAATGTTAACAAAAACGCTTGTTAGTTAGGCCTAACTTTTTATTTTGCGGTTTATTCAATTTTTTTCTATTGATAAGGTGCGCTCGTATGCGTAAAATATAAACGCTGAATTACTTTATGTAATCATTAGGAGGCTATTATGGCAAAATTACAACCACAAGCTGTAAAACAAATTACCGAAATAGTGGAACGCTATAAAGATGAGCCAACTCCAACCATGATGATTCTTGAAGACATTCAAAAGGAATACGGCTATATTCCTCTCGAAGTCCAAGAACTTGTCTCTGAATTAACTGGTGTACCAGTCAGTGACATCTATGGTGTTGTGACTTTCTATTCGTTCTTCTCAATGGTCCCAAAGGGCAAATATGTCATTGGTGTCTGTTTAGGTACTGCTTGCTACGTCAAAGGCAGTCAATTGGTATGTGACAAATTTGGCGAATTATTAGGTATTAAACCAGGTGAAACAACACCAGACGGTTTATTCACATTAGACTTGCTCCGTTGCATCGGCGCATGTGCTGTTGCTCCAGCAGTGAGCATCAATGGTAAAGTTTACCCACAAGTTAAAGTGGATAACGTTAAAAACATTATCGAAGAATATCGCGCAAAGGAGGCTAACTAAGTATGGAACAAATCAAAACTGAAAAAGAACTCCAAGCGAGAT
>CAMKQK010000028.1:0-12652 GCA_946414915.1 uncultured Caryophanales bacterium
GAAACATCATTGACCATAACTTATTAATTACCATTGCTGTCTTAGGCGCAACCGCTTTAGCGGTTATCTACCTATTAGAAAATGGTGGTAGTGAACATGGTGTCCACTTTGCGATGGAAGGTATGATGGTTGTTGGTTTATTCCAAGTTGGTCAAATCGTTGAGAAAGTTGCCACTAATAGAAGTAAATTAGCGGTCATGAACGCTATTCAATTAAGAGTGGAATACGCTAACTTATTAAAAGATGGTGAAATTAGTAAGGTTGACCCAGAACAATTAGAGATTGGTGACAACGTTGTTGTCAGCGCTGGTGAAATGATTCCAGTTGATGGTGAAGTTGTCGCTGGTTCTGCCTATGTTGATAAATCAAGCTTAACTGGTGAATTTGTCCCAGTCTTAGCCGATATTAATGATAAAGATGTTTTAGCGGGCTGCCTTGTTAAAACTGGTTCTATCACCATTAAGGTGAATAAGAAATATGAAGATAGCGCAGTCGCTAAAATCATTGAACTTATTAGCAACAGTGGTGAAAAGAAATCCAAAGCGGATGAATTCATCGCTAAGTTCGCTAAATGGTATACACCTGCTATTGTTGCCTTAGCGGCATTAGTTCTCCTAATTGGTGGCTTAATCACCAAAGACTGGAGAGATTACGTAGTAAGAGGCCTAGAAATCTTAGTTACAGGTTGCCCATGTGCTATCGTCATTTCTGTCCCACTTGCGTACTTTGCTAGTATTGGTTTAGCGAGTAAAAGAGGCATTGTTATTAAAGGCACTAACTATTTAGATCAATTAAACAATATCGATAAAATCGTGACCGATAAAACTGGTACCTTAACTCATGGTGTCTTCACCATCCAAAAGATTGCTAACGAAGAAGGCGTCAGTGAAGAAGAATTATTAAATGCTTTATACGCTGCTGAATGCTTATCCACTCACCCAATTGCTAAAGCAATCTGCCACGATGTAGACGTTAAAGAACTTGCCGCTCAACAAGTTGATTATCAAGAAATCGCTGGATATGGTGTTCGTACCACATATAATGGGGAATTGATTCTTGCGGGTAATGCCCAATTTATGAGAGACAATGGTGTACCTTCAATCAATGAAGATGCGATTGGAACCATCGTTCACTGTAAGAAAGGTGATAAATATCTTGGCTATATCGTTTTATACGATGAAGTGAAGAAAGAAGCTTATGATATGGTTAGACTTCTCCATAAGGAGAAAAAAGGTGTTGTCCTTCTCACTGGTGATAAGAAAGAAAACGCTGAATTCATTATGAAAGAATTAGGCCTTGATCGAGTCTATAGTGAATTAACACCAGACCAAAAGACTGAAATCTTAGAAAAAGAAATGTCAGTGACTAATAGATCCGTAGCCTTCGTTGGTGATGGTATTAACGATGCACCAAGTATTATCCGTGCGGACGTTGGTATGGCCATGGGTGCGATTGGTAGCGACATCGCTGTTGAAAACGCTGATGTTGTGATCATGAATGATAATCCTGCTAAGGTTTATGAAGCAGTGAAGATTGCAAGAATCGCTAGACATACCGCCATCTTCAATATTGTCTTCGCCTTATTAGTGAAACTCGCTGTGGCAATCTTAGTCTTAATCCCAGCCTTAAATATCCCAATGATTGTCCCAGTCATTGCCGATACTGGATTAACCGTTGTCTTAGTCATCAACTCATTATTAATTCTCTACCGTAAACTTTCAAAATAAGCGACATGGTATATAAAAAAGCACGTATCTCTAGCATGTGGTACGTGCTTTTTATTAATTGACGGTTTTAAATTATTTAGCGAACTTTTCCGCGGCTTCAATACCGATTTCAATCATTCTTAATAAACCGTTTTGTCTTTGTTCTGGTGTGAGTTCTTCTTTGATTAAGAAGGAATCACTAACGGTTAATAAGCAGAGAGCTTTTTTCTTTAATTTAGCAGCATTGCAATAAAGTGAGAAAGCTTCCATTTCAACCGCTAAGACATTCATGTCAGCCCATTTCTTCCAGCCTTCTTTATCGGAGTTATAGAAGACATCGCTAGAAAGAACGTTACCAACGTGAACTGGAATGTTTCTTTTTCTAGCAGCGTTAACTGCGGCTTCCATAACATCGAAGTCCGCGCTTGCGGAATAGTGACCGTTTAATCCATATTGATGGACCCAGTTGCTATCTGTAGAAGCTGCGCTTCCAACAATGATATCAAATAAATTGATATTTTCTTGATAGGCACCGCATGTACCAACACGGATAATCACATCCACGTCATAACGGCTATATAATTCATAAGAGTAAATACCAATGGATGGCATACCCATACCTGAAGCCATGACGCTGATCTTTTTACCGTTTTTGGTATAACCGGTATAACCGTAAATATTTCTGACACTTGTGACTAATTTAACATCGTGGAGATAGGTATCTGCAATTAATTTGGCTCTCAATGGATCGCCAGGCATTAATACGACGTTAGCAAAATCGCCAGGATTGGCGCTATTATGTGGTGTAGGCATAGTTTATTTCCCCTTTTCCGTAACTATCATACAAAAAAATATAATGTTTCTCAATAGAGAATGTCTTTGACCTTAGGGGCATAAATCGTTACAATATCAGCATGAAAGAAGTTAAACTCAATCAAACTTATTACAAAGTTCTTATCACTATCAAAGCACTAAACGACTTACATTATTATCCATTAAACGAAGGCATTTACAAGATTCTTGTGGGTGTAATTGATGATGAAACTAAGCCATTTATTGATATGGATTGTTTTGGAACACTAATCTCCTTTACTAGCAAAAAGGTGTGCCGTTTAACAATGATGCTTTTCCGCTACGGTTATTTAGGCAGAGTATTTGATACAGCTACTAAAAAACTCTACTTCTCTTTAACCGACAAAGGCTTACAAGCAACAGAAGAATTCCTTAAAAAACACAAGAAACCTTTTGCTAGAAGAAGTAAGAATAATTCACCAACAATCGTTAAAATAGACTAAATTTACTCTACATTTCGCACATATTGTTGAAAATATATTTGAAAATATAATATCATAATTATGCACTGATTTTTGGAGGTAGGGATATGGTCGATTTTGTTTGGAACCAAATGCCAATTGCTAATTTTATAATTGCTTTATTGCTAGTTATCGCTATTCATGGCCTAGCTTTCTTTATTCTCTTTAAAGTCGCAAAACGTAAAGTTACATTTGCTTTCTATGGCGTTTGTACCGCTGTTTTCTTTATCGGTTTTATTTTCAACCTTCTTATCGTGTGCATTATGATGGGTTTCATCTCCGCGGCATGTATGTCCGCTGCTTTCTTCGCTAACTTAGGTGATTTAAGAAAGTTCATTGCTAACCCATTTTCTCGTCCAGTCGCTAAAGCTGGTAACTTCGGTATCGAAAAAATCTATGATACCCAACTCTTATATAAGAATATTGAAACTGCAGTTATTTCATTAAGCAACGCTCGTATCGGCGCTATTATGACATTTGAAAAGAACACAGATTTAAAAGATATTATGAAAAACGGTGTCCCAGTTCACGCTCCAGTGACACCAGAAATCTTAATGACAATCTTCTATCCAGGCACACGTTTACATGATGGTGCTGTAGTTATCCATGGCAATGAAATCGTGGCCGCTAGTGTCTTCTTTACACCTACTACAAAACCATTCGCTGGCAAATATGGTTCCCGTCATAGAGCGGCTATCGGTGTTAGTGAAGTCTCTGATGCTGTCACAGTCGTTGTTTCCGAAGAAACAGGCCGTATCTCCTTCGCTGTTAATGGTGACTTAGAAGCGGTTAATCAAACCAACTTCCGCCGTGTCTTTGAAACTTACATGAGTGACAACTCATCTGAGGAATAATGGATAGCAAAGAACTATACGACTATATATTAAAAATCCAATCCATTGCCAAAATAGGATTGGTTTTTTCTAAAGACCCATATGCTCTAACTAACTATCAACAGATTAATGATCTGACGATGGAGATGTTAGAAAAGCTCATGGAAATCGAATTCCATAGACCAAATTATTTCTCTAGAGATATTTATCCTACACCAAGCGTGTCAGTCCGTGCGGTAATTGTTAACGAAGATAAGTCAAAAATCCTCTTTGTTAGAGAGGCCAATAGTGGGACTTATTCCTTCCCTGGAGGATGGGCCGATTTATATGATTCACCAGGCCAAACCGCGATCAATGAATCAAGCCAAGAAGCAGGGGCTGATATTGAACTAGTTAGACTAGTGGGTGTCCTTAATAGAACCCCGTTTAAAACCAACGTTAATTCACCTGAATATCTTGTGGTTTTTGAAGCCAAACTCAAAGGTCAGCTTCATGAACATGAATATGAAACAGATGATGTAGAGTGGTTCCCAATTGATAAAATTCCTCCATTATCCAGAAAGGTTATGAATGAAGAAATTGACCGCATCATTGATGCGATTAAAACAGGAAAAACCATCTTTGACTAAATAGAATATGCAAAATGTCCTTAATTTATAAGGTCATTTTTGTTATCATATTTTATATGCCAAATCTAAAACTATTAACATCGTTAACAAATCTTCAACTCGCCTTTGTCATCATCGTGCCAATCGTGGTGGTTTTATTTACGGCGATTGTTTTATATTTTCCTATCTCGGCCTCTTATAGACGTCATCATTTCCAAGTCCGTTACTATAAGCGTGTCTACAAAGTAGCTTTAGAAAATGACTACTACCTCATCAACCAATTCTATTTCAAAATCGATAATAGTAAGTTAGCCAAAGTTGATCACATCATCTTCGGTGATAAATATATTTATGTCATTATCTGCAAGTACTATGAAGGTGACTTAGTGGGTAAATCATCCGATAAGTCATTAATCTTCATTTCCCATAAAGGGAAAAAGTGCTATACAGATAACCCAATTATCCAATCCAAGAACTTAGCAAGCAAACTCTCATCCTCGACAGGATTAGATGCTTCTATGCTTATTGGTATCACTTTAATTAACGACGACTGCAAAGTTGAAGTACAAAGTGAATCTAAGCAGTTCTATATCATCCAAAGAAAGAAACTTCATGCCTTAATTAAGGCTATTGAATCTCGTCCAGTGGAAAAGATTAACGAACAACAACTCGCTAAAGCGGTGCAATCAATCGCTAAAGAAAACAAAAGGAAGAAATAATGAAAAATTCATTAAGAAGCGTTTCGTTTAATAGATTTAAGACTAATCCAACTTCCTACTTAGCGGTAGGTATTATGTGTGGTTTGTTTTTAATCATCGCTACAGTTTTAGCTTTTATCGATCCACTTCTTTTAATCTTTGCAGTGCCACTTATTGCCTTGCCATTTTTATTCGCTAGTCATGTGGCTTGTTACTATTTACAAATCAATCAACAAATCAACCCATCAGCGTTTGTAAGATACTTTGCCGGTTTCTTCCGCGCTCAGTTTAGAGGAAGCTTTAGAGCACTCATCTCTTTCCTTAAATCTTTGGCCCTCTATTTCGGTATGTCGATCCTCTCTGGAATCGTCTTATTTTTAATCTTCAAAGCGCAGTTTGGAGATACATTCACTAACGCTTTCAATTCGTTTATTTATCAATACGTTTATAACCCTGAAGTGACGTATGAAGACATCATTAATTTATTGAACGCTAATGACGGTATGCTATTAACCTTCATTATCTCTATTTCTGCTGTCGCCATTCCACTTGCTATGTTAGCGTTTATCTATTACATTTCCTTCTCTTCAATTTCTATATACTATCGCACAAACGTGCTCATCGCGAGCGCGCCATTATTGAAGATGTCAGTCAACAGTACTTACGCTCTCCATCGTAAGAACATGAGAAAAGACTGGTTCCTTTTAAACTGGCCAATGCTTGTCCTTTCTTTATTAGGCATGATTGGTTTTGCGATGTTAGATATCTTTGTCGTGAGAAGGATTGACCTCTTACCATCATTCGTCATCGTTGGTGGTGTGGCCTTATTAATGTTCTATCTTCCACTTTACTTCGCGAATATGGAAACCATTTATAAGAAATACGAACAATATTTCAAAGAAGGTAACCAAAGAGCGATTGAATCAGTACTTCAAAGAATTCAAAGCAGTATTGAGCTCAGTGAAGAAGAAAAGAAACATCTAGAAGAGTCACTTAGAGGTATTCATAACGATGACCAGGAGCAATAAAAAACCTAGATTTGCATCTAGGTATTAAGCATCTGGAGCAAGTGACGGGAATCGAACCCGCATATTAACCTTGGCAAGGTTACGTTCTACCACTGAACTACACCTGCAATTGGATTTTTCCAAATCGCGCTCAATTATTATATGCAAAAGAAAAATATCTTGCAACACTAACTTTTCAAAATTATTAAAGAGGCAGAAAATATGATTACAAACAAACAACTAGCAGACCTAATTTTCCCAGAAATTACCGAGACAATCGATGATTTAGAGAAAAGATATCCTGAAAGAAATTTACCAGAAGGTGCGGAAGTTACACGTTTCGCTCCAAGCCCAACGGGCTTCCTTCATACCGGTTCTTTATTCACATCTTTAGTGTGTCGTAAAGTGGCTAGCCAATCCAAAGGTGTCTTCTATGTGCGTTTAGAAGATACAGATACCAAAAGAGAAATCGCTGGTTCTGGTGAAGAATTATTAAAACAAATGCACGTCTTCGGTATTGATCCAGACGAAGGCTACTTAGGTGACCATGAAGAAGGTAAATATGGTCCATATATCCAATCTAAACGTGCGGATATTTATAAAACTGTCATTAAACAATTGTTAATTGATGGTAAAGCTTATCCATGCTTCTGCACTTCTGAAGATTTAGAAGAACTCCGCAAGGAACAAGAAAGCAAGAAATTAAATCCTGGTTACTATGGGGAATTCGCTAAATGTAGAAATCTCACCAACGAAGAAAAATACGAAAGAATCAAAAATGGTGATAAATTCGTCATTCGTTTCAGAAGCACAGGTAATCACGAAAACAAAATCACTGTTACCGATTTAATCAAAGGTACATTTGATATCGCCCAAAACGACCAAGATATCGTTATCTATAAGAGTGATGGTTTACCAACATATCACTTCGCTCACGCTTGTGATGACCATTTTATGAGAACAACCACAGTTATTCGTGGTGAAGAATGGGTCGCTTCCTTACCAATTCACGTTGAATTATTTGAAGCTTTAGGTTGGAAAGCCCCTAAATACGCGCATTTACCAGTCATCATGAAAGTCGATGAAGAAACAGGTAATAAACGTAAACTTTCTAAAAGAAAAGATAAAGAAGCCGCTGTGTCATTCTTCATTGAAGATGGCTACTTACCACAATCATTAATCATGTACTTAATGACTATTGCTAACTCCAACTTTGAAGAATGGATTTTAGCCAATAAGTTTGAAGGTATGGAAAACTTCGAATTCTCATTCAAGAAAATGAATAACGAAGGTGCCTTATTCGATATGGGTAAATTAAACTTCTTTGCTCGTGAATTATTAGTTAAATACAACAAGGATGAATTCACAAATTTAGCCTACGAATACGCTAAGAAATACAATCCAGAGCTCCAAAAGACTATCGAATATGATAGAGATTTATTCGCTAATATCATGAACATCGATAGAGAAAAAGCCAATCCAAGAAAAGACTATGAAAAATTTGGTAATATCTTAGATATTATTGGTTTCTTCTATCAAGATAGATATAACGAAGTTATCAAACAACCATTACCATTTAATGAAAAGTTCTCTAAAGAGGCACTTATTGAAGCTTTAAACGCTATTAAAGATAAGCTTGAACCAAACCAAGATGAACAAATCTGGTTCAACGATTTAAAAGAAATCGGTGTGGGTTTAGGTTACGCCGCTAGCAACAAAGACTATAAGGCTAACCCAGAAGCTTACAAAGGCAATATTGGCGATCTTGCAGAAATACTACGTATCACCTTAACAGGTAGAAAGAACGCTCCAAACCTTTGCATGGTAATGTACCTCTTAGGCAAAGAAGAAACACATAGACGTATCAACGCTGTTATTTCTTTACTTAAATAAAAACTCGGGAGTATAATTACTCCTGCTGGTCCTATGGAGAAGTGGCTTAACTCATCGCCCTCTCAAGGCGACATTCACGGGTTCGAATCCCGTTGGGATCACCACGTTAAAAAATGAAGGTTAATACCAAACGGTGTTAGCCTTTTTTCTTTGATTGCATCGCACTTTTTTGATTTTTTTATCACAAATTTATTATGTCTGTAGGGTAGTTATTCACACTATTTTGATACAAATAAAGCCTACTTGTGTGCGAAAATACCTACTTGTGTGCGAAAATAAACAACTACCTCCTTTTTATTTTTAGAGCGATTACTAGAAATAATAGGAGGTCCACAGTGATGGAAGGTATAAATCGCGAATACGCAACAAGAGTGCATAACTACATAGTAGCTATGGTTTATTTTGAAGAATTATTAAATAAGAATGAGATCGCAATCGATGATTACATCGAGATTGAACGAAGAATAGCCTTCAAATATAAGATGGAAGAGAGCATCTTTAGAATGGAAAAAAGAGCCTGTGATTACGGCTCTACTGTAGAAAAGGTTGAATTATAATTTTTGGAGCTCTGCTTTTATAAAAGCCATTATGTCTTCTTTTGGGATTCTTTCGAGCTCGTTACAAATAGCATCAACTCTTTTATTATTTGCTTGTCTCTCAATTAGGTAATCAACAGAGACTTCAAATAAATCGGCTAGCTGTATTAGTTGATTGATTTTTGGCTCATATATTCCATTTTCCCAATTAAGTATTGTTTGACCGGATACGCCAAGTTTGTTGGCTATTTCATTTTGCGTTAAACCGCTTTTATTTCTTAGTTCTCTCAATCTCATTTGCCTTTACCTCTTAGACAAATAATCAAAGAAACCTTGATTTGAATATAGATAAATCAAGTAAAACTTTGTAGAATATATTAGAAATTCAAGGAAACCTTGATTTTACTAATCTACGAGGTTGAGATATGGCGAACGATAAATTACAGAGAGCCAAGGATCAAAAAAATGATGAGTTTTACACCCAATATTTTGATATCGAAGCGGAATTAAATAATTACTTGGAATATAATCCTGATGTTTTCAAAGGCAAGACGGTTTTGCTTCCTTGTGACGATCCGGAATGGAGTAATTTTACAAGATATTTTGCTCAAAATTTTGATAGATTTGGTCTTAAAAAACTAATTAGTACTAGTTATGCGATAGAAAGCAAAAAATATAAATCCGGTTTTCAATTATCTTTATTTGAAACAGAAGATCCGCAATATGACCCAGATAAATCAAAAACAAACGGTAAAATTTTCATTTTAGAAAGAAAAGGGTCTGAAACAAAAATAGATATCAATAATTTAGAATGGCATTATCTTGATGGCGATGGTGATTTCAGAAGCAATGAAGTCAAAAAGCTAAGAGACGAGGCGGACATTATTGTCACGAATCCCCCATTTACCTTATTTAAGGAATTCATCTCCTGGATTCTGGAAGCAAACAAAAAGTTTATAACCATTGGAAATCTTAACGCCATTACTTATAAAGAAATCTTTCCTCTGATAATGAATAATAAAATCTGGCTTGGAGCGACAACTTTTACTGGTGGTGCCGCTTATTTTATGGGTAGCCCTGAATTGTATGACCCCGAAAAAATGTCGAATCCTAAACACGCTTATATAAAAGATGGTGTTCTTTACTGGAGAGTAAATGGCGTTAGATGGTTTACTAATATGGAAATCTATCGTAGACACGAGCCATCAAGATTAATGACAATGGCTGACAATGTAAAATTTAACAAAAAAATCTTGAAGAGGTTTGAGGAGTTGAACTCTGAACCATATCCAAAATATGACAATTACGATGCAATTGAGGTGCCTTATGCAGACGCAATTCCTAGTGATTATAAAGGCATAATGGGTGTACCAATTAGCTTTTTAGAAAAGCACAATCCTGACGAATTCGAAATTATTGGCATGTGCGAAAACTTAGATTTATATCATTTGAAAACTAGAATTTATTCAACTGAAGAATGTAGAAAAAGGTATAGAGAGATTTTTGGCAAGCCTGGTACTTATGATTTAAATGCATCAGGAGTTGTGAATGGCCTTAAGGTCTATCAAAGAATTCTAATTAAGGCAAAGGAGTAGAATATGATTACTAGCTTAAAGACAGATTTATCAATTGAAGATATTTGCAAAGGCTTTGTTTATAATTCGATTGAAAACAAAGGGTTGTATGGCTGGAGCGGTAAATTGACAATTCAACCAGAATATCAGCGTAATTACATATATGCTGATGGAAAAAAAGATGTTGCCGTTATTGACTCTATACTAAAAGGGTATCCTATTGGTCTTTTATATTTTGTCAAAGTAGCCGAGGATAAATATGAAGTTCTTGATGGCCAACAAAGAATTACAAGTATTGGGAGATACCTTACTGGTAAGTTCGCCATCATTGATAGCAGTGGAACACCACAGTACTTTAATTCTTTGCCACAAGATAAGCAGGACCTTATTAATAATACAAAATTAACAATTTATATTTGTGAAGGTACAGAAAGTGAAATCAAAGAATGGTTCAAAACCATTAACATCCAAGGCGTTCCTTTAAACGAACAAGAGTTATTAAATTCAATTTATTCTGGTCCTTTTGTTACAAAAGCAAAAGAGACATTTAGCAATACCAGGAATTCAAGTATCAACAAATGGAGCGCTTATATTAAAGGTGAAGCAAACAGACAAGATTTTCTTTCAACTGCTTTGGAATGGGTAAGCAGAGGAAATAAAGAAAACTATATGAGTATTCATAGATTTGATACCGATATCAATGAATTGGTTGCATATTTCAATAGTGTTATCGATTGGATTTCTTCTATTTTTGTCGATGTAGAACCAGATATGAAAGGATTGGAGTGGGGCCAATTATACGAGATATATCACTCGAAATCTTATGATCCTAACCAAGTTCATCTATTGGTGGAAAAATATATGGATGATCCTTTTATAGAACGTAAAAAAGGAATTTTTGAGTTCATTTTAGGTGGTTGTGTCGACACAAAGCTATTAGAAATTAGAATGTTCGATGAATCTACAAAGAGAACTAAATACAATCAACAAACTGCAGATGCAAAGAGCAAAGGCATCTCAAATTGCCCTTTGTGTGCCATTGGGCATGATGCAAATAGGACTAGAATTTATAAACTTGTAGAGATGGATGCAGACCATGTAACCGCATGGAGCAGAGGTGGATCTACAAACATTAGAAATTGTCAGATGCTATGCAAAACGCACAATCGTGCTAAAGGTAATAAATAGTCTTAACAAGCACGATTGGGCAGTAGTGTTGCGTAATTTAGCGAGGTGTAGCGTTGTATCAAAACACTGAAACCCAGCCACAAGTTGATAATGGATTGATACAATGTGTCAGTCCTTTTTCTTTTTTTTACTTAGCTAGAAACTTATAACGATTTATAATAATTTCCAAATTCTGCCATTGAATCAACTATTGGCATCATTTTTAATCCTAATTCAGTTAATGAATACTCTACTTTAGGTGGATTGGTTTTATAGTCTTTTCTAGTAACTAAGCCATCATTAATCATTTCTTTTAAGGAAGTGGTTAGCACTTTTTGAGAAACGCCTTCTAAAGATCTTTGGAGTTCATTAAATCTCCATGGTCTAGTCCTTAAATTTCTAATGATCAATAATTTCCATTTACTCCCAATGAGTGACACGGTAGTGGCAACTGGACAGGCTGGTAATTCACTTTTCTTTTTCATTCTATTGACCTCGAGTAACTTTATTATATATTACGCACAACAAAAAGAATACGTAGTTACAAAAATGTGCGTACTTTTTTCTTTTTACATATCTTGATTAAATATAGGCACAAGGAGAAAAAGAAAATGAAAAATTACATAAAAGTTAATGTTGGTAATGAACCAAGAACAGAATTACATGACCTATTAGGTCTTACTGGAGCGGAAATATCTTTTAACAATCTTCCAGCTAGCGCAGGTGTCCCTTTTATTCATTCACACAAAAACAATGAAGAAATTTATATTGTCTTAGAAGGTAAAGGAACTGCAACCTTAGATGATGAGATGGTAGCATTAAATAAAGGTGATGTTCTTAGAATTTCGCCAGCCACAAAAAGACAATTTAAAGCCAGTGACAAAGAAGGTATTACTTATATCTGCATTCAAGTTAAGGCTGATTCTTTAAAAGAATATACCGCTAACGATGCAGTAATTTATTAAAATAAGGTATAACAATGAGTGATATTAAGTGGTGTATTGAATATTTAAAAAAGATAAATGATATCAAAGATGATTTAAATGATTCATTTACTACTTTTAGAGCGCTTCTTAATATCACTATGCCTACCAATCTAAGTGATGAGTTTTATTTCAAACAAGATAATGTTCTAAAAGAAATAATATCTAACAAACAAATAGTTGATGTCGTTTCATTTAAAAGCGGCATAACAATTTATAAAGGAGATATCACATTAATAAAAGCAGATGCGATAGTTAATGCTTGTAATTCACAAATGCTAGGATGCTTTGTCCCAGGCCATCACTGTATCGATAATGCAATTCATTCCTTTGC
>CAMKQK010000029.1:0-12597 GCA_946414915.1 uncultured Caryophanales bacterium
AAATCCGCGGAAGAAGTTTATCAAATGTTCAATAAGAAATCCGGTTTCTTAGGTGTTTCTGGTATTTCTAACGACTCAAGAGACGTGTTAGCTGCTGCTGAAGCTGGTGATAAACACGCTATCTTAGCGAATGAAATCTTCAATAGAAGAATTGCTGATTTTATCGGTCAATATTATGTGAGATTAGGTGGCTGTGATTTAATCATCTTCTCCGCTGGTATTGGTGAAAATGAACCAAGAACTAGAAGAGATGTTTGTAAGTTACTCGAAGAAGCATTTGGTGTCAAAATTGACAATGATTTCAATATGACATTACATGGTAAAGAGGCCTTAATCTCCACTCCTGATAGTAAGATCAAAGTTGCTATCATTCCAACTGACGAAGAAGTGATGATTGCTCGTGATGCTTACGATATGTGTGTGAAAGGTAAATAATATGAAACTTGATTCCACTCTTGCTAATTTCATCAAACCAAACAAGAAAGAAATCACCCGTATTCTAAGTGCGATTAAACGCTACGACAGGATTGCGATTTTTAGACACGCAATGCCTGACTTTGATGCCCTTGGTTCACAAATGGGTTTAGCTACTTGGTTAAAGGATAACTTCCCAAATAAAGAAATCCATGTCTTAGGTGATAACCATGTGACATTCACCCCACGTCTATATCCAGAGATGGATAGATTAGACGAAGAATGGTTTAAGAAACCATTTTTAGCCATTGTTCTTGATACTGCGAATACTTCCCGTATTAGTGATCCAAGATGGAAAAAAGCGAAATTCAAAATCAAAATTGACCATCACCCAGAAGTCGAAAAATATGGCAAAGTACAAGTTGTGAGAACTGATGCTTGTGCGGCTGCTGAAATCCTTACCGATATCTTACTCTCCTTTAAAGGAAACTACGTTTTAAGTAAGGAAGCTGCTTCTTATTTATATTCTGGTATCGCTGGTGATTCTGGGAGATTCCAATATTCTTCCACTTCTAAAGCCACATTCATCACTGCTTCTTATTTATTAGAAGCGGGTGTTGAACTCAGTGAAGTCTATAACAGAATGTATCAAAAGAAACTCGATGATTTAAAAGTTACCGCTTATATTCTCAACCACTTCTCTGTTTCCGAACATGGTGTTGCCTATTACGTTCTCGAAGACAAGATCCAAAAAGAACTTAATATCACCACAGAAAGAGGCAAAGAAAACGTTAACCTATTTTCTAACATTGAAGGCGTTAACGCTTGGTGCTCTATTACAGAAGATCCAAAAGACAATTGTTGGAGGGTCTCCATTAGAAGTAAAGGCAAAGCCATCAACGGCGTCGCTGCCAAATGGGAAGGTGGCGGTCACGCTCAAGCAAGTGGCGCGAAGATTAATAATCTCGAGCAACTTCCAGCCTTTATTAAGGACTTAGATAATTTGTTCCTTGAATAGGTAAAAATCGAATTTAAAAAGGTGCCATTTTGGTACCTTTTTTTATTTCTCTTTATACGCAAGTGCGCTACAATAAGGGCATGAATAATTTCGTCCCACTACGTGTTGTCTCTTGCTACTCTTTTTTACAAAGTGGCTTAACAATTGAAAGAATCGCTACTGGTGTTAATAAGAACGATTATTTTGGTGTGGGTTTATGTGATAAGGGTGTGATGTATGGCGTTCCTTCCTTTATAAAAGGAATGGAGGCGATTAAGAAGCCCACTATCATTGGTATTGAAACACATATAGATAATGACACATTGTGTTTATATGCAATTAACGAAACTGGCTATAGACATTTATTAGTCATCAGTACCGCTATCCAAAAGAATAGTTTTGACAAGAAATTATTAGAGGCTAACACTGAAGGTTTGCTCGCGGTGTTAGACACTAACAGTGAGAACTTTAAAACACTATTTATTAGTGAAGACGAAGGATTTAATCGTTACTTATTAAACTTAAATAGGTTATTTAAAGATGGTTTCTATTTAGGTATTGAAGTCGTTAAGAAAGAAGATGTTAGCTATGCTAATAAGATTAGAAAGTTCGCTAACGAGCATTCTTATGACTGCGTCGCATTCCCGCAAGTAAGATACCTTAAAAAGGATGATGCGATTGTTTTAAGAATTGCCGAAGCTATCGCTAATGAAGAAAACATCACCGAAAAGAAACTTAATGGTCAAGAATACTTTATGAGTATTACTGACTATCAAAAGATTTATACCGCGAAAGAAATTAATAATACTAAAAAGATTTTGGAATCTTCTTCTTTTGACTTCCATCAAAAAAGAGGAGAGATACTCCACTACCCAGTTAGTAATTCCGCGGAAACTTTAAAAGATAACTGCTATCAAGCTTTAGAAAAACTTGGGCTTAATAACGAAGAATATAAAAAGCGTTTAGACTATGAATTAGAAACAATTATTTCATTAGGCTATGCTGATTATTTCTTAATCGTTCAAGACTATGTTAGCTTTGCTAAAAACAATGATATTATCGTTGGTCCTGGTAGAGGTAGCGCTGCTGGTAGCTTAGTGTCTTATTTACTTAATATCACAGAAATTGATCCGCTTAAAAACGGCTTACAATTTGAAAGATTCTTAAATCCATATCGTAAAACCATGCCTGATATTGACGTTGACTTTATGGATATTCAAAGAGATAGAGTCGTTGAATACATGAGAGAAAGATATGGTAACGATAGAGTCGCTAATATCGTCACCTTCCAAACTATCCAAGCCAAACAATCCTTAAGAGATATTGGAAGAGTGTATGGCTTCCCTAATAACCATATTGATTTGCTAAGCAAACGCATTACTAATCCAAAATACTCTTTAAGAGAAGCTTATAAACTCTTACCTGAATTTAAGAAACTAGTCGATAGCGATGCTTATTTCTTACAGATTGTTTCTTTAGCGAGCAAGATTGAAGGCTTGATTAGACAAAGCGGCTTACACGCTGCTGGTATTATTTTAAACAACAACAGCCTCGAAGAGGCTTTACCAATCCTTACTGATTTTAATGGACATTATATTAGCCAATATGAAATGGGATATCTTGAAGAACAAGGCTTCTTAAAGATGGACTTTTTAGGTTTAAGAAACTTAACCACGATTGATTACTGTGTTAATCTCATTAAGAAAAATAATCCTGATTCTAATATTAATGTTAGAAGCATTCCTTATGACGATGAGAATGTCTTCTCTTTAATTGCCTCAGGTCAAACAATGGGTGTTTTCCAACTTGAAAGCTCTGGTATGAAAAGAGCGATATCAATTCTTAAACCAAACTGTTTTAACGATATCGTCGCCTTATTAGCCTTATTTAGACCAGGTCCTATGGATTCGATTAACACTTACGCGAAACGTAAGGAAGGCAAACAAAAGATTATCTATGATGATCCATGTTTAGAAGCCATCTTAAAAGAAACATATGGCATTATCGTCTATCAAGAGCAAGTTAACCAAATCGCCACCACTATGGCGGGTTTCTCTATGGGCGAAGCTGATATGTTTAGAAGAGCAATCTCTAAAAAAGATATCGATAAATTATTAGAAAATGAAAAGGCCTTTATTAGTGGTTCTATTAAGCAAGGACACGAAGAAAAAACGGCAAAGAGAGTCTTTGACTTTATTAAGAAATTCGCTAACTATGGCTTCAATAAATCTCACTCTGTGGCTTACTCAGTCATTGCTTGCCAAATGGCGTATCTTAAGTACTATTATCCACTTGAATTCTACGCCGCTATTTTAGAAACAAGCAGTTCCACAAGTGACACCAAGTTCAATGAATATGTGAGCGAAATGAAGCAAAGAAATATTGCGATCATTTCCCCTAATATCAATAAATCCGCTAAAGACTTTATCGTCCAAAAAGAGGGATTATTGTTCCCACTTAGTGCGATTAAAGGCATTAATGAATTATTCGTCAATGCCGTCTTAGAAGAAAGAAAAGAAAAAGAGTTCAAAGACTTCTTTGATTTTGTTAGTAGAATGTACCGCTACAAGATTAATGAACAACAAATCATTAAGCTCATTGATGCAGGCTGCTTCGATATCTTTAATCCTTCAAGAGCCTCTTTTAGAGCAAGTGTGAAAAGTGCCTTACAGTTCGCCGAACTTTCCTATAAGGAAAATGACCAGTTAAATATTGGATTCTCTGATTTAATTACCCCATATTTAATCGAAGATCATGATGACCCATTAGAAAACTTAGACAAAGAATATGATGTCTTAGGAATCATGCTTTCTAATAATCCACTTCACTATAAGACCGATATCTTAAGAGCGAAGAATGTCACCCCTATTGTCACCGCGAAAGAAGAATTCACTTCTAAAGTCGCAGGCTTAGTGAGAAGTGTGAAAACTATCTCCACGAAGAAAGGGGCCACAATGGCCTTTGTAAAGCTTGTTGACGAGACAGGCGAAATTGAATTAACTCTCTTCCCAGAAACATATGTTGAGGGATTATCACTTTTAGAAAAGAACAGTTTAGTCATCGCGGAAATCAAGCGTGAAAAACGTGAAGAAAACTATGACTTTATTTGTAATAAATTAGAACCACTTGAGGAATAGATTATGCCAAAGATTACAATCATTGATGGAAACTCCTTGCTCTTTAGAGCATACTTCGCTACAGCGTATCCAGGTGTGGAGATTATGCGCACACAAAACGGTACGCCTACTAACGCTATTTTTGCTTTCTCTAGCATGATTAATAAAATCCTCTCAAACGTCAAAAATGATGAAGGTATCATGGTCGCTTTTGATGCTGGTAAAGATACCTTTAGAAAAGAACAATTAGAATCCTATAAGGCTAATAGAAAACCAACACCTGAAGATTTAGTCATTCAATTCCCTATTGCTAGAGACTTTTTACGTTCTTTAGGCATTTTCCAATTTGAACAACATGGTTTTGAAGGCGATGATATCGCTGGTACTGTCGCTAAAATGGCCGCTAAAGAAGGCTATCAAGTAACTGTTTATACATCTGATAGAGACTTCCTCCAATTAGTGGACTCCAATATCACTGTTAATATCATTCGTAAAGGTATGTCTGATATCGTTCAAATGACTCCTGAAACCGTTAAGGAAATGTATGGTTTTGAACCAATTCAAATTATTGACTATAAGGGTCTAAGAGGTGACGCGAGTGATAACCTACCAGGTATTAAAGGAATTGGAGAAAAAACCGCTGTTCAACTCATTCAAGAATACGGTAGTTTTGATAATATTATTGCTCACGCTGGTGAGATAAAAGGTAAATTAGGCGAGAAGATAATTGCTGATCAAGATAGCGGTAGACTATCTCGTGATTTAGCCATTATTAAGACTGATGTCCCACTACCTTTCTCTATCAAAGACACCATTTATCAAGGCTATGATTTTGCTTCCGTTAGTGAGTTCTGTCAAAAGTATGAACTTAAACAATTCATGTCTAAAATTGTTTCTAAATGGAAGAAAGTTGCCCTTGAACAAACTGAGATAAAAGTTGATAAAGTTAGCTCACTAAAAGGACTAATTAAGAGTCAAGAAATCGGTCTTGCTTTAGACTATGAAGACGATAACTATTCTTTAGGTCAAATATATGGTTTAGCGGTATCTTCAAACGAAGGTAATTTCTATATTGGAATTGATGATTTGAAGAACGATAAAACCGCTCTTGATTTACTCGATAACAAAGACGTTAAAAAGTATTGCTATGACTATAAAGCGATTAAAGTAGCTTTAGCCAAAAACGGTATCTCAATTAAGGGTTTATATTTTGATTTATTAGTGGCGTCATACTTAGTGGATAGCTCACTTAAAAACGATGTTGAAGCCATCATGAATATATATGGCATTGATCTATCTAGTTCTAGTGAATCGTTATCGCTTTTCTCTAACGAAGATAGTCTAAAAACAGGTAAAATCGCGTTTTTTGCCTATAAATTATATGAAAGAGTGACTGGTGAACTTAAAAAGACTGAGTCAGTTAAACTCTATGAAGATTTAGAAATTCCTCTAGTTGATACATTAGCAGATATGGAAATTGAAGGCTTCCCAATTGATATAAAAGTCTTAGATGAATTTGGCGATGAATATAAGAAAAAGGCCAACGAATTAGCGGAAGAAATCTACGCTTTAGCGGGCACTAAATTTAATCTTGCTTCCCCTAAACAAATCGGTGAAATTTTATTCGATAAATTAGGCTTATCAGCGAATAAGAAAATGTCCACTTCTGTCGACTATTTAAAAGAGATTGAAAACGAACATCCAATCGTTAGTAAAATCCTTGAATATCGTAAGTACTATAAGCTCATTACTACCTATGTTGAAGGCATTAAAAACCATGTCTATCCAGATGGTAAGATTTACGCTAAATTCAATCAAGCTTTGACCACTACTGGAAGGTTGTCTAGCAGTGAGCCAAACTTACAAAATATCAGTGTGCGTGATGAAGAAGGTAAGCTCATTAGAAAAGCCTTCTATTATCAAGATGAAGATTATGAGATTCTTTCGCTCGACTACTCGCAAATTGAGCTCCGTGTTTTGGCATCTCTTTCTAACTGTCCAGCCTTAAAAGAAATCTTCTTATCAGGTGAAGATATTCACGCTGCTACTGCCAAAAAGATATTTAACCTTCAAGGAGAACCAACATCACCCCAAAGAAGAAAAGCTAAAACAGTTAATTTTGGCGTTGTATATGGTATCTCTGATTGGGGCTTAGCGGATCAACTTGGTATTGGTCCAAAAGAGGCGGGCGCTATTATTGCTTCCTTCTATGAATCATTCCCAGAAGTTGCTACCTTCTTTAGAAATATAGTTAATGACGCAGTAAGAGAGGGCTATGTCTCCACCTTATTAGGTAGAAGACGTTATCTCAGAGAATTACATGATGCCAATTATCAAGTGAGAGAATCTGCCAAAAGAGCGGCGATGAATGCGCCTGTTCAAGGTACTGCTGCGGACTTAATTAAATATGCGATGAATAAAGTCCATCAAGCTTTGCTTGATAATAACTTAGAAACTCGTATGATTTGCCAAATCCATGACGAACTTATCTTTAGAGTTCCTAAGAAAGAAAAAGACACTGCTTATAAATTAATTAAAGATATAATGGAAAATGCCTTAAGCATTGATGTGCCACTTGAAGTTGATGGAGGCTTTGGCCGTACTTGGTACGACGCTAAATAAGGATTAAAAATATGCCAGAATTACCAGAAGTAGAAACAGTTAAAAGAGTCCTATTACCGATTGTTAAAGGTCGCACTTTTAAAGGTGTTGAAGTCTTAAGAAAAACAATTGTTAATAACTTAGAAGATGAATTCATTTCATTCTTGTTGAATGAAACTGTTTTAGATATGTCTAGAATTGGTAAGTTTTTAATCTTCCATTTAACTAACGAAAAGGTCTTAATTAGCCATCTAAGAATGGAAGGCAAATATATCGAACTTTTAGAAAACGAAGATAACACGAAATATGCTCGTGTAGTTTTTCATTTAGATAACGAACATAAACTTTGTTATGACGATTCGAGATCATTTGGCCGCATGATTATGTCTAACGAGAAAGATTATTTAAATGAAAAAGAAATCGCTAAACTCGGACCTGAACCATTTGTGGTCAATGATGTCAAACCACTACTAGAAAAAGCTAAAAGAATTTCTCTTCCTATAAAGAGCGCTCTTCTTTCTCAAGAGCTCATTACTGGTTTAGGAAATATCTATGTTGATGAAGTCTTGTTCGCAAGCAAGATTCATCCTTTGACACCTGCAAAATTAATTACCAAAAATGAGTGGGAAATGATTATCACTGAATCCAAAAGAATCTTAACTGAAGCTATTGCTGCGGGTGGTTCCACCATCAAGAGTTATCATCCAGGTAAAGACATCAATGGAGAATTCCAAACAAGATTGCTCGCTTATGGTCGAAATGGGCAAAAGTGTGTTTCATGTCACGCTTTTATGAGGTTTATTAAGGTAAATGGCCGTGGAACGACCTTCTGTCCACACTGTCAAATCAAGCGTGGAGCGCCTCAAAAAATCGCTATCTTCGGTAAGATTGCTTCTGGTAAATCCACTGTTTTAGATGAGTTCAAAAAGGCTAATGCTTGTTGCCTTTCTTCTGATGAAATTGTTCATGAACTCTACGCCAAAAAAGAAGTTCAAGAACTTATCAAGAAGAGACTTAAAATTAAGGAAGATGGAGAGTTCATCTCTGTCCTTAGAAATCATCTCGAAAACCACAAACAAGATCTTGATAGATTAGAGAAGATTGTTCATCCATTAGTTAAAAAAGAAATTGAGAATGCTTTCAAAAAATCAAAAGCTGGTTTACTCGTGGCTGAAGTTCCACTTTTGTTCAAAGCCAAGATGCAAAACATGTTTGATATCATCATCGGTGTTGATATCGCAGAAGATAAGCAAATTGAAAGATTAAACATTAGAGATAAAGAAAAAAGCGCTTTTTTAAAGCGCATTAATGATGAAAATAATTTGTTTAACGAACATCTCTCTGAGATAGACTTTATCGTTATTAATAACGATAATCTAGCATGTCTACGCAAAGAAGTTCGCGAAGTTATTTGTAAAGTTGAAGATCGCCTAAATCCACTTCCTCAAGACACATCGCTTTAATTGTCTTCACGATTTGTTTGGACATAATCGCACCAGCGTTGGATGTGGAATAAAGGACTTTGATTTCATCGAGTGTGAAGTTGCTTGTAAAGATAGTAAATAACTTTTTATTGCAACGAGACGTGATGATTTCATTAACAATGGCGTCACGGATGAAATCGCTCTTGAACTCATGACCAAAGTCATCAATGATTAAGACTGGAACAGTGCTATATTGTTCTAGTTTTTTCTTGAATTCGTCAGTATTTTTTTGCTTACTTAACTCACTGAGTTCAAGGATGCGCTTGCTAGAGTTCATGAAGCAAATTGGGACTTTGCCTTTAATGCCTCTTTTGGCTAGATCAATCGCCATTGCTGCAGCTAAATAGGACTTACCAGAACCGATACCACCATAGAGATAAATCCATTTAGTATCTTCGTTTTTAACATAGGACATGTAAGTCTTAACAGCTTCACTTTTCGCTTCACTCTTATCAACATCGCCCATTGTGACATCAAGCCATTCATCTGGGAAATCTTGTGTTAAGAATTGTCTTTCAAAACTGACACGTTTAAGTAATGCACGACATGGGATGAGCTGAGTTTCCACCACACCATTTGCGTATGTTACTTTGCTATTGAGATAGGCGTTGTCCTTCTTACATTTCTTTAAACCTGGGCAATTTCTACAATAATTAATGTCTCTGACAAAATCATAGATTTTGACAACATTCTCATCCATTACTTGTTCGCTCATGCCTAATTCTTTACAATACTTGATTGCGGAAGGGCAATTATGCAACGCTTCTTTCATTTGATCGATGAGAGAATCATCGCTTTGAATTTTAAGATTATCGACTTTAAGCTTTTCCACCGTCGTCACCTCCATTTAATTCATCCATCATTCTGTCCCAGTCACTTTCCCAGTCAGATTCTTTTTCTTTCTTCTTAACTGGTTCGATATTTTCTTCAACTGGAAGAACGATTTTCTTAATTTGTTTTTTACCTCTAGTCTTCTTATCGACTTTTCTGAGGTAGTTCATGGCATCCACGGCTGTACGCGCATTTTCTCTTACTAATGACGCGGCCACCTTTTCTGCGTACGCTCTTGAGAGCACGTTATCCGCCTTCGCGAGTACGTAATCTACAACAGCGTTAATGACTGGGTTTGGTAGATGGTAGTTTTTAGATAAATCGTTGATTAATCTAATGTCAGCGGCTGCTGGTCTAGTACCATCTTGCAAGTAAGCCAGATAATCTTTTGGCGATTTGGTTTCCATGAGATTGATCTTTCTTGCCAAATCACTGTTACCGGTATTGAGGTTTGGTGCCACTTCTGCGTCCTTACCTTTGTAGCGGTATTTGTAATTCGTCTTTTCTTGCATTAATGAGGCAAGTTTATCGAAGTCTAAGCGCTGGCCTTTTGGTTTTTCCAAGTCGTAGACTTGGTTAACGAGATTAGCCGCTTCATTTTCATCAACACCATTGAGTGTTGATAATCTTTCAATCTCTTTCATTTCTTCTTTTCTAAAAGCGGATTCTTTGAGTTGTGAAATCTCTTTTAGAGAATTGAAGAATTGTTCATAAGAGAAGGCGCCTTTAATCTTGCCTCTATTACGACCTTTCACCCCACCTTTACTTTCCGCTGCTTCTACGAATGAGCTATCGTTAAGTTCTGGATGGAAGACTTCAGCAAAGGAGGCTGTAATCTCTTTTCCATAATCTTGGTGAGTATCAAGGACATAAATCTTTTTAAGTCTATTGGCATTACTTTCACCAATGCTTCTAATGAGCATGCCGTATAGGAGCGTGTCATCGAAGAATCCACTTGGGGATTTAGGAGCATAGAGTTCGTAATGGTAAATTTTGAAGTCATTGCCTTCACTGACGAATGTCTTTAATAGGCCTGTTGCTTCAAGATATTTACGTGCATCTACGAACGCACTAGCGGGCATCCTCATACGTAAGAATACTTGCTCGTGTGTACATAGAGGCGAGACTTTTTCGTTATTAGCTTCACTCCACAAAGTCATGTATAAAGACAAGGCTTCAAAGCCAATCATCGGTTGATATAAGTTACTTAAAGTATCGCGATCATAATCAGCGATCAACGATGCTAAACGTACTTCTAAGAAATCTTGATGTGCTAATACTTTCATAGGGGAGTTCTGCCTGTCGGTGACGCTATTATCACATACAGAAAAAACAAATGTAAAATAAAAAAGATATACACACTTTTGAAGAAAATTTTATCCACATAGGGTGTTTAAACATTTATATATTTATATATAAATAAGTCAAGAAAAATTGTAAATTTGGCACTTATCCACATTAAAAGTTGTGGAAAAAATCGTTTTTGGGAACCTTTTTAAAATTATGAGTGTATAATGTTGCCGTAATAATAATTTTATTATTAGGGAGAAAACTGACATGATTAGAAAAATTGCGATATTAACAAGCGGTGGCGACGCCCCAGGTATGAACGCCTGTTTACGTGCCTGTATCCGTGCTGGTTTGTACCAAGGTAAAGAGATGTATGTCGTCTATGATGGCTTACGCGGTTTAGTCGAAGGCGACATCAAACAAGTCAACAAAGACTTCACCCAAGATATCATCAATAGAGGTGGCACAATCATTAGAAGTGCTCGTATTCCAGAATTCAAAGAAGAAGCCGTTAGTAAGAAAGCTGCGGATAACTTAAGAGACTTTGAAATCGACGCTTTAATTGGTATCGGTGGAGACGGTACATTCAGAGGTTTACAAGCTTTATCTAAACACGGCATTATCTGCATTGGTATCCCAGGCACAATTGATAACGATGTCGGTAGCACTGATGAAACAATTGGCTTTGCTACAGCGCTTAACACAATTTGTGAATGCGTCGATAAACTTAAAGATACATCTGGTTCTCATCAACGTTGTTCTTTAATTGAAGTTATGGGTCGTCACTGTGGTGACTTAGCAATGTTTGCTGCTTTAGCAGAAGGTGCTGAAGGCGTCATCTGTGTTGAACATCCTTTAAAGAAAGACGTCTTATTCCGTAAGTTACGTAAGATGAAAGCTCAAAATAAGAGCCACGCGATCATTATCGTCAGTGAAAACTTATTAGATATTAATGAATTAGCCGGTGAAATCGCTAAAGAAACTGGCTTCGATACAAGAACTGAAGTTCTTGGTAGATTACAAAGAGGTGGTTCTCCAACCGCTCACGATAGAATTTTAGCCGCTAGATTTGGTGCTAAAGCTGTCGAGCTCTTATGTGATAAAGAACCAACAAGCAGAATTGTTGGTATCAAACAAAACGAAATCGTTGATTACCCAATCGATGAGGCCGTTGAAATGAAACATAGGCATACACATGGATTAAGAGACTTAATCGATATGTTGCAATAAATGGCTATAAGCCAAAAGGATAAGCCCGCTATTGTATTGCGGAGGGAAAGAATTAAATTTATGAAAGTACAACAACATGACGGTTCCATTGTTGAAATGGAAAAAACCAGTGCGGAAGCACTAGAAGTATTGAACCATTCTACTTCTCACTTATTAGCGCAAGCTATTACAGAATTATATCCAAAAGCCCTGTTTGGCTTTGGACCTGCTATTGAGAATGGCTTCTACTATGACATCGATTTCGGTGAAGACGTTATTACAGAAAACGATCTCCCAGTTATCGAAAAGAAAATGAGAGAATTAGCAGGCAAAGATTTAAGAATCGTTCGCGAAGAGCTCACTAAAGAGCAAGCTCTCGAACTATTCAAAAACAATCCTTATAAGGTTGAACTCATTAAAGAAATTAATGAAAGTATTACCACCTTCAAGCAAGGCGACTTCGTTGATTTATGCCGCGGACCACACATTATGTCCACAGGACTAATCAAACATTTTAAACTACTTTCTTTAGCAGGGGCCTACTGGAGAGGTAATAGTAAAAACAAACAATTAACTAGAATCTATGGTACCTCATGGTATACCGCTGAAGATTTAAATAAATGGCTCGAAATTCTTGAAGAAAGAAAGAGAAGAG
>CAMKQK010000030.1:0-12586 GCA_946414915.1 uncultured Caryophanales bacterium
ACGTTTTATTGAAGATTTAAAGAAAGAAAAACCATCATTAAATATTGAAACAATGGATGAAAGATTATCAAGCGTGGCCGCGAATAATTTCATCTCTGATAGAGGTATGAATCATCAACAAAGAAAAGACAACGTTGATAAGATTGCCGCTTGTGTCATCCTCGATACATATTTAAGAATGAAAGGAAACTAATTATGGAAATCAAAAACGAAAAACAAATGGTCGTTACCGATAACGAAGGTAAAGAACACTTAATGCAAATCCTTTTCACTTATGATAACGAAGAAAGAGGCACTTCCTATGTTTTCTTCTATGACACTGAAGATAAGGACGAAGAAGTTGTTGTGATGAGATATCTTGAAAGCGGCGAATTAGAGCCAATTGAAGATGACGAAGAATACGAAGAAGTGGAAGAAGTTTTCAACGCTTGGCAAGACGATCCAAAAATCCAAGAATTGAAGCAATCTGACAAATAAAATAAAAACATAGCATTATTGATGCGATATTGATATAATATCGCTTGCAGAAATGAGGTAATTATATGGCAGACAAACAAAAACTTACCAAAGCTGGTTATAAAAAATTACAAGATGAATTAAAGTATTTAGTCGATGAAGCTCGTGAAGAAGTTAAGAGACAATTAGCTGAAGCTCGTGCTCAAGGTGACTTATCTGAAAACGCTGACTACGACGCTGCAAGAGGCAAACAAGCCGAAGTCGAAGGTCGTATTAAAGAAATTGAAAACATTTTAGCGAATGCTGAAATTATTGAAGAAAGCAAAACAAATTCTAAGAAAGTCGGTTTAGGTTCTACCGTTACAATCCGTTTCTTAGATAACAATAAAGAAGCTTCATACATGATTGTTGGTACAGTCGAATCTGACCCAGTCAACGGCAAGATTTCTAACTCCTGTCCATTAGGTGAAGCCTTAACCGGTAAGAGCGCTGGTGATATCATCGAAGTCAAAGCGATCAAGACCTACAAGGTTGAAATCTTAAAAATTGAAGTAAAATAATAGAAATTTTCAAAATTTTAGGAAAAAAATCAATTTAGCCTCCTATTTATTAAGTAGGAGGTTTATTTTTTATGTTAAAAGTTTTAATTGGCGTGACGATCGTGGCCTTTATTGTCATCATCGGTTTTTTAGTCATTGATCCAGACTTAAATCCTGCAGGTACAGTAAATAGCAATAATGTCACAGAAGTCAGTAACCAAAACGGAAGCAAGTACACAATTGAAGGTGAAGTCTACAAAGCTGGAACCTATGTTTTAAGTGATGGTATTACTATGCATGACTTATTAGAGGCCGCTGGTGGAACAACGGCTAACGCAGACGAATTAGCGTTCTATGAAACCGCAAAACTAAAAGCGGGAACAACTTATTACATCGCTAGTAAGTTTGACGATAATGACATTTGCTCCAAAAGTGAAATTAGTAAAGTGAACATTAATCAAGACGATGCTCAGACATTGATGTCCGTTAACGGCATTACTACTTCAATTGCAAGCTCAATTGTCTCTTATCGTTCCGAAAACGGTATTTTTAATACCGTCGAAGACTTGCTTAATGTATACGGCATTGGTAACGCTACCTATCATAAGATTCGTAATTACGTCATCTTGCATCAGTGATTATCTTTCTTTTCTTTATTGGTTTTTATCTGGGTAACGTTCTTACTAGGTCACTAATCATCATTTTAATAGTGACCATTATTTTCCTTCTCTTTGTTTATAAAAGATTTAAGCTTATCCCTTTGCTTATCTCTTTAGGGGGAGTGGTTTTAGGTTTTGGTTTGTCTTTCGTTTCTATCTCCTATAACAAAACAACCTATTCAGGATTTGTGTATACCGCAAAAGAAAACTACTTCCTCCTAAACAGTGGAGGAGAAAGATTATATGTTTATTCAAAAGGTCATTCTTATGATCTAGGTGACTATCTTTCTATAGAAGGTAAAAAAGAAGAACTAGATTTTGTGACATTAGAATCAGGGTTTGATTTTAAAGAATATCTCAATAACAAAGGTGTCTTTCATTCTTTAAACGCTAAACGTATATCCGTTAAGTTTCATAACTTTGTAAGAATTAACGAAGCCAGAAATAAAGCGCTTAGTCATTTTAATAAAGAGGAAAGAGCGATAGTTGGGTCAATCTTATTTTCTGATGGAGAAGAGAGTGAAACTAGTAATCGGATTGCCAATCTACATCTATCAAGATTCTTATCCGCGAGTGGTTTATATGTTGGACTATTTGCCTTAATGCTTAATTACATACTTGGTTTATTTTTGAAGGATAAATATAGTGAGTTAATAACTATCTCACTTTTAGCCATCTATATGGTATTTACGATACCTAAGTTCAGCGTCATGCGTGTGGTTTTTCTTTTGCTATTAAAATGGATAAACAAACACCCACTGAAAAAGAATTTTAACTATCTAGAAGTCATATCATTCGGAGGTATAATCTGCTTAATATTTGATCACTTTTTAGCGTACCAAGATAGCTTTATCTTAGGCTTCTCAATCCCAATCATTTCTTATTTAATTAAGGATATCTACATCGATAACAAATATCAGTCGTATTTCTTTAAATCTTTAACGATTTATTTGTTCTTTATACCATTTGAGATTGCTTATTACCACAAAGTGGTAATTTTATCTTTTCCTCTTCAAATCATCTCGACACCTTTATTTATGATGATTGGTATAACTTCATTATTATGTTTCTTTAGGATTCCAATATATGCTTTCGATCGATTATTTATCTTTTTGCTTAGAGGATATATCACAGGCATTAAGAGTCTAAGCTTTGGTCCTTATCTACCAGAGTTACCAGAGATTATGCTCTTGATTTACTATTTTATCTATCTAGTCTACTTATATTATTTATCTATTGGCTTTAGACCAATTGAAAGAGGATTATCGATTGGACTTGTTAGCATAGTGCTGATGCACGCTATTCCGTTAAATAATAGGTTAACAAACGAAGTGTCTTTTGTTAATGTGGGTCAAGGTGATTGCACCTTGATTAGAGAACATAATCGAGTGACTCTTATTGATACAGGTGGCTTAACTTATAGTGATATAGCTAATAACAATCTCATTCCGTTTTTAAGGAAGAATCGTATCTATAAAATCGATAGTGTTTTTATCACCCATTATGACTATGACCATTATGGAGCTTTAGAAAACTTACAAAAAGAATATCGAGTTGATCATGTTTATGATTATTATTCTTCCTTCCCGGTATCAGTTGGTCATCTCACCTTTAATAACTACAACATCTATGGAGTGACTAGTAATGAAGAGAATGACCGCTCCTTAGTGCTTTCTTTCCATATTCTTAATAAAGACTTTGTCATTATGGGAGATGCTCCTAGCTATATAGAAAAGAAGATTATGAAAGACCATGAATCTATTCCTTGCGACATCTTAAAAGTGGGTCATCATGGTTCTGACACGTCATCTTGTGGAGAATTCTTGGATTACATGCACCCAAGTGTCGCGATTGTTTCATGCGGAAAGAACAACAAGTTTGGTCATCCTTCTAAAAGTGTCGTGAAATCACTCAATGAAAGACATATTCAAATTAGAAGAACTGATATTGAAGGAACAATTACTTATAAAAGCATGTTTGTGTAGAGTAAAAATATAAAATATTTTATAATTGTTTCATGATTTATCTTATCAGTGGCAAACAAAACATCCGTTTAAAGAGCCAAATGAAAAGCATTGTGAAGAAGTCTTTAAAAGAGATGGACGCAATGAATTTCGTTAAATTTGATGCTTCACTCACCCCAATTCAAGAAATCGTCAGTGAAGCCAACTACATGCCTTTAGGCTATGACTCAAAAGCGGTCATCGTTGATTCTCCTTATTTTTTATTAAAAGAAAAAGGTAGAAACAAGATTGAAAGCGAACAAGATTACGAATCATTAAAGAATTATTTAGCTAATCCAAATCCTGACTGTGATTTAATCTTTTTAGTGAACACTAGTGATAGTGAACTCGATAAAAAGAATGAAATAAACCAATTAATTGAAAAGAATGGCCAAATAGTGGTCCTTACTGAACCAAAACAAGAGCAGTGGAATGATGTTGTGAAACATTATTTCTCTGAGAAATGGCCAGAGACTGTTATTGATAGTGATGCAGTCGCTGAACTCGCTAGAAGAACTGAAGGTGACTATGCTTCATTATTTAATAATGGTAGTAAATTAGCGTTATACACAAATCACATCACTTTTAGTGATGTCACAATGATGGTCACCCGTCCATTAGAAGAGAATGCTTTTATGCTCTTTAACTATTTAGTGGATGAAAGAAATATGGACGCAGTGAGTTTATTCCGTGATTTAAAGAGCAACAATGTTGAACCCGTCACTTTGATTAGCATGATCGCCAATCAATTTAGATTATTAAATAGAGTCTCATATCTAGCGAGACACAGTTATGGACCAGATGATATCGCTAAAGAATTAAGCATTAATCCAATTAGAGCCAAGATTCTTAGAAAGAATAGTTTTGTAATCTCTGGTAAACGTATTTTACAAACTTTAGAAGACTTATATCAGTTAGACTGGCAAATTAAAAGCGGTCTTGTGGACCGCTATTACAGTTTTGAACTGTTTCTAATTAATTTTAAAAGAAAATAATTAATTATCTGAGTGCGTTGACTAAGCGAGAAAGTTCGCCTTTTTGTCTTGCAGCAGTATTCTTGTGTTGAATACCATCACTCACGGATTTATCAATTAAACGGAAAGCCGCATTCATTAATTCTTCGGCCTTAGCTAAATCTTTCGCTTCAACGGCTAATTTGACTTTCTTAATAGAAGTACGGATAGCGCTTTTGGCGGATGCATTTCTTTGACGAGCTTTTTCGTTGGTTTTGATACGTTTGATTTGTGATTTTATGTTAGCCATAAAGTTACCTCTTTTCTAGTGCCGAGTGTTATCTTAACAAAATTCGGCAAATAATGCAATTATTTATTTCTTTTCTTTTAAGATGCGAGCGATTTCTTCTACGAAATCGTTAACACAGGTGAGCTTACCATATTGTTCTTCAGGAACTTCGATGTCGAATTCTCTATCGATTTCTTGGACTAATTCAACATAGTTCATGGAGTCACCACCTAAGTCATTAATCCAGTGATCTTCATCATCAATCTTGAAAGCTGGTAAGACTAAGATCTTGGAGAATAAGGCTCTCACTTTTGGAAGGACATTTTCTAATGTTTCCTTGGAGAACTTTCTCACTTTGCTAGAAACCTTCTTTTGGTTAATTAAGACATACTTATTAGAACCATTTTCGATTTCTTTCTTAATGGCGAATCTCTTAACTTTCATGTTATTTGCCATAGGCAAACGATTCTTTGCTAAGTAGATATTGTCAATCTTTGTGTCATGAGGAAGCTTGATTTCTTTGACAGTCTTTTCGATTTCTTTAAGTGCTTCTTCATCGGTCTTATCATCGAGTTCTAAGACTAAGACGATATCTTCACGTAAGGCTTTATCTTTATTGATAACGCCTAAGACGGATAAGTTGTTGACGCTTGGTAAATCTTTGAAGTAGATTTCGAGTTCATCCGGGAAGATATTTTCACCATTCGCATTGATGATGACGTCTTTCATTCTACCTTTCATGATGTAGCCAGTGGCTTCTTTATTAACGATATCGCCTGTATGGAAGTAACCATTATCTAAGACGGTTTCTTTTTCCACACCCGCGATGATTTCTCTAATGTGAATTGTAGGAGATTTCACTAAGAGTTCATTGTTTTCTTCGCTGACTTTGTATTCGACACCATGGAGTGGTTTACCGATATAGCCTAATAATCTTTGCTTCACATCTGGAGAAAGTTCAACAGAAGTAACACCGATTTCGGTCATGCCATAACCATTATATAAAGGATAGCCTAAGCCATTGACTGCTCTTAAGGTTTCATTAGAGAGGTAACCGCCACCAGAGATACAATATCTGACGTGTTTACCTAAGATGTTGCCTTTAACTTTATCATTAACGATCTTCTTGCTAGCGAAACCAGCTTCTTCAGCGCTCATTTCACCTAAGTTATAAGCCATCATCTTTTCTAAAAGCTTTTGTTTTTCAGGGCTTTGCAAAGCAAATTTACGCTTAATGGATAAGGCTAAGGAATCCCAGAATAATGGGACACTATAGACGTGAGTAATACCAACTCTTTGGCAGATTAATAATAAATCGCTTGGTGTATTGCTCTTTGGGAAGACTAATGTTGTGCCATAGAATGTGTACCATAAGAAGACGGCAACGAAACCGAAAATATGGTGGAACGGAATCATCGCTAAGATCTTAATTTTGCCATATTTCTTTGGATACATAATATCCATGCTTTCTTCAGGCATATCTAATGAGCAGCACACTTGGTTAACGAAGTTTTCACCGTTATAAACCATGAGTTTAGCATCGCCAGTTGTGCCACTGGAAGAGAAGATAACTTCGTCAGCCCAAGAAGGATTTGTCATCATTTCTTTAGCGTTTTGTAGGATATTATCCACTCTAACTTTGTTAATTGTGTATTCGTGGTTGTCGTCACTAATAATTGCGATAGCTTTACCTTGATTACCTAAGTTGATGACGTTTTCTCTTGGGAGTTTAGCGTCAATGAGCATTGGGACAAAGCCGGCCATTAATAAGGCCCAGAAGATTTCACCCCAGGCTGGGGAGTTAGCGACTTTTAAGATGACACGGTTTGTGCCTTCTTTCTTAATCTTATTAGATAAATAAAGAGCGTACTTTTTGACGTTCTCATCCATCTTGCTATATTTATAGCTTTTAATTCTGTTGTTCAAATTAAAAAATTCGGCGTAAACTCTCTTTTTGTTTTGCTCCATCATTTGGTGATAGATGTTGCTAAAACGGCGTGAGGTTTTAAGCAAAGCCGAAGCACCCTGAACAAATTGGGTGACCAATTGTTTGTTAATTTTCATAAAAAGTTCCTTTATTTCAACGTGTAGAATTTAATATCTACATGATTAGAGTCAATATCGAGGATGGCGTAACTGCCATCATACTTATCCCGGGCATAGCTGATTGCTCCCGGATTTACATATAATATACCATTCTTCTTTTCGTTTCTACGAGTATGTGTATGTCCATGTATGACAATCTTTGCGTTATGTTCATCAATAGTACTTTTGGATACGAATGGTAAATGTTGAACAAAAATGTTTCCGTATGGTGAAGGAATTATTAAAAAGTTCGGAAAGTCGTAATAGTGGTCACAGTTACCTCGTACGGATATAAAAGGTTTAATGCTCCATTCATCTTGCTCGCTATCACCAGCGTGTAAATATAAATCCATCTCTGGATACATTGAGGCCAGACGGTCTAAAGAAGCATAATCACTATGCGAATCACTGACTAACAAAATTTTCATGTTCATATAGTAGCAAATAAAAGTCCATTTTTGTATAATATTTCCATATGGAAAAGAAAGATATTAATCTCTTATTTATGGGTACTCCCTCAATCAGCGCGGATGTCTTTGAAGCGCTAATCCTTGATGGTTATCACTTTGTGGGCCTTGTTTGTCAACCAGATCATCCTGTTGGCCGTAAAGGAATTATTGAAAAAGTACCAACTAAACTAGTTGCTGAGAAATATAACATCCCTGTTTTTCAGCCTGTAAAGATTCGTGATGACTATTCATTCATGAATAATCTTAAAGTGGATCTCGTTATTACTCTGGCCTATGGACAAATCGTTCCTCAAGGATTCTTAGATATCCCCCCTATGGGTTGTTTGAATCTTCATGGCTCCTTACTTCCTAAATTAAGAGGGGCCTCTCCAATTCAAACCGCTTTGATTCAAAATGAAAAAGTCACTGGTGTGACTCTCATGGAAATGGTTAAAGCCATGGATGCTGGAAGAATGTATGGCAAGAAAGAAGTTGTTATCACCGATGATGATAACTCCACATCCTTATTTAATAAGATAAGAGATGTCGCTAAAGAACTAGCGATTGAACTATTACCTTTATATATAAATGGCAAACTTAAAGGCGAAGAACAAAACGAAAGTGAAGTGACTTTCTGTTCTTTGATCAAACCAGAACAAGAAAAACTCGATCTCAACATGTCCTTAAAAGAGATTTATGGATGGATTAGAGGTTTAAGTGATGAGCCAGGTGCTTATCTATATTTAAATAATCAAAAGATTAAAATCTTTAAAGCCAATATGGCTAATGATTTAGTCACCGCTCCAGTGGGCACGATTGTCCAAGCGGATAAGCGCGCCTTACTAGTGCAACTTAAAGATGGCCAATTAGCCATTTTAGAACTACAAAAAGAAGGCAAGAAGAGAATGGACTACCGTTCCTTTATTAACGGTAATCAGAACCTTTTAGGCGCGAAATTCGACTAATGGAGAAATACTTAACCCTTAGCGTACACCAGTTAGTGGACTTCTTACTAAGAACGGGCGATATTGATAATCGCGTTTTTAATCGTTCTTCAATGACTGAAGGTAGTCGTCTCCATAGTGTGTATCAATCTAAGCAATCTTCTAACTACATGTCCGAATTCCCTTTAAAGATGTCTTTTAACATCGATGAAGTGAATATCGTTTTAGAAGGCAGAGCGGATGGCGTTATCAAAAGAAGTGAAACTGAATATGTCATTGATGAAATTAAAACTACTGTGGAAGATCTTAAAGTTTTCCATGATGAAAATCTTGAATGGCATTTAGGTCAGGCTAAGTGCTACGCCTATATGTTTGCGAAGCTCACTAATCTCGAATATATCGGTATTAAGTTAACTTACATTAGACAAGGAAAAGAAAAGGAACAATTCATTGATTCCTATCATTTTAATATCCTGGAATTAGAGCAATTTGTCGTTAAACTTCTTAACGAATATCTCGCCTTTTATAACATCATTTTTAATAAAAACCAGAAAAGAGATGAGAGCATAGAAAAGCTCAAATTTCCATTTAAGAACTACCGTCAAGGACAAAGGGAACTTGCTAAATACGCCTACGCAATTACGAAGAAACGCGGACGCTTATTTGTTGAAGCGCCTACTGGTATTGGTAAGACCATGTCTACCTTATTCCCATTCATCAAAGCCATTAGAGATGATGAGAATAGTAAAATCTTCTATCTAACCGCGAAAACAAGTGGTAAAGAAGCCGCGCATAATGCGATTAAGGTCTTAAAAGAGAATGGTTTATCACTTAGTGATATTATCATTACCGCTAAAGATAAGGTCTGTTTCTGTAAAGGCTCCGCCTGTAATCCAGAAGAATGTCCTTACACTAAGCATTATTATGATAAGATTCAAACTGTCCTGAGGTACTGCTTGTTGACTTATGATGACTTTGATTTAAATCTCATTAATCAAATCGCTTATGAGAACCAAATCTGTCCATTTGAATTCGAATTAGACCTTTCTTTATTCATGGATGTCATCATTTGTGACTATAACTATTTATTTGATCCAATCTCATACATGAAGCGTTATTTTGATGAAGATACTTCTTCTTATCTCGCTTTAGTTGATGAAGCGCATAACTTAGTGGATAGAAGTAGAGATATGTACAGTGCGTCATTATCCTACAAGTCCTTTTTAGAAGCGCGCAAGTCTATCCGTCATAGTAAGCTTCATAAGTTCAAACTTGCGATGTCTAAAATGAACAAGATGTTTAAAGAATATCTTGGAGCGGAAGGTGACCATATCTTAGATGATTTCTACGATTATACCTATAAGACTATCTCCTCATATATCACGACTTTGCAAGATGTGAATAAGAACGAAAACAAAGAGATGACTAAGGAGTTATTGAACTTCTATCTTGAAGTCAATCGTTTCAATAAGATGCTCGAGTTCTTTAATGACCATTATCTTTGCTATTACCAGATTACTAAGGACGATACGATTCTTCATCTTTCATGCTTAGATGCTTCGTCATTCCTCGCTGGTTCTTTAAGAAATCTCAGAGGTAGCGTCCTCTTCTCAGCGACACTTTCCCCAATTGATTATTACGTTGATATGTTAGGTGGCAAGAAAGATGACGCGCAACTCATCCTTCCTTCTCCATTCCCAATTGATAATCTTAAGATTATTATTGCCCCTAATGTCTCAATTAGATATAAGAATAGGGTGAACTCATATCAAAAAGTCGCAGACTATATCAAGAGTTTTGTCTCAAACAAAATTGGCAACTATTTTATCTTCCTACCAAGCTACGAGTACTTAAGTAATCTCATGCCTTATATCGACTTAGAAGGTATTGATGTCTTCGAACAACAAAAGGATATGAGTGATGAAGAAAAAGAAATCTTCTTAACCAACTTTAAGTCCAATCCAGAAAAGACCACTTTAGGTTTTGTCATTGTCGGTGGGGCATTTGGTGAAGGCATTGACTTAGTCAGTGACCGTCTTATTGGTGCGGTCATTGTTGGTATTGGTATGCCAAAGATTAACTTTGTGAGTAACCAAATATCCGCTTATTACGATAAGAAAGAACAATCTGGCTATAATTACGCCTACTTAAACCCAGGCATGAATAAAGTTATGCAAGCCTTAGGAAGAGTGATTAGAAGTGAAACCGATAAAGGTGCGGTTTTGTTAATCGATGAAAGATACCTCAATAACGAATATCGTGATTTATTCAAAGCCGAGTGGCGGAAATACGAAGTAGCCTTCCAACCAAAAGAAGTAAGCGATATTTTGCAAGATTTCTTTATTAAATAATTATTTAATGTTAAGATATTGAGCATGAAAAAGAAATTAGATGCTTTAACAAAAGCCAAACTCATCTATAGTGGTGAGTTAATTATCATTGCAATCGTCTTTTTAGTCGTTGCCATTTTAAAATTTACTAACGTTATTCCATATAACGCTACTCGCCATTTGGTGCTCAATTGGATCACCCTCTTCGGTGGAACATGGGTCATCGTAGATTTCGTTTGGGCCCTTCTTTCAAAGAAAAGAAGACCAAGAATCTCCTTACTCGATAAGGCCTTACATTTACCTGCGGGTATTTATCTAGTGACTTTTGACTTATTCTGCATTATCACTAGACCAGATAACCCAATGATTTACCGTTGTGGATTCCCAATTGCCATCTCTTATTTATGCCTTTGTTATATCTTTGAAGGCATTTATCATTTCTATCATCCAATTCCAGGCATTTTAGAAGCCGTCGTGGAAGTTGACGATGAAGAAGAAAAAATAGAAGACACTCCCGAAGAAACCCTTAAGGAGGAAAAAGAACATGAAGAAAAGTAGTAAAACTTTAATCGTTTTTTCATGCATTTTTGTGACAATTGCCGTTTTATTCTTAGGTGGCGAATCATTATTCATCGCCACATCTTGCCACGCGTTATTTAAACCAGATGCAGATGTTGGTGATGCGATCGGTGGTATTTTCATTTATATCTATGCGATTTTACTTGCCGGTGGAGCAATTGTTTCATCAATTATCTCATTACCTTTCGAAATCCCGCTTTTCAAATTAGTCGGTAAGAAATGGTATAACATCGTTCTTTTAGCTGTTTCTATTGCCACAATTCTTGCGGCAGTGGGAATGGTATTCATTTTACCAACAGCCAGTTCTATGGCTGAAGCTGCTCGTAGCAGTAGCTCATCATCAAGCGTTCAAGCTTAATCATTCATGAAGAAACACAACATCAAATATTTACTGTTTTCATTACTATTTATTACGCTTTCAATTACATTACTCGTCTACGAAGCAATTAACGTTACGAGTACACTAGAGATGGCGTATAGACTTGGTACTGTTGATAATCTTATCGATACATTCTTTGTCGGACTCAGTATGCTTTTGAACTTCATGGTTGCCGCACTTGCGGTAATGTTCGCCGTTGGCTCAATACCATTTACCGCGACACTCATGCGTCGTGAAGGTAAAAAATGGTTTACCGTTTTATTACTCGTTATGGCAATCATACTGATTGTCTTACCAATATTAACGTATCTCAGTATGCCGGTTATTACTTCGATAAATCCGCCATCTAGTACATCTAGCACTTCGAGTGCTACAACCACATCATATAACTATTAATACTATGGACTTTTCACAGAAAAAAATCAGAAACTTCTCAATCATCGCTCATATTGATCACGGTAAATCCACTTTAGCGGATCGTATTCTAGAATTGACTGGCGCAGTCGAACTTAGAGAAATGAAAGACCAAATTCTCGACTCTATGGACTTAGAAAGAGAAAGAGGCATTACCATTAAGTTAAACGCTGTGACTTTATCATATAAAGCTGATGATGGTGAAGAATATGTCTTTAACCTTATCGACACTCCTGGACATGTCGACTTCACTTATGAAGTGTCGCGTTCCTTAGCCGCTTGTGAAGGCGCGCTTTTGGTGGTGGATGCGACACAAGGTGTGGAAGCGCAAACGCTCGCTAACGCCTATCTCGCAGTCGATAACGACTTAGAAATCTTACCAGTTATCAACAAAGTTGATTTACCATCTGCTAACGTTGATATGGCCAAGCAAGAAATTGAAAAGAAGATTGGTATTCCTTGTGATGAAGCTATTGAAGTCAGCGCTAAAACAGGCCTACATGTTCA
>CAMKQK010000031.1:0-12520 GCA_946414915.1 uncultured Caryophanales bacterium
GACAAAGGTGACAAAGGTGACCAAGGCGAAAAAGGTGACAAAGGTGACCAAGGCGAAAAAGGTGACAAAGGCGATCCAGGCGAAAAAGGCGAAAAAGGTGACAAAGGTGATCCAGGCGAAAAAGGTGATCCAGGTAAAGACGGCTTTGACGGCGAAGATGGCAAAGATGGCGTCGATGGCAAAGATGGCAAAGATGGCGTCGATGGCAAAGATGGCAATTCTTTCTCCAATGGTTATGGCGCACCATCAGATAACAATGGCGCCGACGGCGATACATATTTAGATCTCGATAGTCTTAATATTTATTCCAAGGAAAATGGCCACTGGGTTAAAGCTTCCAATATGAGAGAAGATCTCAGCTGGGACGACAACACAAAAGCCAGAATGATGAAATACTTCGGCGAAGTAATTCCATTTGCTGATTTTGATGTCAATACAATCAAATATGCTGCCGATTACGAAAACGCATATAGCAGCAGCTGGCAATATTTCTACATTTATGATAATGGTAACTACGATGTACTCGGCAGTTATGAAGATAAATTATTAGCAAACGGATTCTCATTATCAGCCGGTGAATATTACAAAAAGACCGTTTCAGAAAAAGGTATTTATATTACATTAAATAACTACCCAGGCACATTCAAGAATAGTATTAGAATTGAAATGCCAACATTCCAAGATGGCGACTGGTTCGAATACAGCGGTTACACCAAAGTAAACGGTTGGCCAGAAGCAAACGTTGCTGCAGCTATGGGCGATGATTTCGTTACTGCATTCACTGGCGTAAACAATGACAATGCTTGGTATGAATTAGGTGGCGTTAAATGCGATAGTGGCGCTGATGAAGAATACGAAAGCTATCACTACGAATTCTTAGCGACAGAAGGCGATTTCGTCGATGAATTAAAAGCTCAAGCTGTTGCAGCTGGATTCGAGGCATCAGGCAATAGTTCTTCATACTTCGGCTATAAGAAGGGTAATTTGCAAATTAGAGTTTTCCCAGTCAAAGACGGAATGACAAGACTTTATTTCTTTGGTGAATACACAAAAGCTTTGGACGATCGTTATTTCGCAAAACACGATTACGAAAAACAAGCGGGCTGGCCAGAAGAACTCATCAATTCTTCATTTGCAGAAGAACATAGATTCGCAGGTGTCAACTTAGAAGGTGATTGGTACGTTCAAGCTAACACAGAGAAGAGTGGCGGCAAAATGAAAACAACAGGTACCTTATTCACAAAAGGTGACTACACAGCTGCATTTATCCAAAATCTCGAAGATGCAGGCTATGTGTATGAAGAAAGCTATAATGACTATGAATTACCAGATGATCCTTACACATACTTATATGTCAACGAACATCGTGGTTATACAAGAATCAGATTCTTTGGTGAAACATTAGATGATCCAGATTTCGTTGCTGCTCCAGTGAGCGAAATTAACGATAAGATTGTTGACTTCTTCGCGCAAAACGACATCGAAGTCGTCGTTCCTGAACTCGTTTCTTCAAATGAAAGCGCTTTCTATGAAGAAAATGCAGCCGGTAGCTTCACAGTTGATGGTTTCACATTCGATGAGGCTTTCGACTTCTTATTGGCGCTTAACGAAAATTGGTCAGCTGCTGAAGTTGACGATTATGTTTATGAATTTTCATACGGTGCAACAGGCGCTCTCATCACAGTTGATTGCTACTATCTTGCTCTTTATGATTATTATGGTTTAGGTTCTTACCCATTCACCATCGATTGTGAAGTTGGTGAACCACCAATCCCACCACAAACATTCGATAACTTCCCATATGAAGAAATTAACGAATTCCTTGAAGATTATGAATTAGGCTTTGCATTCACTGCTGAACAAGCTGCAGCGTTTGCCGGCGATGAATTCACTCTCAAATTTGGTAGCTTCGGTAGTTGGGCTTATGCTGGTATCTCCGCAGAAGGCAATTTAGAAGCCGCTTGGAGAGAAACTATCACACCAATTCTCTTAGCTGCTGGCTACGAAGAAAAGACAGATGAAGATACAGGTGATAAGTTCTTCGCTAACGCTGACGCACACCAAGTCTCCTTCGATTACGACGGTGAAGTCACAACCATGTACTTCGTTGAATAGTCAAAACTAAAACAAATAAAAAGTGGGTCTCAATGATCCACTTTTTTCATGCTTATAAAATAACGATTAAATCTTTTTTTCTTTTAACAAATGCTTTCTTGCGTACATTTCTCTATCAGCGCGAGTAAAGATTTGAATAATTGTGGTGTCTTTATTAGGAACATAATCTGATAATCCCGCGGAAACCACTACAACACTGTTATTTTTAACGTTTTCTTCGATTCTCTTATTGAAGTTATCAAGTAATCTCTTTCTATCGTTAAATTGTTCACCCTCTAAGATGATTGTGAATTCATCACCACCAACACGGTAAATTGGGACATCTTTAAAGCAATCTTCAATTAATCTCACTGAATCAATGATGTACTTATCGCCAGCTTCATGCCCTTTTTTGTCGTTAACATCTTTTAAATCATTTAAATCAAAGACCACCACGGCAAAATCTTTCATAACACCTCTATTAATGCGGTCATCGATATCTGCTTCAGCGTCAACATATGCGTGTTTACTCATCGCGCCTGTTAAGGCATCATAAGATACTTGGTAACGGGCTTCCGCTAATTCAAGTCTTTGATTGGCTTTTTCGTCTTCCACTACTAATGTATGCAAAATAGTAATACCAAATAAATAACCATATGAATACATTGGAATAAGTGGGAAGAAAACTTGAAGGACAATGGCGACCATCATGAATAAACTAAAGACGCCCACCATGAAGTAATGGCGTTTTGATGAACCTTGTCTTTTAAGCGATTCAATAAATGTGGCAACTGATAAGATTAAGAATATGAGTATTTGACCAGTTAATAAGGCGTATCGTCCAGCTTCCGCTTTATAGGTGCATTCATCGGAGATGCTAAATAAGATTGGAGTAGCAAAGTTAATAGCGATAACCACCATTTGGGCGACAAAGACCGCTAAACTAGCGTAAATAATAACCTTTTTATGTGCTCCTAAATAATGATGGACAAAATAACCCCAGAATAATATGGAGGTAGCCATCGCTATAAAGTAGATTATGGTATCAATACGTAAAGGAACAACCAATTTGGCGTCGTAGATAAATCCCCAGAATGCATCGGTAAGGTGATAGGCAATAACATTTAAAAGAAAAAGCAGATAGAATCTTTGTCCTAAAAATGGTTTCCTACCTCTAAATCTAATAAAGATATCGAGATTAACGATAAAATGGATGACAATTGCAATAATACCTACTAATGAATACGCCATATGTTGTTTTCCTTTTTTAGATTATATAAATTTGAATGTCATAAATGTGTCACAGGTTGTAATTAGCCATAAACGCCCTTAAAAGGCTTTATAAGCTTCCATAATTATTAATTGCTTCATCTATAGTGATTTCGCCTTTAGCGACCTTAAATGAGGCGTTTCTAATTTGTGTGCTTAATGAATCTTTAACACCAAGAGCTTCTGGTGAGAAAGTACGGGATGTTGGGATTTTGCCAAAAGGTGCATAAACTGGATCGATAGACATGTTTTTAGTTGGAGTGACAAGACGTTTAGCCGCTGCCATAGCGTTTAATTCCTTATCACTAAGCAAGAATCTCATGAATTCGTTTGTCATATCTAAGTTATCGCAGTCTTTATTAACCGAGAATTCCACGGATGGACTATCAATGAAGTAACCACCTTCTGCGGTTAATGGAATTGGGATAAAACTATAATCAAATGGATTATTAATAAATGCTTCTGATTGTTCTTCACGTTTTTTAGTGCCAGAAACTGTATCACCAGTGCAAACCATCATTGGTACATCGCCTTCGAAGAAACGTAAGATGACTTTTGTGTAGTTATCTTCGATTTTGTTACATTCTTCCATATTGAAGCAGTTATTTTTCACTAAGTTATCAACTGTCTCTAAGGCTCCACGCATATATTTGCCCGCTGCTGGATCTAAGTTATTAGCAAGCGCCATAGCGTTTTTATCTTTAGCGAGTTCGGCGACAAATAATGGGTATGCCACAGTGTTCATCCAACAGCTAGATGAGCTTTTTGAAAACCCCATCATTGGGCTCTTATATCCCTTATCGGTAAATGATTTACAAACATTAAGTAATTCATTCCACGTGGTCGGTATTTTAATATTTTCTTTCTTAAATAAGTTGTTATTCACAAGAGCGCCATAAGTTCTGGAGAAAACAGGGACCATCATGACCTTTCCTTGGGTGTCATGATTGATTAGTCCTGGACGAATGCAATTTAAATCTAACTTAAGCGCAGGATCAGATAAATCTTCCATATGAGAAACAACGGAATTATATTTTTCATTTTCGTTCATCCAAGTATAGGAGAAGAAAATATTTGGTTTATCTTTACCTTCAAGAACAGTGCCTAATGTGTTTTTATAGTCATCGAGTTTAACGTAACTAAGTTTGACATTTGGATAGTAACTATGGAATCTATCAAATTCCGCTTCTAAGGCTTCAAAATTTCCATAGTCCCCTACTACTTTGATTTTGCAGTCCGTTTCTTTGTCTAAGGCAGGTCTAAATTCTTTGTTCCCACATGAAACAAGAAGTGCTGTTGAAACAACAGTTAAAATAGCGCAGAGTGTCTTTTTCATTGTTTGAATTCCTCCCTGATTCTGCGAATCTCTTTAATAACAACTTTAATATCTATTGGTTTGGCAATATGCCCATTCATACCAGCATTTAAGCATTCAGTAACGTTTTCAGAGAATGCGTCCGCGGTCATGGCGATAATTGGAATATTGGATGCCCACGAATCATCTAAAGCTCGGATGGCTCTAGTGGCGTCTAAACCATTCATTTCTGGCATTTGAATATCCATGAAAATAAGCGTATATTTACCTTTTTCCGCTTGTTTCATCTTATCTAAACAAACACGACCATTTTCCGCGCGTTCTGTGGTAATGCCATACATTGAAAGCAACGTGGAAATAATTTCCCAGTTAATATCGTTATCTTCAGTGATGAGAATATTTAAGCCTTCTAAATCAGAGTAGTCGCTTTCTGGTTCGATGGATTTAGCTTCTCTACCGAGTATATCGTTAATCTTGTCATAAAGTGTGGAGCGGAATAATGGCTTACTAAGGAAGCCATTGGCCCCTGCTTCTTTAGCTTTTTTCTCAATATCCGCCCATTCGTAAGCGGAAATTAATAAGATTGGGGTATTATTATCGATTTCTGAACGGATTCTACGAATGGTTTCTACTCCATCAATATCAGGCATCTTAAGATCAACAATAACGATGTCATAGCCTTTACCGATTTCGTGTCGATGTTTAATCATGCCTAAAGCTTCTAGACCACTACTAGCTTGTTCAGCTTTTAAGCCTAATGACTCTAATGTTTCAGTCGCGGTTTGTAATAAGACTTCATCGTCATCCACAATCAAAACATCCATTTCATCAAGCTTCATATCCATTCTTTGATGTTCCGCAATTGGAATATCTAAAGTCACAGTAAATGTTGTGCCTTTTCCTTGTTCACTTTGGCATTCAATTGTACCTTCCATGAGATCCACCATTTGTTTAGTAATAGCTAAACCTAAACCAGTACCTTGAATGCTATTTACACGGCTATCTGTTTGACGTGAGAACGGTTGATACATATGTTCCATATATTCAGGTGACATACCAATACCAGTATCAGCGACAATATATGTTAAGCGTACACAGCCTTCTTTTTGGTTTTCCTCTTCTTTCATATCCACGCTGACACTACCACCTGGTTCAGTGTATTTAATCGCGTTAGATAAGATGTTGATATAGATTTGATTTAGTCTTAGTTGATCAGCGTGGAGATATTCTTTCTCCATGCGATTAACGCGGAAACTGAAATCAATATTCTTTTCTTTAATCATTGGTTGTGAAATGTTCACAAGGTTTTCCACTGTTTCAACAATGGAGAATGTCTGTGGACTGAGGCTTAGCTTGCCACTTTCGACTTTAGAAATATCCAAAATATCATTAATTAATGTTAATAAGTGATTGCTTGCTAAAGTAATCTTACGGAGATTCTCCCCTGCTAGTTTCTTATCATCAATATTCTTTTCTGTAATAGTCGTTAAACCGATAATCGCATTCATTGGTGTACGAATATCATGCGACATAGTAGAAAGGAAATCTGTTTTAGCACGGCTAGCGGATTCCGCTTCTCTCGCGGCTTGGTGTAATCTCTTATTGAAATAGAGCATGACCATTAAGTCAAAAACAAATAAGACCACTAAACCAGCGGAGACGATACCGATTAATAACCAGTTTTCTGTATTAGCGTTGATATATTTCATTGGCATTAAGCTTAAAAGAGCCCAACCACCAGTGGCATCAAATGGTGTATAAGCAAGAATGCACTTTTCACCACGAGAGTTCTTCATGGTTAAAGAGCCATCAATAGAAGTAATCTGACTGAATAACTCTTGTGCTTGAGCAGGCTTAATGGAGTTATATGAACGATAGAATTCAAAGAAGCTAGAATTCTTAAATGAATCACCCTTAATAATGTAATCCCCGTCAGCGTCGATAATGGATAATTCAGCGTTTTCAAATTCTTCTTGTGGGAAAATCCATTTCTCTTTTAATTCAGAAATTGGTAAAACACGGAGTAATACTGCTTCTTTAGGATTACCAGTTTCAGAATCTTTAAGAGTAATGAAATTACAGAATGCGATGGATTGTTCTCCGTTAATTGGGTTTGTATAAGCACGGGAGACATTAATTGATTTACCAATTTCATGGATCCAACTCATGTCGTTTAATAATTCAATCTTTTGATAGGAAACGGAATAGTCATCAGTGGTATTGTTCTTCACTCTAGTGGATAAACCAGTAAGGGTATCGCGATAAATAATGTGCGCGGAGGCGTTGGGCAAAACGTGAGAAATTCTCACGAAGTCCGTTGCTTCTTCAATAGTAAGGTTTTCACTATTGATGTAGTGGGCCCAAACGTCACAAACACGTTGTTCACCTTCTAAATAGTTTTCAGTAACATTTCCCATCGTAATCGTGGTACTTTCAAAATTCTCTATTTGTCTTTTTGTGGCGTTTTTACTTTCGGAAGTCGAATAAACCACAACAAAAGTCAGCATAGAGAACATGATTAAGATGTTGACGATGACGATCCAGATTCTTTTCATAAGCTTTAGCTTAAATTCAATTACGATAATACATAAAAGATGAAACAGTAAAAGAATGCTGTTATTTTCTTCTCACTATATCGTTATTATTGCTTCTATATTATCATGACGTGCGCACAAATGTGTCACAGTGCTGTTGCTTCCATTTATCGAAGCAACAAAAAAGGCCTCATAAGAGACCTAATATAACGCTAATTGGTGGATCCAGGGGGATTCGAACCCCTGACCTCCTCGTTGCGAACGAGGCGCTCTCCCAGCTGAGCTATGGACCCGTAGCGTTCTCTATGATATAGATTTTTTATTGAAAAATCAATCAAACATTACACGCGGAGATATCAATTTTCATTTCATCTTCCGTATTTCCAGCGTGATGTCCCTTGAACATCATGAAATCTTTTAATTCACTGGAAGCGTATAAGCAGTGGCTATCAATACTAGTGGCGACGTAATCTCCAATGAATTCCACCGCTTTTGGATTGATATCACCTTCACCAAATATTTGAGACTCTAATGCCTCTTTTTTTGTTAATAAGAGGAAATGTTCTCCATAATATTCTTTAAACAACTTTTCAAACTCTTTATGCTTACCATCTTTAACAAAGAAAACTGGTGTTCTCTTTTCAAAAGAAGTTGGATGTTTTAATAAAGACATTAAATTTGGATGCTCATCCATATCATCAAAAGTGACATTGATATGACCATGGTCAGCAAAGATTAAGAATAAGGTATCCGGATGCTTTTTGGCTAAGCGACGAACGATATCATTAATTCTTCTTACAATGATATGAATTCGCCAATTATCGATACCATGTGCATGCATTTCATAGTCTGGCGAATCAAAATAGAAGTAACCAAAGCATGAATCAACACCGGTGATTTTGCTATCGATAATCTTTTCTAAATCTCTTAATTTCTTAGGGCCATTAGGGTCGACTGGAAATCTTTTAACATTGAATGTTTGAACACTTGGATTTTGTTCTTTAATTAAATCTGTGATGAATTTAACTGGTAATTCGTTATCGGCAATATGTTCTGGGGTGATCTTTTCATCACTGTTATAATCAGCGTTTCTAAAAAGAATGATATTGCGATTATATTTCTCAAAATATTGCGCCCAAGCCATCCAACCTGTTTCGATTGGATATTTACCAGTTAAGAATGCGGTTGTAGCCGCGGTTGTTGTGGGTGGGAAAGTAGAATTAATCGTGCATAAATAATGTTCTCTAAGGAATGAGTTTTCCTTTAAATGCATTCTCACGATATTACGTCCCATACCATCGAAAAGAATGGTCACAACTTTTTTATGGTTAGTTAAAATCTTGTCCACCGCTTCTTCTGTTTGATGGAATGGTTTTACTCCGAAATGTTTTAACAAGCTATTGGAAAAAGTGACAAGATTATGTGTGTTATAGTTGTTCACTACTATCTCCTTCGATTTCTTTCAAATCGTCACTGAGATTATTGCTAGTGTTAATAGCTTGGAACTTATTAGTGATACGACCAACACGGTGATCAAGTTCCTCTCTACGTTTGCCAGTTTGTTCAAGAGCGTTAGAGAATTTATCCCATTCGCGACCAAACATTTCAAAGTCTTTGGCAAGACGTTGCAAGTGACGATTGATTTCTTCAGCGTTTTTGCTTCTCTCGACCTCAATTCTCACCATGTTAATAGTGACGAGAATTGCCGGTAAAGTTGATGGAGAAGTTAAAATGACTTTCTTACTTCTCGCATACTCCACGACTTCTTCTAAGTTGTGGTGAATAAACGCAAAGACACCATCGTTAGGAATGAACATTAACGCTTCAGGAGCGGTTTTACCTTCAACAATGTATTTATCTTTAATCACGGTAATATGCTTTTTAACAGCGTTACCAAATTCTTTAGTTAAGCGATCTTTTTCTTCTTGGATATCGGTTTCAAAGATACGTTGGTAGTCTTGGAACGGGAATTTGGAGTCGATACAAATCATCTTATTCGGTTCAGGCATAAATACGACTGCATCAGCGCGTACATCATCCCCGTCTTTGACCTTTTTCATTGTGAATTGCTCTTGATAGCAACCAGTTGTGTCACCAAAAACACTATGTAATACCATGGAAAGTTGGTATTCACCATATTGTCCTCTGGTTTGGTTACCTTCAAGAACACTTTTTAAAGAGACAACATCACTAGATAACTTTTCGATGTTCTTTTGTGCGGCATCAATAGCTTGGAGTCTTTCTCTCACTTGAGCCATTGTTTCGCCTGTGGACTTAAAGCCTTCAGCGAGTTTTTCATCCACTTTTTTGTTAATCTCAATGAGTTTATCATCGATTTGCTTATTAAGAGCGTCGAAACGTTTGTTGAGTGATTCAGTAATGCCCGCTTGGAAACGTTCTAACTTTTCATTGTTAAGTTCGTTACTCTTTTGGGTTTGTTCCATTACTTTAGTAATTTCCTCACTCACGGATAACTTAATGTTGGTCTTTAATTGATCGGTTAAAGAATTAAGTTGCTGTTGTAGCATACCAATTTCTTTCAAGTCTACTTGCGCTGCTGAAGCGTTATTTGGTTTTCTAATAATCAAAATAATCGCGACAACAATAGCGATTAAAGCAAGAGAAGAAATGATAATTGCAGCAATTTCCATATTTTTATACCCCACCACTTATTGTAAACAAGCGTGGAGGTAAAATATACCAAATAATATTTTAATAGCAAAGAAAAAAACAAAAATTTCTTCTTAATAAAGAAAAAGGACTAGTTTAACTAGCCCTATTTATTGATTTTTTTAGTCTTTATAACTCGCTGAGATTTGGACATTGATGTGCATAGCTTCATTAATGCTAACACCGAGAGATGATTCACCTTTAGCTTCTAAATCAAATTTGGTAATTGTCTTGGTCATATAACCATATTTGTTGAATGTTTCAGAAGCGACGAGCTTAACATATCCTTTAGCACCATCTTCTTCGACTTTTTCATCAATCTTAATTTCCACTTTGAACGGATTAAGGTAATAGGCGATTGTTGGCTTATACTTTAAAGCCTGAGCAGGAATGTTCATATCAGTGGCCTTGAAATTAGAAACATTGTCGCTCAAGGCGTAAGCAAAGGAATCAGCACGGCTATCTTGTGTATCGGTCGTCCAACTACCATTGTTGTAAGTGTAATCAATCTTGCCTTCAGTTTTAGTTTTTTCACCGTTGATGACGTAATCGTATAAATATTTAATCGTTGCGGATTTGTATTCGTGCTTTTCTACGTTCTTCGCGGCTTCTTCAAACTTTTTGGAATCAACGCTTTCACTACATGATGTAAGTGCACAGACGGCTACTAAACACACCATTACTTTTGTCATTTTCATAATTAAGTTCCTCTCGATTTGTTAGTTTATTCTATCATTTTAATAGTGTTTAAAAAAATAAAAATCTGTCGTAATCATAGTTTTTTTATGAATTTTTTAAAAATAGCAAGTCAATACTGAAAAAGCATTTTTTTCTTAGGTATAATACTTTCACCATGAAAAAGAGAGTAATTGCGGTCATTGACTTAAAAGCTTTTTATTCATACGTAGAATGCCTCGATAGAGGACTTGATCCTTGGAAAGAACCACTCGTGGTCGCAGACAAAGATAGAGGCACAAATACGATTGTTTTGAGTGTGTCTCCATTTTTAAAGAAACAAGGCATTCCTTCAAGATGTCGCATTAAAGAATTACCAAAGAAATATAAGTACATTTACGCTGTTCCACGAATGGAAAGATACTTAGAAAAAAGCGCTCAAGTAATTGATGTTTTATATCACTTTGTTGCCGAAGAAGACGTACACGTGTATTCAATTGATGAGGCTTTCGTCGACTTAACATCTTACTTAAAGTACTACAATAAAACCCCTCTTCAAATGGTCACGACGATTATTGATGAGATTAAAGAAGAAACAGGTTTACAAGCCACTGCGGGTATTGGTGATAACTTCTTTTTAGCGAAGATTGCTTTAGATATTTACGCAAAGAAGGAAAGAAACGGCATCGCTAAAGTTGGTGTTAATGATATTAAAGAAAAACTATGGCCAATCACCCCACTTAGTAAGGTTTGGAGTATTGGTCCAAGAATGGAATTAAGACTCAATAAGATTGGTCTATTTACCGTGAGAGATATTGCTTTGTCTAATATTGATTACTTAAGAGATAAGTTTGGTGTGATAGGCGAACAACTCTGGAGACACGCGAACGGCATTGATGAAGCGGATATCCACGAAAAATATGAACCAAAAGAGCATAGTCTATCTTTAAGCCAAGTATTATTTAGAGATTATAACCAAAAAGAAGCCGTCACTATTATTAGAGAAATGGTTGATACATTGGCCTCAAGAATGAGAAATGAAAATAAGATGACTAAAGTTGTCGCTATTTATGTTGGATATTCAAAGAATATGGGTGGTTTTGCTAGAAGATCAACCTTATTAGCGCCCACCGACGACAGTGAACTATTATTAAAAGCCATATTAGAAATTTATCATATGTATATTAAAGATTTACCAATTAGAACCATTGGTCTTAACTTCGGTGGACTTCTTGAATCTACATATCAACAATTAAATATGTTTGAGGATGATAAAGAACAAATCAAAAGACGTAATTTACAAAAGACTATGGATAAGCTCCATGATAAGTTTGGTAAGAATTCAGTCTTGCGCGCATCATCCTTATTAGAAGAAAGCACAATTAAAGATAGAAATAATTTTATAGGAGGACATCGTAAATGAGTGAACGCGGCATGAAGAAATGGGCTCCTTATAAATCGCTTAATGAGCAACAAAACTATCTAGATAAATTACATGAGAAGCAAGAGAAAGTGGAACGTCCACGTATCTCTAGTGACGAGGCAGAAAACATTAATGAAATACTAGTTAATTATCATGGAGAAGAACTAGTTATTTCCTATTGGAGAAACAATAAAATCAATACCATATCCACTATTTTGAATAAAATTGACCCGGTAAACAAAAAGATTGTCATCCCCGAAAGAAAGACAATCTACTTTGCTGAATTGATTAAGATTGAACGAGCTTAGATAGCCCAAGTACCATCTTTAAAGATTTGGACTTGTTTGCCTTTAGCGTCCACACCAACGATTGATAAATCGCGTGTACCCACCATGAAGTCAACGTGAATCATGGAGTTGTTAATACCAACTTCTGCTCTTTGTTCCATGGTCATGTCTAAAGCACCTGGATATAATTCTGGGAAACCAGCGCCTAAAGCCACGTGGCAGCAGGCGTTTTCATCAAATAATGTTTCATAGA
>CAMKQK010000032.1:0-12375 GCA_946414915.1 uncultured Caryophanales bacterium
CGCCTGATTTGCATTCAGGAGGTAGCGAGTTCGATTCTCGTCGGATCCACCAATTGTTCATAATCACTTTGTGATTAATATATAGAAAGTTGCAGGTAAAGTTATGTTACAATACCGTTACGACACACAATTATTAATTGAAGGTCAAGGCCTTGACGAAGACGAAATCACTGATTGGATCCTCGAAAATATGAAAGGCGATTCTCTCATTTGTGTTGGTGATGATGAAATGATTAAAATCCATTTCCACACAAACGAACCATGGGATTTACTTTCTCACTGTGCCACTCTTGGCGAAATCTTCGACATCGTCGTTGAAGATATGGATCGTCAATCACGTGGTCTTAAGGGCTAAGCCTTAATAACTACATAACCAAACGGACCATTAACTCAATCGGTTAGAGTGGACGGCCCATAACCGTTATGTTCCGGGTTCAAGTCCTGGATGGTCCACCATACGGAGAATTACCCAAGCGGTTGAAGGGGTCGGTCTTGAAAACCGATAGAGGATGCAAGTCCTGCTAGGGTTCGAATCCCTAATTCTCCGCCAAACGAAAAAAATGACATCTCAATTACGAGATGTCTTTTATTTACTTGTCTAATGTTTTTAAGAAATCTTCTACTAGTAAGGTTTTATCGACTTTCGCCATAGTGCCTTTAAAAGCAATGAATTCAGTTAAGCCGTATTTATCTTTGGCTTCTTCACTCCAGTCATAGGTATAACCTAATCTAGTCCAAGGAAGCTTGCTAACATCATAGGAATAGTAATATTGACTATTAAACCATGTTTTATATTCTTCTGTTTCATCTTCTTTAAACGCTAATGACATTTGTTTTGTCACATCTGTGATATAGGCCGGTCTTTTCAAATCGTCAGGACTTAACCACATTGATGAGATATAGGTGTTCTTGCTTTGATGTGACATACCAAGTACTTGTTTAATTCTTAAAAGCGAATCATTAATGTTGCTTTTGTTATTTAAATACCAGTTTTGCAATTCTTTAACAGAACATAACCAAGATTCACCCCATGTAAAGGTAATCTCCTCACCTTCTGGATAAGAAGCAGGAAATCTATGAAGAGTGAATAGCAGTGTTTTATTGCCTTCATTGTTCCAAATAACGTTCTTATCTTCTTTAGAAAGTGCCACTAATGGTCTAATATCTTTTTCATCTTCTTCAATGACATCTAAATATGCCTCATGCAATCTCTCCTCTAAGGTGAAAGGCGCCTTAGTAGAACATGAGACTAGTAGTGTGCTAATTATAGGTAGAATCAATACTTTTTTATTGATAAACATAAATAAACTCCAACGTCACAAAGTTTAACACGTATTGCATGCTTATACAAAGTATAATTGATTTAATATTGTCTAATCCGTATAATCTTCTTGTTATGCAAGTCCACCTCTCTGATCACTTTACATACAAAAAGATCTTCCACTTAGTGATATTCCCGATCATTATGATGGTTTTTACGTCTTTGTATTCGATCATTGATGGTATCTTTATTTCCAATTATTCCAATAACCCATCCAGCTTTGCTGCGGTCAACCTTATTTTCCCATTTATTATGATTATTGGCTCTATTGGCTTTATGATGGGCGCTGGTGGTACGGCTTTAGTCAGCAAGAAACTAGGCGAAGGTAAAAAAGAAGAGGCTAATAAGACATTCTCTTTGATTATCTATTTCACAATCGCCTTAGGCGTCTTTATCTCAATAGTGGGCTTCTTTTTAGTAAAACCTGTTGTTGTTTTAATGGCTCACTTATCAAATAGTGATAGTGAAAACCTCATTAGCGAAGCGACACTCTATGGACGCATCTTAGTGTCCGCGCAGATGTTCTTTATTTTACAAAACGTCTTCCAATCATTCTTCACAGTGGTGGAAAGACCAAGGTTAGGTTTTAGATTTGTTTTAGCGGGTGGTCTCGCTAATATTGCTTTAGATGCCTTATTTATTGGAGCGTTCCGTTGGGGCGTCGTTGGAGCGGCCGCTGCCACAATAAGCGGCTATGTTATTGCTTCTGTTGGTCCTTTACTTTATTTCATTATTAGAAAAGATAATCCGATCTCTTTAGGCAAAACACAAATCGTTATCAAAGATATTCTTCAATCCATTTATAACGGTAGTAGTGAATTTTTCTCTAATATTGCGATGAGTGTGGTCTCCACTTTATATAACGCGCAATTACTAATTGCCTATGGGGAAAATGGTGTCTCTGCCTATGGCATCATCATGTATGTCGGCTTTATCTTCTGTGCGATATTTATCGGTTATTCCATTGGTATGGCACCAGTTATTGGCTATAACTATGGAGCACAAAATAGTGCAGAACTTAAAAACGTCTTAAAAAGAAGTTTAATCCTTATTGGTATATCTGCGGTTTCAATGTTTGTTTTATCATTTACTACAGCTGTTCCATTTGCCCATATCTTTTCTAAAAACAATCAAGAGCTAATTAATTTATCTATCGTGGCGATTAGAATCTATTCTATTTGCTATTTAGCTGTGGGCTTTGCTATTTTCTTCTCCTCATTCTTTACCGCTTTAAATAACGGTTTATTATCATTAATTATTTCTTTAACAAGAACGCTAATATTCCAAATCGGTTTCTTATTCTTGTTCCCGTTATTTATGGGAAGCATTGGTATATGGTGGGCGGTCACTATTGGAGAAATATGTGGAGGAATCCTTTCAGGAACATTAGTCCTTGTTAAACGCAAAAAGTATGGCTATTAGTGCTGTTTATATTGATATAATCAAGATATTTATTTAGGATTAAATGCGAGGTCAAATTTATGGTCAAGAAAATCTCATTGTTTGTTAGTATGGCTTTAGCCTTATTCATGAGCTTCAAATTATTACCAGAAGTCATATTGTTCTTATCAACGCCAAATAGCTTGGAAGCTGATCAAATTTGGACTATTATTGTCTTCTTATTCTCCGCGCCAATTCTTATCATTGCTTTAGTGGTCGCTATTAAGTCATTTAGAAAAAGAGCATATGAGAAGTTTGCGGTTTGGTTAAACTTCTCTGGTGCCTTTACCATCTGTATTTATGAAGTCGGGGATATTTTTCCTGGGTTTAAATTGCTGTTTGATTATGGAGATTATAGTCTCCCATTCTTTGCCATACTAGCACAACTATTAGTGAGCTTGATTGCTATTGTGGCCACAATGGTATTTGCCGTATATCCAGTATTTGTTAAGCGTTCAGAAAACGATATCTATTACTGATAATTCGCCCTTCAACCAAAATAATGGGCGTTTTTTTTTAAAATTGTTTGATTATGACAAAGAAATATAATCAAGCGCTTTTACTTTACACAATAAAAATAGGTTATTCTAATATTTAACGCATTTTTAATCAAAAAGAGTAGGTTGTATATGCCTATGATTTGATTAAAAATATCTAGAAACTATCAGTATAAATTAATACAAATTGTCCTTTTATTCTGCTTCCAATATGCTACTTTGAAATTGAGCAATTACTATGACAACCTAATTCAATAATTTATAACCCTAAAATTCATTGTGAGGCGGACAGCCATGAATTCAAAATGTGGCTGGTGTAGTAATTGTGAGTTTTAAGGAGGTATTGAATTACTATGAAAAAACTATCAACTCTTATTCTTGGATGTGCTTTGACGCTTGTTCTTTCAGCGTGCCAAAAACCAATGCATAGTTCTGAAAACAATCCCTCATCAGCCATCGCGCCTGGTGAAAGCAGTGGAACAACATCCACTCCACAAGACACCAGTGAAATTATAGAAACAACATACTCTGTCGTGTTTTTAAACTACGACAACACACTCCTCTATGAGGCAACAAACATCAAAAGAGGAAAACCAGCTATTTATGGCGGACAAACTCCTACCAGACCAGAAACTGATGAATACAAATATGAATTCATTGGTTGGGACAAAAACCTTACAGCAATTTATTCAGATTTAGCAGTTTACGCGCAATACAACGCCATTAAGAAAGCGGAACCATCCATTCCTGAAAAGCCAAGCATGGCTATACAAGGATATCAGGCTGTTCAAAATGCCAACGGCATGGATCTTGCATTCGCTGGTATATTTGAAGATAAATATTACGCTTATTTCTTCGACTTAGGCGTAGTTAAAACGACACCTATTTATTCTTCAAACTCCATAACTTATTTAAATCTTGACTTTGGTTTGGGATTCCATTTTGAAGAATTCACTTCCGAAACATTGACAAAGTCGATGACTACTGCAACACAAACTATTCATACAAGCTCAGATACCAAAGGTTTTACCATTGAACCTGAAGTAGGAGTGTTCGGTATTTCTATCAAAGCAGGATCAGGTGATTTCCATTGGACTCACGAAGATACCACATCCGTAGAAAAATCAGAAAGTAATGAAAGGTCATACACAAAGTCATATGGCAAAGGTTATGACTTTACCATCGATTTGTCAGAGGAAAAAGGCTTTAAACGCGGCTATTCATATCGTGTTTCGTTCTTTGAAACAGTAAGATGCTATGGTGTTTTAGTCTATGACTTTGAAGAAGATAAGTATTCTTATTTCTACGAAACATTGTTGGATTCAGCAACACAAAATATGATTCTTGAAGAATCCGACAACACTGACGGCGAATTTAATTATGAAATTAACTCGAACCTAGAATTTGACTTAGATAAAGCCATCGAAATTGCTAAGAAAGAAGAATACAAATTCGACAAACTAATTAGACTAGATAACCAAAACGGTACTGATGCCCTCATCAACATCTATCTTGATTATAAAGGTGCCTACATGGGAACAAGACCTAATGTTCCAGTAAAAGGCGATAAAGTCTTCCTTGGCTATTTCTCACAACGTGAATTAGGACAAGGCGATTGCTATATTGATGCGAACATGCAAGTTTTAAAGAAAGCAGACCAAAACATGACATTATTTGCTCATTGGTCTGATCCAGCTCATTCAGTCACTAACCACGAAAATGGTGCGGATAATACTTACAAATCTAAAGGTAACGACGAGAGCGATTGGAATGGCCTCTGGAAAGGTGAAAGCAAAGCTTTCGCATCAGGATTCAAGACCAGCGAAATAACAGACGCTATTAAAGGTGGTTACAAATATGTTCAAGCTAGAATCAGAATGGATGTCTATGAACAAACAGATGGTTGGGAGTGGATGGCATTCAGGACGAGAAAGAACGATGTATTCAACGGTGACATACAAGTTTTCAAAATCAGTGTCGCCTCTAAATCTTGGAAATCGGTTTACTTCAACTTCACATTCAATGCCAGCTTTTTAACTGATAGTAGCATTACATACCAATTAGAGTATGGTGTCTCTGGAAACGGCAACAATGAATGGAAGAGAGGCAACACAGTTACTGAGTTGAAATTGGTAAAAGAAGTCATAGCCCCTTACGCTGAAAACATCGTTGAAGGTGGCCCTTACAGCCTATAGTGTTTAACTAATTAAACAAATACCCCTTAACTTTTTACGAGTAAGGGGTATTATTTTATTTATGACTTTGAGTATTTTACTTTCGATATTCTTTCTAGGCATTGGTCTATCAATGGATGCGTTTTCTGTAGCGCTTACTGATGGACTAACATATGTCGATATTAATAAAAAGAGATCATTCTTTATTGCGGGCACCTTTGGTGTCATGCAAGCTTTAATGCCTTTAACTGGCTTCTGGCTTGTCGAATTAATCGAAACTATAGCAGGAAACGTTGCTGGCGAAAAAGCCGGTCAAATCGCCTCTTTAGTGGTGGTTTGGTTAGCCTTTGTCCTTTTGCTCTATCTTGGTATCAAGATGCTAGTGGAATCCATTAAAGAAATGAAAAAGCCTCTTGAAGAGAAGTGTGAAAGAAAGTTCTCGATTAAAGAAGTCTTGTTCTATGGCTTCGCCACCGCAGTGGACGCTTTAGCGGCAGGTGTCGTCCTTCACGCTGGATTATCCACAACTTCCACTGTGTGGTTACACGTTAGTATTATTCTTTGCTTAACATTTATCATTTCTCTCATTGGTTTATTCCTTGGAAAACAAATCATGAGATTGCTTAAAGGCAAATATGAAATAGCCGGGATAGTGGGTGGTATTATCCTTATCTTACTCGCGGTTTGGGTAGTGGTTTCCCATTACTTACCTCTTTAATTTTCTTCTCTAGATAATTCTAATTTCTTTAAATCTTTTGGTAAGAAGATTGCTAACGCTACGACGTTACATGTTGTGGCGATTACCCAAGTAATTGGGAACAACATATATAACCAGAAGACGGTATGGAAATAATTAACATTATTAAAGACAGTGATAATTAAAACAATTCTTAAAACAGTGCAGCATATCAAAGTGGTGAACATTGGATATGTTGATCTTTTTAATCCTCTAAGGACTGCAGCGGTATACGCCATTGTAAAATCAAAGAAATAGAGATACGCCATAATGGATAATCTCGTATATCCAGCCTTAATCGCTTCCTCTTCTTTAACAAATAAAGAAAGTATTGGGCGATGGAACAATAGAATTACTAAAGCAATAATCACACAAAATACCGCACCCCAAATCAAACCATAAAAGGCACACTTTTTAATATTTTCTTTCTTTTTAGCCCCGATATTCGCGGCAATAAAGGTCATCGTTGATACCGCAATCGCGTCACATATTGCATAGAAATAGCCTTCGATGTTACCAGAAGCAGTGGCTCCGTTTTCTAGATTTACGTTACCTGGATCAATCGTATATAAGGATGATTGAATGAAAACATTAGGCAAAGAAAAGAAAAAACCTTGTAAGCCCGCTGGTAAACCAATTTTTAATACTTCCAAAATCGTCGCGGAATCAATTCTTAATTTCTTTAAAGAAAGATTAACGTAATTCTTCTTACCTTTTATTAAAAATAAAACACAAATAAATGCGGATATAGCTTCAGCGATAATCGTGGCTAAAGCAACACCTGCTACGCCCATATGTAGTGGGAAGACAAATAACAAGTCAAAACCGACATTAATAAGGCCAGAAATAGTTAACGCTATAAACTGTGATAATGAATCACCTTGTGCTCTTAATAACTGGGCTGCATAGTTAAAAATCATTAAGAATGGTAAACCACAGAAATAGATTTTTAAATATAAAGTAGCCTTAGCCAAGTAGTGGCTTTCAGTACCCATCAATTCTAATAAATTATCACTAATAAAAAAGCCTAAAACACCAACAAAAATACCACTGATTAGAGCAAAAAGAAGCGAGCTATGTACTACTTTGTGGGCTTTTTCTTTATTACCAGCACCTTTTGCTTCGGATAAAACAACATTAGCCCCTAAGGCCGTACCAGTGAAGACCACAATAATCAAATTAATTAACGCGGTGTTAGAAGCAATGGCGCCCATTGATTCCGCTCCGTCCCCAGCACTTACTGTGGCTAAATCAATTGTGGTATATAGGAGCTGCATCATTGTGGCGAGCATTGCTGGAATAGCTAAAAGAATGATCTTAGCGAATAGGTTGCCTCCGGTCATATCTCTAGGTTTGAAAATGCTAGTAATTTTCTTGAGCATGCCAAAAATTATAAACTTAATATAATTAAATGCAACAATTGTGCTCAAAGAAAAAGAGAATCTTAGAGATTCCCTTTTATGTTTTTACTTTCCCCAGGTTTGATCTAGGTAAGTTTTTCTATCTTGAAACCATTTGGTGAGATAATTTATCGCATCATTATGAGCGCTATATTTTCGACAGCTCATGCCACAGTCAGGTGCGCTCTTTAAATTATATTTAGTGTAAGTGTAATCGAATGCACTAGCGAAAGCTTTGCTTTCATAGTTGATTCTATCCATCATTTGTTCATAGATACCTGAGTTACAGAAGATGGAATAGTATTTCTTAAACATGGTTGGGAAGAAATCACATTGACTTAACATATATAACCATGGGTTAGCGGTGGTCATACCATTCGCATACTCACTGTTATTTAAGAAGTTATCGTTTGTCTTAGTGATATTACCGCTTGTTTTATTGCCTCCACCTAAGTCGAAGTCCCAAGGTGCGGCAAGAGTTAAACGTTTAACTTTGCTCGCGACTGAGAAATCGATATAAAGGTAGAAGCTACCCCAACCGACATCGAAGTTTTTCATAAACTCTTGTAAGAGATACATTCTAAAGAATGAATCTAAATCAAATGAGGCGTTTAATGTTTCGTATTGAGTGGTGTAAGGAGAATCTTGAAGTTCACCGTTTTCATCAATGATTTGATGCTTTTCACCTTTTAAAACGCCTTTAAACACTTTCAAAGCGTTATTCATGTAGTCTCTAATGAATGGGACTTGTTCATCACCATAAACATCAGTCTTAACCGCATAACCTTTATCTTGGATGTTTACACCGTTAATGGAGTCGGAGCCGCCTTGGCCTCCCCAGCCTCCCCAGCCTCCCCACATGCCACCGCCTGAACCGGTGCCAGTGGTGAAGCATGGATCGCCTTCTAATTCACCAATGTGTGTTTGACTATCAACATGACCTTGTTGAGTAACAAGTCCATCAATTTCAATTAAGTAACCAGTCTTAGGAGTGGTTTCACCTTCCTCCGCTTCGTGGATTGGAATACGTTCTTTTTTAGCTTGTTGTTGTTCCGCTAAGAGGTAGACACCTCTATTTTCTCCATTCATATAGACATTAACGTGTTTAAAGTCTGAAGAATAGAATCCGGAATAATTGAATAAATCATTACCCATGGAGAAGGCTGATTCGTTTCTAAACATTGATTGATCAAAGAAATCCGCTAATAAGACCCAGCTCTTTTCTTTAATGCCGTTATTAAGACCTAATAAATTAGTCTTACCATCTAGTTTTAATCTCCAGGCTCTTTTAGTCACATCTCTTTGGTTAGTGCTGTTACCTCTGACTTTAATCGTGCCTGTAACATTAGTTTTAATATATTGGCTTTCACAGTTATCAATGGAGACTTTCATGGACTCATATTCTCTTGTTGACCAGTCTGGATCATCACCATCTGTGGTGACAATTTTGACGTTAGGAAGACCAATGTTTTCCACGATATTAATCTTAGCTTTCTTCTCCAAGAGAAGATTGTTATTAGAATCAACAAATTTAGCGGTTGCTTCTTGTTCACCAATTTCTTTACGAGAATTGTTCTCATAAATCACAGAAACACCGTATGGTAAAACGCCTTCGATTTGGACTTTGTGATCATTACCATCATACATAAATGACATATCTTCAAAGACGAATTCATCCATCTTGTAGTAGTCAGCATCAAAATCCGCTCCACAGTTATTACAGTGATAATGTTTAACACCTTTTTCTAAAAGAGTAGCAGGAGTTTTAATTTCTTCACTCAATTGATGATTAGTGCAATCATGAGGATTATAGTTCACTGATGAAACACTGATAGGTGCACTTGATTGAGGTGCCACACTAGTGGTTTCACTTTGTGAATTTTGTGAATTATTCGAACTTGATTCACTAACTTGATTACTTGTTTGATTGTTATTAGAACTAATTGTTCCAGGTTTAGCGCATCCCACGATTAAAGAAGGAATGGCTAATAACAAAACTAATTTTTTATTGGATAGTTTCATAAACTTGCTCCTTTAAAATCAATATCACTGTTAATTTAATATTAAAACCTTAAATAAAACATAAGAAGTAATTTAACAAGATGCAAACAAAATAATAAAAAACAGTTCCAATCGAGGAACTGTATTAATCAGTATGGTAGCTGGAGGCGGATTCGAACCGTCGACCGACCGGGTATGAACCGATTGCTCTAGCCAGCTGAGCTATCCAGCCATAACTTTTTTGCTTACCTAGTAAGCGAGTTTTAATTATATAGAAAACGTTTTCACTTCGCAATAAAAAGAATTAAAAAAATTAATAATGTTGTTGAGGAATTATTTGTTTTACGCGTACAATAATTACACAACACTAAAAAACACCTGTTTATTTAGAAAATAAGATTTAATAAAAAAGAGAGAATAAATATGCCAAATTGTCGTAACTGTGGGGCCCGCTTAAGCAAGTTTGATACCGATTTATGCCCCGTCTGTGGTATCAAAAATCCATTAGAAGGAATTAGTAGTGAAACTGTCGAAATCACTTCCCAAATTGATTTAAGTCAAATGAAGGAAGGTCAACAAGTGAAACGCCGTCGCAAGGTGTTAACTCTTTTGTTCTACGTCATTGGTTTCACTGGTGCTGCTTTCTTTTACATTAAAAAAGCAATGATGGGTTTAATTTGGCTTATTTGTAATTTAGTAGTGATGGGTGGTTTATTCGCTTTATTCTATTTCACCGTGAAAAACTTAGCGGTCGCTATTATTGTGCCAATCTTAGTGGCCTATGTGACCAATATTATTGTCGGTGTTGTTTATAGTTTCTTACCAAACATCAAAGATGGTGAAGGAGAGTTTATTGTCTAATGCAACGCTATTTTGCCACTCTTATTGATTCAGAACACGTCAAATTAGAACCAGAAGACGAACATCATCTTTTGCATGTCATGCGCATGAGACAAGGCGATGAAATCGAAGTGGTCACTAATGGTGTTCTTTATTTATGCAATATTGGTAGTACGAATCCTTTAACAATTTACGCTGTTCATGAAATCGAGACTGATGTCGAACTTAACGCCGATGTCACTTTATTATTTGCTCTCACCAAAGGTGATAGAACTGATTTAGTGGTGCAAAAAGCCACTGAATTAGGGGTCAAAAAAGTGGCTCTGATCCAAAGCGAAAGAACAGTGGTGAGATACGAAGAAAAAGATATCACTAAGAAGTGTGCCCGTTATCAAAAGATTATGAAAGAAGCGAGTGAACAATCACATCGTTTAGTCGTTCCTGAAATGATGGGCATCTTTAATTTAAAGAAGTTACCAAAAGAAGTATTCAGTGATCTTAACTACGTTGGTTATGAAAAAGACGCTAGTGATGTGAGTGGCATGTTTGCTAACTTTGATAAAAAGAAATCAATTACCATTCTCATTGGCCCTGAAGGTGGTTTCTCAGAAAACGAAATTGAAAGCTTAACCAAACAAGGATTTATTAGAACTTCCCTAGGCAAGCGCATATTACGCGCGGAAACCGCGGCCATATATGCCTTAAGTGTGATAGGATATTTGTTAGAGAGATGAAAAGATTACTAAAGTACATTGCTAGCAAAGCGAAAAAGAGAACAACCTTCGAACAAAGCGAAGAGTTCCAATTCTTTTTAGATAACCGTCATTACTTAACTAGACTTCCTAAGTTCAGTGATTTCTATGAACCAGGTGATGAACCATTCAACGTTATCCGCGCGAATGTGATTTTATATTCCTACATCAACAAGATGACCATGGAAGCGGAAATCATTAACTTAAAAAGCTACATCAGTGGCACTAGTAAAAGTAACCGCGCTAACTTCGTGAAGTCATATCACGAAATCATCTCTGAACAACCATATTATCAAGAAGGAAAGAACAAGATTTATATCCCATTTTTCTCTCGTTCTTTAAATCAAATCTACTTTGACGAACCAGAGAAAATGTTAACCTCTCCTTACGCTGACTTGAAAGATAAATTCCAAGATACAGTTATTGATCCGTTTGATACCTATGGTAGTGAGATTTATAACTCACATTTCTCTAGACTTGTCAAAGTCTTAAACGTTGATAAAGAAACAGCCTTCTTCCATTACGACACAAATACAATCTATTTCGTTAATGAACAAGGAAGACTCGATGGTGCGGTCGTACTTTTTGATAAGTACTTACGTCACCCAAACTATTCCCATATGTTAGAAAGAATTAAGCCAGTCGTGGAAGCTTATTTCAATTTTGACCGTGAAGGATTTATTAATGCCTTATACAATAACGGCTTTATTTCCTTACGTTTAGTTCACTTAATTCAATTCCACGATTGGGCTAAACTATGAAAACATTTACCACTTACAATCTTGGCTGCAAAGTTAACGCTTATGAATTAAGCGCGATTTCATCTTTGCTTTTAAAAGAAGGCTTTATTGAAGATAACACTAATCCAGATGTCGTGATTATTAACACTTGTTCAGTGACCGCGACCGCGGATCAAAAAAGCCGTCAACACATCCGTAAAATGCAAAAATTATTCCCTAACGCTGTTATCGCAGTAATGGGTTGCTATTCACAAGGAAACTATAAATTCATCGAAGAAGAGATTAAACCTACAATTCTTTTAGGTACTTCTCATAGAAGAGACGTCGTGGATCTCGTTAAAAAGGCTTTAGCGAATAAAGAAAACTACACTCTCATTGAAGAGAAAACTAGAGACTTTGAATATGAAGAATTAGGTATCACTTCTTATACAGAAAACGTGAGAGCGTTCCTTAAGATTCAAGATGGCTGTAATA
>CAMKQK010000033.1:0-12348 GCA_946414915.1 uncultured Caryophanales bacterium
AGATTACAAACTCGTGAAGAAATTAGAAGAATTCAAAAAGAAACTGGCATTACCACAATCTTCGTTACACACGACCAAGAAGAAGCAATGTCCATTTCCGATGTTATCGTCGTTATGAACTTCGGTGTCATTCAACAAATCGATGCTCCACAAACAGTTTATGATGAACCAGTTAACTTATTCGTTGCTAAATTCTTAGGTTCACCAGCGATTAACGTTTTCGATGGTGAAATCAAAGGTGGCAAACTTTACATCGATGGTAAAGTCTTCGATACAGGCAAAGAGTATGAAGGTGAATACCACGGCAAAGTGAAGAAAGAAAAGGTCGTCGTTAAAGGTACAGACTTATCCTTAGACGATTATCTTGCTGACTTAAACAAACACCCAGAAGGAAAAGAAGGCAAAACTGAAGAAGAAATTCATGCCTTAGAAAATCCTGAATTAGAAAACGTCGAATATGAAGAAGAAGTGGTGAAGAAAGACAGAACCGTTAAGATTGGTATCCGCCCTGAAGCTTTCACCATTGATCCAAAAGGCGGCGTTCCAGTGGTTGTTGAATATGTCCAAAGAGTGGGACGTGACGTTTCCATGATTGGTCAAGTTCACGGTCAAGAAAAGAGTTCATTGAAAATTATTATTCCAGTCGAAAATTGGAAAGATGTTGAAGGAAAAGATAATGTTAATTTCAAACCAAAACGTTTCTACGTGTTTGAAGAATCTGGAGAAAGGATTAAATAGTTAAGAGTGTTTCTTTATGGAAAATACTTTGAACAATAATCCAAACGGAATGCAAACAGTTGATTGGGATGCTAAGTTAGAAAGCTTAGGCATTTCAGTTAAAAAAGAGCTTAGAACCAAGAAGCATGCTTTCATCATGCCAGAATGGGCTAAGGGCTGGATTGCTTTAATTCCGGCTTTAATCTTCTTAATCCTCTTCATGATCTATCCAATCCTCAATACATTTGTTATGTCGTTTGTGAACAACTTCTATTGGGTTGGTAACTCAGGTAGTTCATTTGTTATTACAAACTACATCGCTGCACTACAAAATACGAGAAGCAGTATTCACCTATCTTGGGGTATTGAAAACTATATTAAGGTCTTAACTGACCCAGTGTTCTTGAGAGCATTAGGCAATACTGGCTTAATCGTTATTATTTCCGTGCCACTAACAATTGTTATTGGTCTCTTATTAGCGGTTTGTTTAAACGCTATTAAGCCTTTGAAGGGATTGTACCAAACAATCTTCTTCTTACCTTACGTCACAAATACTATCGCCTTAGGTATGGTCTTTAACGCCATGTTCTCCTCTTCGGCTGGTAGCTTTATTAACGTATTCCTCCATATGTTTGGTGTCGATGCGCAACACTGGTTAGATATTTACGCCAACAGATGGAACATGTTCGCTGTTATCGTTATTTATGCGATTTGGAACGGTTTAGCATTTAAGATTTTAGTCTTTATGTCTGGCTTATCCGCGATTGATAAACAATATTACGATGCAGCGAGAATTGATGGCAGTAGTAAATTTACTATCTTTAGAAAAATTACTGTGCCACTTTTATCACCACAAATCTTATACATTACCATCACCTCGTTCATCGGTGCTTGTAAATCGTATTCACAAGTTATCGCCTTGTTCGGTAGTGGTAGTAAGAACTTCGGTGGTTCTGACCAATCAGAATGGATTACCGTTGTTGGTTATATTGTTAAATTAATTAACTCAACTGCTGACTCAGCAGCTGGCCGTGGTGCGGCGGGCTGCGTTATCTTGCTCTTAATCGTTTTAGCGATTACTGTCGTGCAATTCGCGGTCAGTAAGAATAGGGTCCATTACTAGAAGGGAGGTAATTTAATATGGCTGAACATGAAGTATATTTCGCTAGTGAAAAGCAACTAAGAATATATAAGGCTCGTAAAATTATTACCCAAGTCCTTCTTTATTCATTCCTCACCATCGTGGGTTTATTCATCTTATTCCCATTCTGGTACATGATTATTACTTCTTTCAAGAGCACTAAAGCTTTCGAAAACGAAGAATTATCAGGTCAATTAGTTTTCTATTTAAACAGCACCAACTTCTCCTTTGAACAATTTAGTAAAGTTTTCAGAGGTAACTTTAACTTTGGTACATTCTATTTGAATACCATTATCGTTGCTGTTTTCTCAACTGCCTTTACCGTCGTGACCAGCGTCCTCGCGGCCTTCGCGTTCGCGCGTGTCAACTTTAAAGGTAAAGACATCTTATTCACCATCCTCTTAGGAACAATGATGGTTCCAGGCGAAATGATGATGATGACAAACTACCAAACCACTCAAATGCTCGGTTGGGCTAATACCTTTGCCGCTTTGATTTTGGTCCACGGTGTTAGTGTTTTCTACATCTTCTATCTCCGTCAAACATTCCAACAAATTCCTAACGAGTTGTTCCTCGCGGCAAAAGTCGATGGTTATGGGCATTTCCAATACTTATGGAAATGTATGATTCCAATCGCTATGCCAACGATCGTCACAATTTTGATTCTCTCTTTGATGGGTGCGTGGAACGCCTATATCTGGCCAACACTTGTTGCCTCTGGTAGCAACGCGGTCTTAAAGAATATGGGTATCGACCACAGCATGCTCTTAGTCTCTAACGGCTTAATGAGCCAATTCACTGGTGAATTCGCTAACGATATCCCAGCTAGAATTACCGGCTCCTTATTCGCTACCGTCCCATTATTTATTTTCTTCCTTATCTTTAGAAAATATATTATGCGCGGTGTCTCAAGAAGCGGCATCAAAGGTTAATAAAATAATTAGAAAGGAAATTGATTATGAAAATCAGAAAATTATCCTCATTGCTCCTTTTACCTCTCGCAGTTGGTGCATTAGCATCCTTAAGTGCTTGCCAACAAGCATTTGTGCTTGGCGACGCAAATACCGATAGTCTCGATGTTAACGTCGATACTAGAGGTGTAACCATCACAATGTGGACAGGCTTCGGTGCAAAAGTTAATACCACAATGGATGAATTACTCGAAACATTTACCAAGAAAACTGGTATTAAAGTCGAGTACGAAGCCAAAGGCGGTTATCCAAACTTATTGAAGGCTATTAACTTAGCTTCTACATCAGGTAAGTTCCCAAATATCGCTAATGGTTATCCAGATCACTTCGCAAGTTACATTAAGAGTAATATTCTTCTTCGTTTAGACGGCTTACTTGCTAATGACCATTTACGTGGTGAAGCCGAAGGTGCTTATACACAAAATGGTATCCGTTTTGCTAAAGATGGTATCCAATTAATGAATTATCAAGATTTCTATAAGGACTATACCATTGAAAACGAAACACTCGAATATAAAGAAGATGGTACAGGCTATGTCTTAGGTGTCCCATTCAATAAATCCACCGAAGTCATGGTTTATAACAACACATTCTTTGATTGGGTTTCTAAACAAGACGCTCTTAAAAATAAAATCTTCGTTCCACAAACATGGGCTGAAGTTAAGAGTGTTGGTACTGAAATCATCAACTTTATGAAATCCGGCTTCAAAGTCGGTGCTACTGATGGCAAGATCTTGGCCGAAGATGGTAACTGGTATGCCACATCTGCAGAAGTTGCTTCCAAAGAACTCAATATTATCTTTGACTTAACTGCTGTCACTGAAGATGACTTCCGTCCATTCACCTATGACGCGACCGCTAACTTATTCATCACTTTAGTGAGACAATATGGTGCTCAATATACTGAAGTTGATAAAGAAGCAACAGGTCGTGGTTATGTCACATTCTACGATGATGACAATAAAGCCGCAGTCTTACAAGCTGGCGAAATGCTCAAAGACTTATTTGATACCAAAGTGATGGGTATCCCAAGTGTTTGGAACAGCTTATACTGCTCTGATGCTTTCAAAGCTTATAAATCTGTCATGAACGTTGGTTCTACAGCTGGTTTAAGCAATATCGTTAAATCCGGTATTGAAACCAAATGTGCGCCAGTTCCAGTTAAAGATTTAGAACACAGATACGTCATTTCTCAAGGTACATCCTTAGGTTTATTCAATAAGGGTACGGATGCCGAAAGAGTGGCTTCTTGGAAATTAATGGTCTTCTTATCACAACAAGCTAACGGCTTGTTCACTGCTGAAACAGGTTACTATCCATCATGTAAGCAAGCTTTCGAAAGTGATGAATATCAAGGTTACTTAGATAGTGACTTCCATAGTGATGCTGAACTCTTACAACTTGATTCCGCAAGAGTGAATAACGAAATCTATAATGGTCAAGATTCCAAATGGACTAAGTTCGTTGATCCAGGTTTCCGTGGTTCCGCTGATATCCGTGAAGAAGTTGATAAGATTCCAGGTTATTTAATGACTGGTAATCCTTATGACACCGCTGATAAAGCTTTAACCGCTGTCTTTAAAGCTTGCTCCGACTATAAGAAACCAGCAAAAAAATAAGTTAAAGAAAGGAGAATCCTATGAAAAAATCATACAAAACAGCATTAGGACTTCCTGTTCTTGCAATGGCAACATCCCTTTTAGCGGGATGTGGTTCTAATAGAAACAACTTCGCTTACGATTTAGACTTTAATGTTGATGTCAAAGGTCAAACCATCCAAATGTGGGCGGGCTTTGGCTCTGCGATTAACGATGTTTTAGATGACGTTTTAGACGAATTCACACGTTTAACAGGTGTTAAAGTCGAATACGAAAGCAAATCCAGCTATCCTGAATGTTTGAAAGCTGTCACTCTTGCCGCGACTAAAGGTGCTTATCCTCACGTTGTCGTCGGCTATCCAGACCACTTTGCTTCATATGTTAAAAGTGACATCATCGTGCGTTTAGACTACTATTTCGAAAACGATGTCCATAATCCAACATTTGAACCAGAGGGTCAAAAATTCAAAATCTCTGATTTCTATAACGACTATATGGTGGAAAACCAAAGCGTGGAATTTGATGAAAATGGCAAAGGTTATACCTTAGGCGTCCCATTCAACAAATCCACTGAAGTTTTAGTCTATAACAAATCATTCTTTGAATATTGTGCGAATAAGGATGACTTAAAAGATAAAATTTATGTTCCTGCTTCATACGATGAATTAGAAACAGTTGGTAAAAACATCCTCGCTTATTTCAAAGATAACAATCTCTATGGTAAAGAAATCAAAAACGATAGTGGCAAGACAGTCTTAGACTTAAGAGACATCTATGCTCCTGATTTCAATGACGCCACAAAGAGATTCAAACCATTCTCTTACGACTCACAAGCTAACTTATTCATTACTAACGTCCGTCAAAACGGTGGTAAATATACTGAATTTGATAAAGCCACAAAGAGAGGTTATTTAGCTTTTGATTCTCAAGAAACAAGAACTGGTTTAACTCAACTCAAGAAACTCTATGACGAGAACGTTCTTGGTATTCCTGCTGACTGGAACGAAGCTAAATATGGTAGCAATCCATTCAAAGCTTGCAAAACAGTCATGACCTTAGGTAGCTCCGCTGGTGTTGCTAATGATGCTACTGCTGGTAACAAATTCGAAATTGGTGCGGCGCCAGTTCCATATGTTAACGCTGATAAGAAATTCGTTATTTCTCAAGGTGCTAACTTAGCCTTATTAGATAAAGGTTCACGCGAACAACGCGTTGCCGCCTGGCAATTAATTAAATTCTTAAGTAAATACGCTAATGGCTATTTCTGCTCCAAGACTGGTTATTATCCAACATGCGCCTATGCTGAAAAAGAAGGTGGTATGTGGGCTAATGTCGTTAAGGACAGTGAATTCTATGAAGAAGACTATGCGACATGGTTAGACCAAGCTAGAGAATCATTATCAACAACCGACATGATTCGTGCTGAAACCGCTGATGTGAACTTAAATCATTACATCGATGAAGCAAAAGGCTGGGTTAAATTCGTTGATGCGCCATTCTCTGGTAGTGCGGATATCCGTGAAGCTGTTGCTTCCATCCCACCATGGATCTTTACCGGTCAAAGAACAATTGACAAAGCAATTAGTGAAATGTATTCCAAACTCGATGATTATGTGAGGAAATAAACTATGAAATTTAAAAAACTCTTATTTATTCCTCTATTAGCTATGCTCATTACCGGCTGCCAAAATGGTGGCGGTAATGACAAAACAAGCAGCAACTGCGATTCTTGTTTAGTTAGAGAAGGTGACGCTAAAGATGAGCTCTTACCTACTCCAATTACAGATTCTTTGAAGTTTGCTCAAGCAAATGAATTAGAAGGTAAGAAATTCGCTGGTGCAGACGAAAATGCTGTCGATCACTTAGGCTATGTTTCTTTAAGAAGCTGCACCGATGGTGATACCGCCAACTTTGAGCAAGACGATTACGTTGATGAACAAGGCAGTACCGTGACCATCAAAACTCGTTTCCTTGGTGTTAATACACCAGAAAGTACGGCTAAAGTTGAACCTTGGGGTAAAAAGGCATCCCTTTTCACCAAGCATCAATTAGAAGCAGCACAAGCGGATGCTGATGCTAAATCAACAGCATCTAAAAAAGTTTATAATATCGCTTTAATCAATCACCCATCCCCAACATCTTTTGAAACAAAAGATAGTTCTGGTGGTCGTTGGTTAGCGTTCATTTGGTATCGCTTAACCGTTAATGACGAATGGCGATTATTGAACCTTGAACTCGTTGAACAAGGTTTCTCACGTAACCAATTATTCACTGATGACCCAGTTTGTAACTACCGCTCCTACTTTGAAGCAGCGGAAGAAAAGAACAATAAATGTAAATATCGTGTGTATGGTGAAATCGACGAAGGCTATGACTATGAAGAAAAGACATACGAATATTCCTTATGGAAAATCACTCATGACTTCGACAAAATCGGTATTTCCGAAAGTGGTTCATCAGGTGTCGTCCTTTGTGTCACCGCATTAGTCGTTGGTATTCAAGGCGACAATATGTTCTTAAGAGACGTCTTATTAGATAAAGAACAAGTCGAAAAAGGCGATAACAAACTCGCTGGTTTATATTGCTATGCTGGTTTTAACTCCTCTGTTTGTTCCTTATTACAAAACGCTTCTAAGAAATTCAATATGGATGGTACAGGCGTCGGCTTAATCGTCAGATTCTTCTGCCGTGCTACATCCTATAACGGTAACGTGCAATTAAGTGACTTAAAATCCACAACCACAGGTAAGAAGGGTTTTAAAGCCTTAACTGAATCAACATTCGCGAACTACGCTGAAGAGCTTAAATGGTCCAGTGTTTACGAGCAAAATGGTGTTGTTACATATGCTGATTTAAATAAAGATCCAGCGTCAGTCCGTATCAATCCAGAAAGCATCACTGATACTGATTTACCAGAAACACCAGATATCATGTACGATGATTTATTACCATATCAATATCAATTCGTTGATACTGAAGTAACAATCCGTGCGGTTAACTCTTCTGACAAAGAAGAAGATGGCTCCTCTTCTGGCACAGGTGGTTATTGGTATAAAGGTAACGCTAACGATAAATCATATACCATCTACGCCACAATTAACGGCAAAGATGGTGCAAAACTTTTCACCAATTTAAGAATTGATAATTCTTTATATCCATTTGTCGAAGCCGCGACATTTGGTACATCCAATGCTAATGATTTAACAAGTGCTAACTCTCCAGTTGGTACCACATGGCATGTGACCGGCTATATGGCTCTTTACTTTGGTAAATTCCAAATCTTATTACCAAATAACTATGCCCAATATAATTACATCTACAAAGTTAATAAATAAGGAAAGGAAACCTTTATGAAAAAGAATTTACTTACACTTCTTATTCCATTCATGATGGCAGGAGCGCTCACTGGTTGTAACAATAACCAATATGGTGACTATGTTGCTAAAGTCGCCGATATGATGCCAATCTTATTAAACTCTAGCACAGGTAAAGAAATCTTTGCTTCTGAAGAACACGTCCGTGAATTAGAAGACTATAACTCCGTTTTAGGTCTTGCTAACTTCAAATACGATGAAAAAGAGTTTACCGTTGACTATGAATGTCTCCCAGCAGATAAATGGGTCAAATCTTCCTATGCGATGGATGAAACAAGATATAAAATCGCGCCAATCTATGGTAAAGAAGATTATGAAGCTTCTATTAAGGCCACAATTTCCTATGTCGATGGCAAAAAGGTCAAAGGCAAAACTGAATTGAGTTGGAAATTTAGTGTTCTTAAGACAGAAGTTGTGGAAAAGACATTAAAAGAAATCAACGAAGAATACGTTGCTAATGGTTACAAATTAGGTAGCCTTGGTGCTGACGCTGAAGGTAAAGCCGTTCAAATCGGTACACGTGGCTATATCACCGCGACATATGAACAACCAGATCACCTCTATTCTGGTGTCTTCATCTCTGATGGTGAATACTCCTTACAATTATATGCTGGTCAACTTTCTAACTTATGGACAGAAAATAAGTTAAAAGTCGGTGACTGTGTCTTCGTTGTTGGACCATTATCTATGTACGGTATCATCGAAATGAAACCAACATTAATGGAAAACATCGATGGTGCAGCTTATAAGATTGCTGAACCAAAATACGTTGATGTCAGTGGTAAAAACATTGGTAGTGATAACTCCTTATGGCCAAATCAATCTTCTTTAGTCACTATGAATAACTGCAAATATTCTTCTGGCTTAGATAAATTCGCACCAAAATCACACTCCACATTAGTGTTCACAAGCGGTAGCAATAACGTTAAGTTATACTGCAGCTATCACTTAGGTGAAACAATGATGGAAGCTATTAAGAAATTCTGTGAAGATAACGGTGATAAGACCGTCACTATTAAGGGCGTCTTAACTTATAGTAGCACTGATAATGATTTTGAAATCATCCCAGTGTTCGGTCTCAATTCATTTGTTGTTGCTGCTTAATAAGCGAAAGGATTAAGGGTCGATGCTTTTCGACCCTTTTTATTTTTATGAAAAATAGAATCACATACCTCTTATTAATCCCTCTAGTAGTGTCATTTTCCTCATGTGCGGGTAATAAAAATAAGGAATATACTCCTGAAAATGATTTAACCCTCACATCTATTGAAATGTGCGACTACTATGGAGAATGCACACTCATTCAATATGGTGACTATGATTTAGTCATCGATAGTGGCGCTCCTAAAGACGCAAGTCATGTTAAAGAAGTTTTAAATAATAAAATCAAAGATAAGACGATTGATTTATTAATTGTTACTCACCCACATGGTGACCACTTCGGTGGCATCATCAGTGGTGCTCTTGATGATTTAAGTGTCTCGATGATCGTGGATTATGGATACACATATTCGACTTCTGAAACTGGCACAATTGAAAATTCTTCCTATGTCAGTGCTTATACCACATGGAGAGATAACCGTGTTAAAGGAGGAACAACTTATTATTCCGTTTTAGAGGCTCTAAAGAGCATTCCAACGGTAAATATTAGTAAAGAAGACGATTGCTATCTCAAATGGCTTAAAAACGACTATTATGTCGCCAAAGGTGAGACATTCCCAAATAGCAAAGTCCCAACTGATAATCCAAACACAACATCAGTATCTTGCTATGTGCAGTACAAAAATTGGAACATCGTCTTATGTGGAGATATCGATTCCGCTTTTGGTGAAATGAGTATCGCTAGTAATCACGACAAGCTCTTCAAAGGTAAGGAACGCGTGATGTTAAAAGCGACTCACCACGGCTCATCATCTTCGATGGGGTCTGCATTTTTAGATTGGGCGCACCCAGAATTAATGTTTGTTTCCGCGGCAATGGTGGATGGTGTTTGTATCCCAAATCAAGTCACTTTAGGCACCGCGGATAACGCGCAAAACCATCCGAGCAAATCCTCATTAAAGAGAATGACAAACCGCACAGACAATATTTATTGGAACGCGATTAATGGTGATTTAACAATTACTCTTGATGGTGTAAATGATGCGAATGTCGTGGGCGCCGGAAGAAAGAAAAACTACTATAAAACCGATGGTAGTGAGGCTTCAATCGACGAAGAGAAAAACGTCCGAATTATTGACTCAGCTTTCTATAGTTTTTTCAAAGCAAAATAAGTGATTTAAACTACAAACAATTTATCCCAATTTTTCACTATTACTTTTTATAAAAAAAGTGATTACAAAATCCATATATTATTTATATAATGTAAGCGCGAAAGCTAAAAAAGGAGAAATATAATGAAAAGCAAAAAGATATTTGTCTTGGTCTCATCCTTAGCTCTTTTACTTGCTGCTTGTAACAAACCTGCAAGCACATCTCAAAGTCAAAGTGGTAGCCAATCCGCTAACCCAACAACTTCTGAGACAAGTAATCCAACAAGCGGTGGCCAAACAGAAGTCGCAGTTACTAGTATCACTCTTAACAAAACAACTCTTTCACTCGAAGCAGGAAAGAGCGAGTCATTAACTGCTACAGCTTTACCAGAAAACGCTTCCAACACAAAAGTGACCTGGGAAACAAGTGATGCCAAAGTCGCTACAGTCTCATCATTAGGCAAAGTTACCGCCGTTAAAGTCGGTACAGCCACAATTACTGCAAAGTCAGTTTCTAATCCAACTGTTACAGCCACATGTGCTGTTACCGTTACTGAAGAAGGTGGCAAATACGGTTCTGTCAACAAACCAAAAACCGTTGCAGAAATTCTTGCTATTGCAGCTCAAGAATGCAAAGAAGCAAACGATAAAACAACTGATGTTGTTTACGTTAAAGGTATTATTACCAAAGCTCCAACAACCAACTCTGAAAAAGGCTATTCAAGAAACATCTATTTAAAAGATGCATTAACTGATGAAAAAGATTTGATGGTCTATACCGCCAATCACGATGCTCTTAAAACTCCATATCAAAACGACGAAGTCGTCTTACATGGTTATTTAATGAACTACAGTGGCACAATTGAAATTTCCAACGTGAAAATCAATGGTTCAGACGTTTATCCAGAAATCGATGCAGTTACACGTGGTACTTCCACAATTACTTATAATATTGAACATGGTTCTGTGAATGCTGACGCTCCAAAATCAGGTAAGAACAACTCTGAATTCCAATTCAAAGTTACTCCAGAACAAGGCTACAAAGTTGACAGAGTCACCATTGCTGGTGAAGCTGTTACACCTGATGATTCAGGCAACTACAAAGGTTATATCAAAGGTAACACAGTTGTTAACATTGATATCTCCAGAGAAGGTGTTGAAGTCAAGACAGTCGAAATGGCTTATCCAGGTGGCCCAAATGATTCAGACACCAAGAACATGGTTGAAGGCAATAACGCTGCTTCCGTCGGCTTAGATGCTACTATCTTCGATGTCGAAAGTACAAAATCAACTGGTATCTATGCTGGTTTGAATAAAGCTGGCGAAATCAGATTATACGATAACCGTAAATCTACTGACCCAACACAAATCGCTAATGGTACAACATTAACAGTTTCTAGTAGAAAAGTTACTATCACAAAGATTGCTGTTGAATTAACATCCGCTTCACAAGGTGATATGGAAGTCAAAGCTGGCGATCAAGTCGTCACAGGTAATGAAGGCGTTTACCAAATCGAAAATGGTCAATTCTCCATTCAAAACGTTTCCAGAATTATCTTTGATGCCGAAGCTAATACTCCAGGCAAACAAGTTATCATTAAGAAAGTCACAATTTCTTATACAGAAAACGCTGAAGTTGCTGCCACAGCTATTGCTGTTACACCAAAGACATTAACTCTTAAACCAGAACAAACAAGTGTCTTAAGTGCTGCTTTAACACCAGCCAACGCTACTGATACAGTTTCTTGGAAATCTTCCAATGAAGCAAAAGCAAAAGTTGACGCTTCTGGTACAGTTACCGCTGTTGCGGAAGGTGATGCTACAATCACTGCTTACATCGATGCTAATAAGAACGGCCAAGTTGATGATGGTGAATTAAAAGATACAGCCGCTGTTACAGTTGAAGCTGCTGAAGTTATCAACTATGGTACAAAAGAAGCTCCATTAACAATTGCTCAAGCCAAAGCTGTTTTAGACAAGACAGGCACAAACGAATCTAAACAACCATTATTCGTTAAAGGCGTTATTTCCACAAATAAAGCATTCCACGATACATATCACAATGGTGAAGTTTGGTTACAAAGCGATGATGGTTCAGTTGCAAAAGATTTCGAAGCTTACAGCTGCGAAATCGATTCCGCACTTAACTATCCAAACAACCCAGCCGCTGATGAATTAAAGGGCTACGAAGTTGTTGTTACAGGTTATGGTAAAATCTATGGCTCAACATACGAATTAACCAATGTCACAAGAGACAACGCTAGAGTTAATCCAAAGATTATCTCTATGACAAGA
>CAMKQK010000034.1:0-12104 GCA_946414915.1 uncultured Caryophanales bacterium
CTGCAAGAGCGTTAGGCTATAAGCCATATTGGTTAGATTTAGCCTCTTTTGATGCAACTGGCTCTAAGATGATTAGAGAACAAAACAATATGTATTCTTTAGCCTCAAGAATTTCTCAAAAATCAAAGTTATTTAATAAGATTGTTTGGGAACCATTAAACTCTGAAGGCTTTAAAAAGATTACATACAACGCCAAAGATCAAAATAACAGCGAATTATTAGTGCCTATCTTTAAACACATTGATAAAGATATTCCATATATCGCCACTCACGTGTGGCCAAGTCAAGCCGCTGTTCATGCGGGTATGACACACGTTGTCAATGCTATTCCTGATAACTGGCCAATGGGTTTACACCTTTCTGAAGGTGCGATTCATGCTGTACAAACACCATTTGCCTACTTTGGTTATAAGACATTAAACGGTTTTGATAAAAAACCACTTAATGGTATTCCTGAAAATGATTTAAAGATGGTTGGTTGCTTTATCGACCACGAACTATTAGTGGATTTAGAAAACGATAATAAACGTCGTAAAGAAAGAATCGCTAATGGTAAACCATTACGTATCTTAATGACTGTTGGAGGAGCTGGTGCGGGATTTGATATGTTCTTAGCGATGGTTAAGCATCTTATCCCATATGTGAAAGAAAATAAAGTTGCCCTATTCATTAACTTTGGTGATCACGTTGATGTCTATAACAAGTTATGTGATAAGGTGAGAGGTATTCAAACCACCAATTTCTTCAATCAATATGAACATTTAAAAGCCTTTGTTAATAACATTAAAGAAGGCGACGCTTCAGGCATTTACTGCATTTATAACAAAGATATCTTTGAAGCAGTTTATAGCACTAACTTATTAATGCCTGTTTCTGATTTACTGGTTACAAAGCCTAGTGAGCTTGCATATTATCCAATTCCGAAACTCTTTATGCGTCACATCGGTGGCCATGAAGTCTATGGTGCGATTAACGGGAGAGAGAATGGGGATTCCACTCCTGAATGTCCAACCAAGAAAGAAGTTAACGCGATGCTCGACCGTCTCATTAGCGATAGGGAGCTCATTCCACACATGTGTGATCGGATTGATGAGCTAAAGAGAAACGGCCATTATAATGGAGCCTATGAATGCGTCAAACTCGCAGTTGGTAAGAAGTAAAGTTTGCTGACTTTGTTTCTAATTCGAAAAGAATCATGTTTACTTGATGGGCATGATTCTTTTTTCTAGAAATAATCGTTACTAAATGTACTTTTTTGTATTGTTTAGACCCCTTATTTATTATTAAAAAGGTAAAAGGGACCGATATTTATTTATTTTAAAAATATTTCATATAGAATAATGGCTTGAAAGGGGATGCACACATATGAGCGTACTAAAAGTTGAACATGTGACGAAGGAATTTAATCTCACCTTCAAGCAAAGACAAAAACAAAAAACAAGTGCAAAAACATTAGTCGCTGTTAATGACCTATCTTTTAAAGCAGAACCAGGTATTATTTATGGTTTATTAGGCCCTAACGGCGCAGGCAAGACCACTACTTTAAGAATGATTGCCTCATTAATCAAACCTAAAAGTGGTTCTATATATTTGGATGATAAGGAAATCAATGAAGATATTTACGCCTATCGTAAAAAGATTGGTTTCTTAACCAGTGAATTAAAATTAGATGGTTTCTTCACACCCGCGGATACGATTACCTATATGGGCAAGTTATATGGAATGAGTGACCAAGATATTAATTTAAGAAAGAATGTCTTATTTAGATCGTTTGGTATCGATTCTTTCCAAAACACTCCTATTAAAGATTTATCGACAGGTATGAAACAAAAAGTTTCATTAGCCATTTCATTATGCCATGACCCAGATGTAGTCATCTTTGATGAGCCTACGAATGGTTTAGATGTTATCGCTGCGAGAGACGTTGAAGATTTCTTAAGAGAAATGAAAAAGCAAAACAAAACCATCATTATCTCCACTCACATCTTCTCTTTAGTGGAAAAGTTATGCGATAGAGTGGGTATTATCATTAAAGGTAAACTCATCTGTGACGATGAATTAAAAAATATTCAAAAGAATGGTTCTTTAGAAGATGCCTTCTTCAAGTTATATGAGGAGGTCAATCAAGATGCGTAATGTATTAACTATTTTCCTTAAGGAACTCAAAAGAGTATTTACTGATAGAAGAATGCTTATCAGCTTGTTCTTACCAGGTGTTCTTATTTATATCGTTTACTCTGTGATGGGCACAGTGATGAGTAAGGCAATTACTAGTTCTTCCACTAAAAACACTACTTTCCAAGTCCTTTACACAAATAACTTCAGTAACGATCCTAACAAGATTAAACCACAGTTAATCACCTTCTTAGAAACTGCGATTAACGGTGGAGAAAACAATAACAAGGTCGAAGCTAAGGAAATCACTTTAGCGGATGTTGATTCTTATAAAGAACAATTAAAAGAAGGCAAATATGATTTATTAGTCACCTACACTGATAACTTTGAAAACACTCTTGCCGATAAGTCAGCAGGTAGCAATATCAATATCTTCTATAACGGTGATTCTAATGCCTCTAGTGATTTATATAACTTTGCTTCGCAAATCGTTGGTAGTGTTTACACTAACTACACCGTTAACTTAAACGGGCAAGTTGCCGCTAACGTGGGTGAAAAAGATGCGATGGGCATGAAGATTGCAGCAATGATCATCCCAATGGTCACTATCTCTATCTTATTCTCCACTGTTATCAGTTTATGTCCTGAAGCTATCGCGGGTGAAAAAGAAAGAGGTACACTTGCCGCATTATTACTCACACCAATTAAACGTAGTGAATTTGTTGCTGGTAAAGTCTTATCCTTATCCGCGACCGCTATTGCTTCTGGTACAGTATCCTTTGCCGGTTTAATCTTATCATTACCAAAACTCATGGGTGGATTTAACATTGTTATCTCCCCTATTGATGGATTCTTACTCTTCTTATTAGTGGTTTCAGTATTATTACTGTTCGTCGCTATCGGTGTCTTTATTTCCGCTTTAGCGAACACTGTTAAAGAAGCAGCGGGCTACTTATCACCAATCATGATTCTCTTTATGGTATTTGGTATGGCTCCTTCGTTATTTGGCTTCAATCAATGGTATTTATCATTTATTCCAATTCTTAACGTCTGCGTGTCCATTAATGCCTTATTAGTGGGCGCTCCAAACTTATTATTGTTCTTTGGTATTACCGTTGCCTCCACGATTGTCTACGCTGGATTATTGATGTTTGCGGTCACAAAACTCTTTAATAAAGAGAGAGTGGTCTTAGGACAATAATTAATATCTTTAAAGCAAAAGGAAAGCACACCCTCACGAGTGTGCTTTTTTACACATACCAATAATTCCCCTAAAAACTCCCTAATTAAGAAACTAAGATATGTTGTAAATATTAACTATGGTGAACTCCAGAAGAGTCCGCTGTATAACCAGAGACAGAGAAAGTAACTAATCCTGTTGTGGCATTAACTGTCGCTGTGCCAAGATAAGTAATTGCGCCATTGTAGATTGTCCAGAATTGAACGTTTGAGTCTAGCAATACATAATTACCATTAACTTGTTTTGCAACGTCTAAATTATTATCAACGTAGAAAACGATGTCTAAGACAGTACCAGCTTTAGTACGATGCCAGAATTCATTGATAACATCGCCCTCTTGTTTATCTTTTAACGAATGGTAAACGTAGAATTTTCCGGTGTTTTTACTATCCCAAACCATGGAGTCAGGACGTGTATTATCAGTATTACCACTACCAAATTCATATAGTCTAAATGTTGATGGTAAAGTCACGATTTCCAATTTAGTGCAGTTAGAGAAGTAGTTACTTTGGTCGCCAGCGCCTTTGGTGAGATATCGACCATGCCATTGGCAATTACGTACAGAGAAAAATACTGTCGTTAATTCGGAACAATATCTAAATTGTGCACCAGTGGTATTAGTAGCTGCCACAGCATCGTTAGTGTATTTTCCACCACGTTCGAATAGAATCGAAGTCGAATTAATGGTAATCTTTTTTATTTTGGTACCATAGAATGCAGCAACACCAAGATTGGTTACATTAGCAGGTAAATCAACAATGCTATTTGTACATATTGATGCAGTATTGCTAACTGCAGCTGAATCGGTTTTATATGAGCCTTTATCCATTGTTCCAAGCATACTGAAGGCGTGATGGCCAATTCTTTCAATTTGTGTGAACTTTGTAAAATCAAAATTATTAAGAGAAGTACATAAATGGAATGCGTAGTCACCAATTTGTTTATAGCCACCTAAATGACCATCGTTATTCAAATTAGTACCTTCATCTGATGCAAATGAGTCTAAATACGCTAAATCTGCTTCAGCAGTAACAGTCTGTAAATTGGTGCATGATTCAAAGCTAGCTTTTCCAATTTCCGCTGTTTTTGCTGGGAATGTAAATGAATTGTTTCCAAAAGTACATCCTTTAAATACTTCCTCACCAAAGTAAATCTTAGCGGAGCTACCGAAATTAAAGAGATTAGAAGGAATTGTAGAACGGCGGAATGCGCCATTTAAATGTATAGTACCTGTGACATATTGGAAATCAAATGAGGCAAGACTTGAGCAATCCGCAAAAGCATCGCTTTCAATTGTGAAATCAGCAACTTCTGGCGCAATAACTGTGGTAATACCAGTATCCTTGAATGCTTCAGCAGCAATATGACTATAACCAGTGTATCTGAGGTCTAATTCGCCTACAGCACATGTTTTAGTAGCACTTGCATCAGCGTTGGCTGGAACGATAAATCTTGTATTAGAGCCAATGTGCGCAAATAAACCTGCTGGAAGAGTTCCACCAATGATTTGTGGAAGTTGAATTTCAACTAATTGTTCACAGCCAGCGAAAGCATATTCAGGAACAGAGAAGGAACCAGAGTTACCTAGTGTAATCGCTTTCAATGAACATGTCTTGCTAACGAAGTTATAGAAAGTATTTAAGTAAATCTGATCTTCAATACCAGAAATAATTGGTTGGGTTATTGCTTCATTGCACGAAGAACCAACGACTAATGCATCAATCCAGTAGCCCATTTTATAGGCACCATACAAGAATTTGTTCGCATTAGCACTACCATCGAATTGAATATAATTCTTACCAGGAACAACAGTGACTTCGCTTGAAGTGCACATCTTATCAGCACTATCACGGTTTAAAACCAATAATAATGTGGATTTATTGTAGTCAACAGCGGAAGTAGAATACAAAGCTGTTGTGTAGGTATTTGATGAATCATGAGTTGTATATGTTGTGGTTGTATAATATGTGGATGATGTTGCGTTATTACCAAAGGTAATTTTTCTTAACGCAAAGTTGTTTGTGAAGACAGAAGTTACTCCATCGTTAGCGTTTGTGTTTTCATAGAAGACACATGAAACAGGAATATTAAGGAATTGTTCAATATTACAGAACGCAAAGGCGTGTTTGCCAACTGATGTTAATGATGAAGGCATGATGTAATTGCCGTTAGAGTTGCCATTAGCAGGATTATAGGAGTAAAGATTAGTTACTCCATAAGCACGCATAAAAGCATATTCTTCAATAGAAGCAATTGTGTTAGGCACTGAGACCGCAGTAAGGTTTTTGTAATTGCTATAGTTTTTATAACTATTTCCATCGCAATAAGCAGCACTGAAAGCAGAAGCACCAATCGTATCAACTGTAAAGCTAACGCTATTAGAGTTGGTGACTGTCGCTGGAACAACGGCTGTACCATTAAAATCAGTACTGTTTTGATAGCGGTCAAATAAGTATTTGGTCATGGTCGCTTTAGTGCCATTACCTGTGCCAGTCACGAATGCGCATTTATCGCTGATCACTAATTCTTTTGAATTACCTGTACCAACTTCTACGTCAATACCATTAACTGTTTCTTTATAAAGAATTTGATTATAAATTGGCATTTTTTGGTCTAGACCAAATTTGTTTCCATCAGATTCAAACCAATAACCAGTATAAACACCAGAACTGTTTGCTTCTTCGTGACCGATAGCACGCCAATCTTTGACACGATTATCGGTAATAGCAAAACTACTAGAACTAGGGTTACTAATACTATTTGAAGCATAATTAGATACGCTTCCTTTCATTTTGTTGTTTTCAGTTCCAGAGAAATAGATAGCACCACGGGAATTACCTTGGAACGCATAATTCTGGATGTATAAATTTGTGTATTTATTTGGTAAAACGAGTGTTTGAAGAGCTGGGTCTCCTAAGAAGTCATTAGAGCCTTTACCAGATGACCAACCAATGGCTGGTTGATATAAGCCACCATCGGTGTGGAAAGTAATACTACTACCACATCTTTCTTCGAACACTACTGTTCTTAAAGATCTGTTATATAAGAATGTTTGAGATGGTATAACTAAGTTAAAAGTATTAGGGTCAGTGGTAGTTGGAGTACTTTGGACGTAGCTCTTTTTGCTGCCTCTGAAAATAACTTTTTCAATAAGAGGACAGTTTTCAAAGGCGCGGGTACCAAAGTTAGCGTCTCCACTTTCTGCTCCGCCTAAATTGTATTTTGTATTATCAGTTCCGTTGACACCAAAATGTTTAAAAGTACGTGGGAAAATAAGAGTGGTTAAATCATAATTTTTAACACCTGCGGATGTGAAACGTTCTTTATAGTTGTATCCAAGTTGAAGGAAGGCTTGACGACCAACCACTTCTAATTCAGATTCCTCATCATCATAATCCCAAACAAAATCATTAACCGCTTTGAAATTATTGAAAGCACTGCTACCAATAGCTTTGATGGAATATGGTAGGTAAAGCTTTTTGATGCTAGCCTTTTTTGGCATACCGTCAAAAGCGTTTTTACCGATGACTTCTAAGTCAGTAATACCATTAAGAATAATTCTCGCAGTTGGACTATTGACACCCTCATCTAAAGTACAGTGTGTGTTATCGTCAACAACTAATAAATTAGTATAACTACTATCAAACATTGAAGCTTCGATTCTTTTTAATGTGACTGGTAAATAGATACGTATAAGTTGCGCTTTAACGGTTTGTAAAGCGTCTTTAGCGATTGTTCTTACTTTATTACCAGAACCGCTTGGAAGTTCATTAGGAAGTGAAAGGAAACTAACTGGAGCATAATCAATTTCAGTTGGTCCGATGTATGAAGAAATTTCTACTTCACCATTTTCTGTGGTGTAGATCCAGTCATTATCATAGGCAACACCTGAACCCGCAGGAGTTGTGTGATAGACGTATCTATTGTCACCTACGTCAGAATTACCAGGATTAGTGTATTCATTCTTGCAGTTCCATTTAACGTTTCTCGCTAAGCCTCTCCAAGTATTAATGTCGGTTTCATTACCAACGAGGTAGAACTCTAAGTTTGTATTACAGTTTTCGAAAGCCTTTTCTTCAATGATACCGATAGGCTCTTGGTTTTCATCTTTAGCGAAGAATGAGCTGGAAATATAAACTTTCTTTAATGCTCTACAGCCTTGGAAGGCACGTGAACGAATAGCGGTAATATTCATAAACGCTAATGTGGAGTATAAGGAAATACAGTTATAGAAAGCTTCGTATTCAATTTCTTGAATTGATTGAGGAAGCACTAATTCTTTTAAAGCCACACAGTTGAAGAAACAGAATGATGGAATAGTTGACAATGTGGAATATGTTCTTTCTCCTTCATTATTATCGATAACTTCAGAGCAAGAACAGGCAGAAGAAGCATCAGAAGTTGTACTACTGTTTTGAATAGCAACTTTTGTTAAACTCTTGCATGAGTAGAATGCGCCTTCACCAATTTCATTAACAGAAGCAGGGACTGTTAAGGAAGTAATCTTACTTCCTAAGAAAGCTTCATAGTCAATAACAGTAATGGAACTTGGAATATTAACTGTGGTTGCTTGACTGTTATAGAAACCACTTCTCCAAATACCAGTTACAGCCTTTTCGTTATATGTAGAAGGAATAGTTTTTGTACCTGTATCCGATTTAGCGGACTCAGTTAAAGCAACCGCGTATTCGGTGTCGTTATTAATTGAATAATATGCGAAATCACCGTCGATAGTATCTAAAGCACCCGCTAAAAGGTACTTTGGAGTGAGACGACCAGTGTGTGAAGAAAGCGATGTGCTGTTATTTTTACCTAAAGGCACACTACTAAAAGGAATAATTATTGCTAAGAAACAGATAGCTTTGACAATTTTACCTATTTTCATAAACGCCTCCTAACCACCCGAAGTGTATGTAATGACTTCGTCACTACTTTCTACACCAAGTAAATTTATGACAAGAACTTTGCTATTACCATTTGTTAGCTGTGGCTTATAGTTATCAACCGCAACGTAGAGGATGTTATCCAGCAAAGTCTGGTTCTGTAATGTTGTTGAAATATAGAATTTTCCACTTACCGGATCATATTCAAAAGATAAATCCGATGGAGCGGTACTACCAAATAAGGAACGATCAGAGTTAACAAGAGCGACATAGCATCTTCTATTACCAATCTTATTACCATCGGTAAGGCTGCTTGGGTTGTATGTTGAAATTGTGCCGATTTCAATATTCTCATCACCATTCACTGCGAAACGAGGAATATTAATGAAGTCGACGTTTTCAACTCTATCAACACTGGAGAAGACTGTATCATCGAAGTCAAATTGACCATCATCTTGACCTTGAGCACAAATATAGAAGACCTTTGGCACACATTGATCATCTGAACCAGCAGAACCCATGCAATATCTACCTTTAGGTAAGCAGAATGTGTGGGCAAACAATCTGGTCTTACCATTTGTGTAACCGTATTCGGTATGACCATATTCAGTAGCAACAGTAGCGTTACTCGCGTGATTTGCAATAGTGAAAGTACCACTACTTGTGTATGTACCAATTTCGCCTTTGTTTGTAGTACTGTTCACACGATAATCGAAGTATGAAAGGTGTCTGCTGTCTGGCATAAAGAATGCGTAATCAGGATCATCGTATCCTTGATTGAACACTAAATCATACGCTTGATGTTCATAATCGATGCTGCCAGAGAAGTCACTATTATCAAGCTTATAAATACCTAAGATAGAAGACTTTGTGTAATCAGATGGCGCAGCAATAACGGTAACATTAGCCATTTCGTTTTTAATTTCAAAATTAACCATGTTACTGACATATTTATTACGTTCTCCATCTTCTAAGCCGTAAACTAAAGGACGAACACCATAGACAGGGTTTAAATCTGGCAACGAGAAACTAGCCGAGAAGGAATTGATTTCTTGACGTAAGTTGTTTTTAAGCATGACACCACACTTGTTATTGCCAACAGGAATATTGTTACTGTTTTGGTCAACAAGTTTATAGCTGAAGTAATTAGCAAAGAATGCACCACCATCGGTGTCGGTATCTAAATCAGAGAAATAGAAGCCTTTACCACGACGATAACCAGGATCAAGTTTGAAACGCACAAAGTAATTTTGTCTCGCTTCTCTCATTAAGAAGGACTCTTTGGTGAATTGATCTTTTCTTGGGACATGATGACCTGGCAACATATGTGAAGAGCCAGAATCAATATTGTCGGAGTTGAAAGAACTTTGGTATGCAGCGTAGTTCGAACCAGTAAGTGTGTTTTTACTCTTATTGAATTCGCCTGTTGCATAGTAGATATAGAAGTTATCATTATTACCTTCATCTTTGATGGCAACATTATCTGTTTTGACAACAGATCTATCAATGCTTGCACCAGATAAAGAACCTGTGCCAATAGTACCAGCATCAGTAGCCACGGTAAAGACACCTAAATCTGTATTAGTAATGATGGTACGTCCTCTAAAGGAAACCGCACCGCTTTCAAGAGTGATGTAATCACTATTGTATTTTCTTAAGTATTGTTCGTATTTAGATGTCGGAACTGGAACATAGGTAACACCAGCGGTAACACCAACAGCAGCGGCAGAGTTATCAAAGGAATGATTATCAATGATGTCACTATAGATTGTTGTGAAGTCAAGAACACCGATACTCTTACCTTCTTTAGCACCCACGTCGGATTCATTAGCTAAGATGTTTTGGACGGTACCACCAACAAGACCGATTAAGCCTAAGTTAGAACCATTTGCTAAATTACTATAGCCTTGGCCACCATCATTCATTTTGAATGAGCCATTATAAACGTAGCAATCATAGATTGAGCCATCACAGTGACCAGCAATTAAACCAATGTTGTTACCATGATCGCCAGCAATATGCACACCCATTGAAATGAAGTTTGAAGAGCTTGAATCTAATGTGAAGTCATATTCTAAGTTCAAGAGAACTTTGGAGTGTTTTTGACCATATCTATCAACACTAGAAACGATTAAGGAAACAGAAGAAGAAGCTTGAAGTGGGAACTTAGCGTCTTGTTCTGCTTTCTTTTCACCAAAGAATTCAAATACTCTATCTAAATCTGGCACAACCGCACCATTTTCCATCTTAATTAAGTCACCAGAAAGTAAGGAAGTGAATGAATAACTATTATGTGGGGCAACAATTGTGACTGTTGGAATTGGAGAAGAATTCTCTTGTGTATATTCAAAGTTATTATCAGCGAAGAAATAAGCGTATTCAGTATTTTGATTGTCATTATCAAATCTAATGGCTGCTGCACCATCGTTTGGATTATATGCGAAGTAAGCATTGCTACCGATTGTGCTATCTGGACTATATAAGTTAGCATAATCGGATGTATAACCTAAAGCATGAATAGTAACATTACTAAGGAATAAGTTATGGACTTGAGAACCGTGTGCGGTATAACCAAATAAGCCAGCATCTTGCGGGTTAGCGTAAACGTTGAGGTTCTTAATTTCGACATCTTGGCCATCAAAGATACCATAGAATGGTAAGGCTTCAGAACCAATCGCATTAATTGGGTTAGAATCTCTATCGGAAGTGCTCATATCAAGATATGGTAATTTGGTATTAGAACTGTCATCAGCGTAGCACATTGGTACACCATTGGAATCGACACCACCTAAGTCAACTTTACCAAGAGCAAAGTAAGTCTTTTCACCATAGACACCCAAGCCTTGTAGTCTTGATAAGTTATAGAGGTGACGCGGGCGCGTAATAACAAATGGGTCTTCTTCAGTACCACTACCGCATTCATAGTAAGAACGTAATGAGACTTCGCCATAAGTACCATTACCTTTAACGGATTTGTTAAATAAAGAAATGGTTAAGCCAACACTTAAAGCAATGGTCGAAACCAAGAGAGATATTGTAGAGATGTAGATAACCGCTAATGCTTTCTGTTTCTTCATATTCAATCTCTAACTTTCTTTATGTTGGACACCATAGAAATGGAAGCCGAAATCACGGTCTAATAGATAAGTCTTACCTAAACGGTTTTTGTCTAGGAAGTAGACGTTATGTTCATAGTCGTACTCGATACAGATATAGCAATGGTAAATATTGTCACTATCTAATGGAGCAGGAGCAACGACTAAAGAATCGTTTTGTTCCTTTGTATGAATTGTGCATTCGACACGACCGTCATATTTAGGATTACCGTTCTCTTCGATAACATTTGAGAATTTTTGACATTGTGCATCGCCAACACGATGTAAGCCTGTCCATAAGGCCGCTGTACTAGCGTATGGGGTCTTTGTGAATTGAACATAGTAATTATAAAAGTCTGATGCTCTCATAAGATTTTGATTTTGTTCATTAACATAGCCGTTCAAATTGTATTCAGTGTCTGAATACTTATTTGGCAAATTATAAATTGAATTATAGGTACCATATGTAGGATCTGAGATATCTGTTCTATTGATTTCTAAGCTGACATCAACTGGGTTAGCGTTTGTGAAATTCAACTCAACATCTAAAATCAACATTGTGTTTTGATTATAGATAGCAGTAGGAACGTAACTATTGATTGTTGGATAGTCGTCTTTATCAACGGAACCAGCATAATCAATGGAGATCTTAGTTGGGTCTAGAGAGTTGTTACTAATAACAGAAATATCTTTTCTTTGACCACCATCGCTAGTACGCAATTCAACCTTTAATTGATTTGGAGAATATGTGAAGGAGTAAATACCGCTTCT
>CAMKQK010000035.1:0-12062 GCA_946414915.1 uncultured Caryophanales bacterium
GAATCAATGCTCAAACAATTAAACGCTCTTATTTCTAATAAGCAATTCAAAAATATTAAGACAGTTATTAGTGATTCTAAAAAAGCGATGAAAACTTTTGAAGATAAAGTTAACGCTTTAGATAACGACTTATATACATTAATCAAACCTGAAGAAGATTCTCGTCAATCCATCCTCAAACTCAAAGAGAATTATAGACGTGTTAAACAAACATTCTATGCGAATAGCTCTGACTTAGATTTAGTCAGCTCATCCATCAATCAAGTCTTTGATAAACTCGATCAAATGTTCGTGGAATTTGAAACACACATCGAAAGTGCGGAATATGATGATGCGCAAGCATTACTACCAACTATTGGCAAAGTAGTGTCCGCTTTAGAATCCGCTTTAAGCCAATTACCAAATCTCTGTATCTTAGTGAATACTGTTGTCCCAGAAAAAATCGTGGATATCAAAAGAGATTATGATGAATTAGAACAAAAAGGTTTACCTTTATACAACCTTTCTTTCCAAACCAAAATCAATGAATGGAACAATGATTTAGCGATTATCCGTACTCGTTTAACAAAGTTACAAATCGCTAACATCATGGAATCTTTAGATGGTCTCCAATCTGAAATCGAAGAGATGAGAGACTTACTTAATAAAGAGAAATCCGATAAAGAATTTTTCGAAGAAAACAATCAAAGCATTTATCAAAATGTAATCGATTTAGAAAAAGCTTTCTTAAAGATCTGCGCTCTTCTTCCTGAAATCTATCGTACCTACATTGTGACAGACGAAAGAAAAGAAAAAGTGGAGCAATTAAAGCAAACAATGAATACTTTAGGCACCATTAAGCAATCTTTAGATAACTATGTCCATTCTTCTTTAAAACAACCATTTTCTACCCTTAAGGGTAAGCTTGATGAATTAAGCGCGCAATATGAACTCGCTAAAGAAGGCATTGAAGAATTCAAACAATACATTGAGTTCTTAAAGACTTCTAGTGAAGAAGCCTACACTTTAGTGTTTGTTTATTATTATCGTTTAAAACAAGTGGAAGGCTTACTTAGAGAAATCGCTATTCCAGAATTCTCTGAACCATATACCATCCGTATCGAAGATTGCTATGATTTACTAAATCAAATCGATAAAGCTATTAAGATTCAACCAATCGCCGTTGATCAAATTAACGACATGGTTTCCACTTTAAAGAACAACGCCAATGCGGTGTTTGAAGAAATTGAAAATAAGTTCCGTGAAATGCAACTTGCCGAATCCGCTGTTGTCTATGCTAATAGAGACAGAAATCATCAAGATGATGTCCATCAACAACTCACTGCTTTAGAAAGTGAATTCTATCAAGGTGAATTCGTGAAAGTTTATCACGAAGCGAATGCGATATTTAAACGTATGCACGTCGAGGATACAGGTACAGCGAATGGCTAATATCATTTATCTTGATAACGCTGCTACCGCCAAAGTTGATCCAGAAGTTTTAGATTCATATAACCAAATCACTCTCAAATACTTTGCTAATCCAAGCAGCATTCATTCTCTTGGACAAGAAGCTTCACGCTTATTAGATAAAAGCCGTGAGCAAATTTTAAATGTTCTTAAACTCACGCATCACGAAGTGATTTTTACTAGTGGTGCTACTGAGGCTAATAATCTAGCGATCAAAGGATATTGCTTCGCTAATCGTACACGTGGTAATCACATCATCACCAGTGCGAGTGAGCATCCTTCTGTTTTAAACACAGTTCTAGAACTTCAAAATTTTGGCTATGAAGTGACTGTTTTACCAGTAAATGAAAAAGGCGCAGTAGAGGTTAAAACTTTGAAGGCCGCAATTAAGGAAAATACCATCTTAGTTTCCCTTATGATGGTCAATAATGAGACAGGGGCTATTAACCCAATTAAAGAAGTTGGTGAATATCTTAAGAAATTCCCAAAAATTGCTTTCCATGTCGATATGGTTCAAGCCATTGGTAAAATCCCATTAGATTTAGAAAATATCGATATGTTCTCAATTGCGGGACATAAGATTCATGGTTTATTAGGCTCAGGTTTATTAGTTAAAGAAAAGAAGATTATTCTTAAAGCCATTAATAATGGTGGTGGTCAAGAAAATAACTTAAGAAGTGGTACGAATACATTAGCCCTTTCCGCTTCTTTAGCAAAAGCCTTAAGAATTGCAATTTCTAACCAGGCTAAAGATTACGAACACGTTAAAACTTTAAGTAAAAGATTATTAGATTATCTAAAAGATAATCAAGATAAATATTTCATCAATTCCCACTTCGAAGAGAATCCATATATTGTTAATTTCTCTCTTCTTCACCATAAGGCAAGCGTAGTGGTTGAAGCTTTATCAAATAGAGGAATTATGGTTTCTTCTTTATCCGCTTGTCACGCTAAGCATGAAGATTATAGTGCGGTTGTCTACGCCATGACCAATGACTTAAACATCGCTCACAATACAATCCGTGTTTCTTTTGGAAGAGATAACACATTAGAAGAGGTGGAAGACCTCATTAAAAACTTAGAACAAATTATTAAGGAGATTAAACAATGATCACCTACGACCATATCATGATCCGCTTTGGTGAATTATCCACTAAAGGCAAAAACAAAAAAGACTTTATCCGTACTCTCGCGGACAACATTAAAAATGCCCTTAAAGATTGGCCAGAACTCTCTTTTGATGTGCGTTATGACCATATCTATGTCGGCTTAAATAATCTCCAATACGAACCAATCATTGAAAGACTACAAGATGTTTCTGGTATCCACGCTCTTTCTTTAGTGTATCGCGCTAGTAAAGACATCGAAGATATTAAAAATAGTGCTTTAGCACTAATGAAAGAAGAAAAAGGTAAAACCTTTAAAGTCAAAGTCAAAAGAGGCGATAAGACATACCCTATTATTTCTGATGAAATTACCCGTATTGTCGCTAGCCATGTTTTAAGAAATACGCCAGAACTTAAAGTCGATGTTCATAATCCAGAAATCTTACTTTCTATTGAAGTGAGACAAGAAGCCACTTATATCTTCACAAAGACATTCTTAGGCGCTGGGGGATATCCATTAGGTGTTGGTGGTAAAACCATGCATATGTTGAGTGGTGGTATTGATTCACCTGTTGCCGCTTACCTCATGATGAAAAGAGGTGTCAGCATTGAATGCATCCACTTTGCCTCCCCACCATACACACAAATGGGCGTCATCTATAAACTCGAAGACTTGTTACATGTTTTAAATAGATATCAAACACGTATTAGATTGCACATTGTTCCATTTACTAAGATTCAAGAAGCAATTTATGATAACGCCCCTGAAAGCTACTGCATTACTTTAATGAGAAGAATGATGTTCCGTCTAGCGGACGCTTTATCTAAACGCAGAAGATGTCCAGTCATCAGTAGTGGTGAATCAATTGGTCAAGTGGCGTCACAAACATTACAATCCATGCACGTTATTAACGCTGTAACTAATACACCAGTTATTCGTCCATTAGCGACCACCGATAAATTAGAAATTATTGAGATTAGTAAAAAGATTGGCACATACGATATCTCAATTAGACCATATGAAGATTGTTGTACAATCTTTACACCAAAAGCTCCTAAGACTATGCCTCATCAAGATGAAGTTGAAGCTTTTGAAAAGAAATTCGATTACGAAACATTAATTAAAGAAGCACTCAACAACATTGAAGTAAAAATCATCTCTCCAGAACAACAAGAGGATAATTTACTTTAAGCAAGACGCCACTAGTTGGCGTTTTTTGCTAGATAAATTGTTTGATTTAATCATAATAATCTTTATAATAGTAACGATACTATTATCATAAGTGTTGAGGCTATAATTATGAAACTATTCACAGACTTCAAAATTAGACGCATTGTGACTATTGCGTTACTATCTTTGGAAGCCATCTTCCTAGTTCTATTTTTCTTTACTGGTATGAAGGAAGGAAACACGTTTGCTTTCTTTGCCGCTGATGAACTTGAAGTAGAGGTTGGACCAAAGATTATTCATGCTCTCGTGCTTGGCATGACAGCGATTAATTTCTTAGTGGCCATCTCTGGCGTCGCTACAGAAATCTATAAAAAGCGCAGCCTAACAGCGGCAATTAGTAGTTCCGTTATTGGCTTATTGCTCATTATCGTTGCTGCAGCTAATAATATTTATAATCTTGTATTCCCAATCCTTGCCTTTATCTTAGCGCTTATCATATTAGCCTATTTAGTTTATTTCTTTCATAAGAATAAGAATCCAGAAGTGGTCGCTAAGCTTCCTACTAAGAAGGAAGAACTTAGAGCCTCAATCATCACTTTAGTGGTTCTCGCGGTTTCTTTATTTACCTCATTCTTAATCTTTATTCTTCCAGTTTGTTACTTTAATAAAACACCATATTTCACATTATTTGATGCCTTAAAAGACGACGCTAGATTAGTTAGTCTCATCTCATTTGTCGCCTTCTTTATCATCTTTATTTTTGAAATTATCTACTTCTCAAACGTCATCACTTACTTTAAAAATGACGCACAAAAGTTCTATAAGAAAGCACGTAAGGCCTTATACGTTTCATTTGCCTTAACTGTGATTTTCTATATCTTTGCCATTATCGTTCAATTCGCCTTTGCTAAATCCGCGAAAGAGGAATTAGTGATGGAAGGTCTTATCTTTGATGATGAACCATTATCCACCTATAGCTCCGCTTATATTCCTATTATTATTAATTCAATCGTCGTTATTGCTAATGCGATCTTTGTTTCTAAATTCATCGAAAGAAAAGAAAAACAAAAAGATCCAAAATTCCTTAATAGAACAATTGCTTTAGGTTTCACATTAGCCTTTATTGGTTTATTGATTGCTGCTTTAATGTCCAACATCATCGTTATTAACTTTGAAACTGACTTTGAATTAACAGTGGTGAGGATTAATGGATTCTCCATGTTAAAGAATTTCCATGATATCCATAAAGCGGAATATCAAGCTTTTGCTTTATTAATCTATTTCTTGCTAGTAGCGATTGTTATCATGGTCAGCACAACTGTTTCCTTATATATTAGAAGATCCAAATTCTTCTATAAGGTTTCATTTATTTCCATTATTGCTTCCTTCATTGCAATCGTGAGTGTGGCTTTATTTGGTAAATACTATCAAATCGCTGAAAGAATCAATAACTCCACATTGATGGAAATCCTTGATTACTATGGTGCGGATCTCTCGTTTGAATATACTACTAAGATTTCTTCACAAACTATTTACTTTGCCGCTGCTGGTTTAGTCTTGCTCATTGCTTTAATCTTTGTGAGACCATTCTCCAAATATCTTAAAGATGAAGGCATTGACGTTAACATCAATGATGAATTCGGTGCTCTTGCTCCAGCCGGTGGTGGTTCCCCATTAGGTAGAGAAGATGTTTCTGATGCGAGAAGCAGAGACTTCGATGCCTGCCCAGCCTTCAGTGAAATTGATGCTGAAGAAGATGAAATCTTACTTAACGTTGAACAAAGAAAGCAAGAATCATTCAAGAATGCTTCCTTACCAACCATCGTGAGATTCATCGTGGAATACGCAAAAGAATCTAGATTACACCTTTCTTATAAAGAAAGTGAAATTGCCCAATTCATTGCTGGTTTAGGTTCTTCTAAATTAAGCATCCTTCAAGGTATGTCTGGTACAGGTAAAACATCTTTACCAAAAATCTTCGCTGAAGCCATCTTTGGTGATGCCTATATCGTCGAAGTTGAATCTTCTTGGAAAGATAAAAACGAATTAATCGGTTACTATAACGAATTCTCTGGTAAATTCACTCCTAAGAAATTCGCGCAAGCTTTATACCGTTCTAAATTCTCTCCAGATGTCATTACATTCATCGTTCTCGATGAAATGAACTTATCCCGTATTGAATACTACTTCAGTGACTTCCTTTCCTTAATGGAAAACGAAGAAGATAAGCGTGAATTTAAGTTACTTAACGTCCAACTTAAGAATATTAAAGGTGGTCAAAACCTTTCTTATAAACAATTAATCAAAGGTCATACATTAAAAGTTCCAACAAACGTTTGGTTTATCGGTACCGCGAATAGAGACGAATCAACATTCGAAATCTCTGATAAAGTCTATGACCGTGCGATGACCATGAACTTCTCCGCTAGAGCGGATAAGATCAAAGCGTTCAACGAACCAATTGACAAACGTTTCTTAGACTATAACGTCTTTAAACAATTAATTGATGAAGCTGTTAAATCATTTGCCTTTGATGCTTCAACAAGTCCAACAATTAAAGAAGTGGAAGCTCTTCTTAGACCATACAACATTTCCTTTGGTAACCGTGTTGAAAAGCAAATTGAAACATTCGTTTCCGTTTACTGCTCTTGCTTCACTGAACCAAGAAAAATGGTGGACGAAGCTATCGAAAAGATTTTGTTAAGCAAAGTCGTTGCTAAACTCGAATTCAAGAGTGTGGAAAACAAAGAAGAACTCGCTCATGCTTTTGAAAAGTTAGGCTTAATGGAATGCGCTTCCTTCATTATTAATAAGATTAACGAGGATTTCTAGAATGACCAAATCTTTAGGATATAAAGATGCCATTAGGTTTATTAGCCAATTCGACAACATTACATATCCTGAGTTTGATTATTATTCCGTCACTAATATCAATCTCTTCACTTCTTTAGAATCGGTGGATTTTAAAGAAATTGATGCCGGCATTAGTGAAATTGAAAAAACACTCGGGGCGATAAAGAGAATCTTTGCCACCCCAATCGTCCATCTTATTGATGAAGACGTCCTTGTCCCAGTGGAAGCGGTACGACTTATTAACACTAAAACAATGAGTTATGCTTCTAACCATTCAGAGTTATGGGAAGACTTAACTGAAGATGGTATCAGACCCAGAAAGTTATTAACTAATAACTATCGTGATAACTACGCAATTTATGAAAACGTTGTCTTTGCTAGATGCGTTTCATATTGTCTTAATTACGTCCGTCATTATAATCGTCTTCTCTCTGATTTAGTCTTTGCCCATAATAAGCTCGAAATTGACCTCTTACAGAGGGAAAATCACTTATCCTATTATTTAGCGTTAGGTAAACTAGAAACTGGCTATATTCGTTCATTTGCCGATTATTCAGATATTGCTTTAAAGCTTATCGCGAGAATGGATTTTATTATTTCCGTTTTAGAAGCGAGACTCAAACGCCCAGTCTTCGTGCAAGCGCGTAAAGTTAAAGGCAAAATCAAATTAAGAAAAACCAACATTTTAGCGATGCATAAAGATTATCAAAAAATCTATCGCTTTATGAAAAATATCTATGGTAACGATGTTGAAGACATCAAAGAAGATATCGATCCTAAAGAGTACTTATGTTTCTGTAAGCTCTTAACTATTTTCTCTATTGGTCACTTCAATTTCCAAATGCCTAAAGACGATAAGATTAACTTTAAGAAACTTAATCTTCATTTCTCATTTAAAGAATATCAATTAACTTTAAAAGATACGAAAGTAGAAGGCCATCCCGCTTTAGAGTTAACGTTCTTTAAAGATAAAGAATATAAAATATTCTTAGTGCCTTCATTAGACGCTATTAAGTTCCCAAATGCGGAAGTAGAAACGCATGTTTTATCTCCTGAATTTGAGACTGACGATATCCTTGTTTCTATTAACAACATCGATTCGTTTAGACGTATTCAACAAATACTTCTTAAAGGTATGGTTTATTCCAGTGATGACTTTGATAACTGCCCATTCTGTGGTGGTAAGATGGTCAAAGAAAATAATATCTATTACTGTGATGTTTGCCGTACAGAAATCATTAAGACACACTGTGAAGAAGAGAATAAAGATTACTTCATTACCGATATTAAAAACTATAAGTTAAAGCCATACGAGGAAGAACTTGCTAAGAATAAGCGTTTCCAAAAGAGAATGGTGGAAGGCTTGATGCATTATCGTAATATCACGAAGATCACTAATGATTTATCCTGTGTTTGCCCATACTGCAAAAAGGTGCACAAAATAGAGAAAAACGAAGACAAAAAAAGCTGAGCACTTGCTCAGCATTTTTATTTGATTAACTTAATTAAGCCTTTTTAGCAGTTTTCACTAAATCAGCGAAAGCTTTTGGATCATTGATGGCTAATTCAGATAACATCTTACGGTTGATGTTGATGTTAGCTTGTTTTAAACCAAACATGAATTTGCTATAAGAGATATCGTTTAATCTGCAAGCAGCGTTGATACGTCTGATCCATAATTTACGGAAATCTCTCTTTCTGTCTCTACGGGAGATGTATGCATAGCGTAAGCTGTGCATGACTTGTTCTTTCGCAGTTTTGAATAATAAGTGTTTGCTACCGAAATAACCAGAGGCTCTTTTTAAAACTCTTTTACGACGGGCGTGTGTGACTGTGCCACCTTTAACTCTTGCCATATTCTAGTGTCCTCCTTATTTAACGATGAGAAATTTAATTCTCTTGTAGTCTGTCTTGTGTAAGACAGCAGACTTCATTAAGTGTCTCTTTTGTTTTGTGGTTTTGTGTGGGGCTAAATGTGAAACATAGGCGTGATGTCTGACGACTTTGCCTGTGCCTGTGAGCTTAATTCTTTTCATTAAAGCTCTTTTGCTTTTCATTTTTGGCATAATATTTTCCTCCTACTTCTTCTTTGGGGCGAGTATTGCATACATCCAACGGCCTTCCATGGCTGATGGCTTTTCAATATTCGCGTATTCACTTAATTGAGCGATGAACTTATCCATGACTTCCTGACCGACTTCGATATGAGTCATTTGACGACCACGGAAACGCACACCAACTTTAACTTTGTTACCGGCTTCTAAGAATTTTTGCGCGGCTCTGGCTTTGGTATCCATATCATGACCACCGATTTGTGGTGTTAATTGGACTTCCTTAACTTCTACAACGTGTTGATTTTTCTTGGCTTCTTTGGCTTTCTTTTGTTGTTCAAAGCGATATTTGCTGTAATTGATAATCTTGCAAACTGGAGGTTTGGCGTTAGGCGCCACACAAAGAAGGTCCATATCGTATTCATTGGCCTTGAATTGTGCCTCGCGAGAAGACATTGTACCGATTTGTTCACCATTTGGTCCGATTAAAAGAACTTCTGGAAAACGAACGTTTTCATTAACTAAATCTTTGTTTTGGTTGTTGTTGCCAGGTTTTTTGTTATTGGCGTAGCGATTGTCGATGATAAGTATCACACTCCTTTTTGTTAAAAAACGGATGCATATTGCACCCGTTAACATTCTTAGCCCATAAGAAGTAGCGTTAGCCAACCAACTTTTGTCAGTCTGGCGAGAAGCGGGTGCCTCTGCTTTCTACGTTTTAGCGATAAGATATTATCATTATTAATATAATGTGTCAAATAGTTTTGTTAATTTGGTTTAGATAAAAATGTATGGAGTTCATCGATAGGAATTGGTTGTGAGTATTTGAAACCCTGTAAGTAGTCCGCGGACATATTTAAACAACGCTCTTCATCTTCATTATTTTCAATGCCCTCAAATAAGACACGATAGTGGAAATTAGAGAACAATTTAGCGAGGTTTTTAACGAGCTGTCCAGAACGCTCATCTTCGCTTGAGGCAATGACCATTGATCTATCGAATTTGATTGTATCAAATGGTAACTCGAAAATACGTTCCATGTTGGAGTAACCGGTACCAAAGTCATCGAGATAGAATTTAATGCCTTTTTCGTGAAGAGTTTCAATTCTTTCCTTCATAATCATGAAGTCTTCAAGGTTTTGCGATTCAGTTAATTCAATAGCGATATTTTCTGGATCGACGTCGTTATCTTTAATAATCTTCATAATGTCATTACAGAAGGCTCCACTTTTAAGTTCGATCATGGAAACATTGATACTGATTCGTTTGATTGCGTAACCTTCTTGACGGTACTTCTTAACGATTTGGCAAGCTTTGTTGAGAACAATCTTAGTAATCGCGTGCACAAATTCATTTTCTTCGGCGATTGGCACAAATGTACCAGGATAAACTAAACCAGTTTTATCTAATCTTAAACGCGTTAAGGCTTCCGCGGTATCGTATTTCTTCGTGGAGATGTTATAAACAGGTTGGGCAAAGACTAAAACACGTGGGTCATCTAAGTCACCTTTTCTAGCGATATCTGCTAATTGTTCGGTGATATAACTTTCAGTTTTATAACGTTTTAAATCGCTATCTTTAATGCGGTGAGTAACGTTAATTGGAATATCGTCATTAACATATTCAATAAAAGCGGCGTATTCGTTATGCGCAATCTTACCTTGTAAGGACTCACCATAGACAATTTTATATGGAATCTTTAATAACGAGTGTTGTTCTCTAAAGGCTTTGAGAATTGCTTCCATCCATTCTTCATAGTCTGGATTACGGTCTTTTCTCGCAATTAAGATAACTTGCCCATTATTAATTTGGAACATAGTTCCATCTCTAAATAATTCCGCAGCAAAACGTCTAATTTGTACTTTAACTTCTTCAGGGAACGATTTACCTTCACCAACATAATCTGGGAGAGTCATACTCATGAAGATAAATTCTAAATCTTTCTTATATAAGTTTTTAACCATATCACGCATGGCGTATTTATCTAACGTACCCATTGCAACGTTATATGGGTTAGCGTGCATGGTATAGAGCATCGCTATCACTGGTAGAGTAAAAGTGAAAGTAGTTAACGAGGCTTCTCTTATTAAGACTTGTAATGTTCTAATGGTGACTGATAAAGCAATGACAGCGAAAAAGACATAAGCAACACGCTTAAAGACAAATTTCCTAAGCCTGATAATCAAAAAGATGAGGAAAACGATATAGGTATAGTAACCTATTAAAAAGATATCAAAAATACCTTGATAGGCTACGCCTGACTCGTCAATATTAAATCCTAAACCTAGGATGGTAAGTACAATATCTAAACTAGCCATCACTATAAATATGCCCAAAGAAACAAATAAGATGATATTAGTTTGCTTTTTAGTGATATTGGTAATAGAGGTAGCGTATAAAGTAAAGAAGAAAAACACCGCAAACAAAAGCGAGCGGAATAATATTCTCAGTGTATAAATTAAATATTTATATTCCGGACGATAAAACAAGAGAAGTTCGTGGTAGCCAATATTACAAATCGCCGCGACGGCAAGAAGAATAATGATTGTTAAAAATAAACGAAAACTCTTCGTTCTGTTGACGTAGGAAAACATTAATAATATAAAAATCACAAGGCAAAGAGCGAGGACGCCAACATCGCCCATACGTGAATACGTTCTAATTACATCACTAGTAGGCATAATAATATGCTCAAAGTGCCAATGTTTTAAGGTTGCAAAAAAGATCTCCCTAATTCTTAAATATGCACCTTGATTAATTTCATTATAACAAGAAGACGAACAAAACAACATATGTATGTGTGCACAAGAAAAGCGCGTCATGATAGGCGCGCTATAATAACTTGATGTAATCGCAATTATTTACTTTCAGAAGCGAGTAACGCTTTATTTTTAATTTCTTCATCGATGAGCTTTAAGAATTCATCAATGCTAACAGTGATTTGTTCTTGTACGCCGAATCTTCTATAAGTCACTGTTCGATCATCTCTTTCGTGATCACCAAGAACAAGTGTGTATGGAATCTTCTTCATTTGTGAACTTCTCATTCTGTAACCAAGCTTATCGTTGGAATCATCGAGAGTCACTCTAAGACCATGTTCTTTGAACTTCGCTAATAATTCGTTAGCGTATTCTAAGTGATAATCATTGTTAACAGGTAATAGGTTAACTTGTACTGGGGCTAACCAGGTTGGGAAAGTACCCTTTGTTTCTTCAATTAAGAAGGCGATGAAACGATCTAAAGAACCTAAAATTGCGCGGTGGACGACAACTGGTCGAGCTTTCTCGCCTTTTTCATCGATATAGGTAAGTTCAAATCTTTCTGGTAATTGATAGTCAAGTTGGATGGTACTCAATGTGACATCATGACCAATGGCGCTCTTAACTTGAACGTCAAGCTTTGGACCATAGAAAGCCGCTTCACCAATGGCTT
>CAMKQK010000036.1:0-11308 GCA_946414915.1 uncultured Caryophanales bacterium
AAAAAAGATAGGGACTATCTCGTTATTAAAGAACTTCTCCATCAAGAAAAGATCCAATTTGAAAACACTAAAACCAATATGGAAGCCATCAACACAAAAGTGCATGATTTAAAGAAAATCATTAACAAAGTGGAAGATAAATTAAATGAACAAGATGTTGAATCATTAAAGAAAGCTTTAGAATTCTATGATTCCACAATTCAAACCGGTAATGATGTTTTAGATGTCGTCTTATGCGAAAAGTCGTTGCTATGCCGTCAATCCAACATCAAATTCTCCTGTATGGCGGACGCTAGTAAATTAGATATGCTAACGCCAACCCAAATCTATTCCATTTTTGGTAACATCATGGATAACGCCATCAGAGCGAGCAAGCAATTAAATGAAGATCAACGTTTCATCTCTTTAACCATCAAAGAGCAAGATGAAAAGATTGTCATTGAAGAAACTAATTTCTTTAAAGGCACAATTAAGATTCTTGAAGGCAATACTATTGCGACTTCTAAAGCCGATAAAGCCAAACACGGATTTGGTTTAAAAAGCATCAATTATATCGTGGAGAAATATCAAGGTAAGGTCGAATTAGATATCAAGAATAATTGCTTTGATATCATCATCGTTTTACCAATTAAAAAAGAGAATTAGTTCTCTTTAATATCGCTTATTGATATGGTTTTGGCGCCACCTAGTGATGGTGCTTTTCCGATGATTTTGACATAGTTACGATAGAATGTGGAATAATCAATAAAGCCACATTTTTCATATATCTCAATTGGTTTATGACCGTTTTGAATAAGAGAATCCGCTAAAAGGATTCTTTTGGCAATAATATATTCTTTAATTGCAACTCCCATCGCATTTTTAAATTCTTTGCAGATATAAGATTTTGAGTAGTGGAAGTGTTCACAAATATTTGCGATTTGTAAGGGGCTCGATAAGTTTTCATTAATATAATTAATCACTTTGCTCATCTTGTGATTAGTGGTATTAGTTTCTTTTCCTTTATTTTCTTCTAAAGCGGAATAATAAGTTAATATCATCCCTAACGTGTTTTCTAAAACTAGAGATAAGTTATCACCTGTATAGTATGAATAGTGCCAATCAATACTTTGAAATAAGTTAGTGAGCGGTGAACCATTTATATTTGTGCAAACTGGTTTATTCTTCAGTGTTTCTAATAATTCTTTAGGTATCAGATATTCCGGAAACTTAATGACATATCTTTCATAAATCGTATCCATTTTTGGTTTCACATAGTGGTGTTGACCAGGTTTAATAAAGAGTAAATCGTTTTCTTTTAAATGATAGATTTTGTTTTCGATATATAAATCAACATCACCTTTTACAAAGTAAAGTATTTCATAAATCAAATGAAAGTGCTTTTCAAAGACTTCCCCGAAGTTTGGTCCTTCTTCAATTTTATGAGCGAAATATAGATTGGGATAAATCAAGTTATAAGACATAGCTTCATACTATAAGCCTTGTGGACAAAATGCAATATAAAATGTATTTATACTGCAATTCTTTTATTTTTTGCCCTGTTTTATTATATAAACGAAAGTAGTGAGGAAATAATATGAAACTAACATTTCGTTGGTATGGGGAAAAAGATTGCATTCCTTTGAATTACATTCGTCAAATCCCAAATATGAGTGGGGTTGTGACTGCGGTCTATGATGTTCCAGTTGGGGAAGTTTGGCCTTTAGAAAGACTAATTAAACTTAAAGAACTCGCAAATTCTTATGGTTTAGAAATGGAAGTCATCGAATCTATTCCAGTTCATGAAGATATTAAATTAGGTAAAGACAATAGAGATCAATTGATTGCTAATTACTGCGAAAACGTTCGTCGCGCCGCTAAAGTAGGTGTCAAATGTGTCTGCTATAACTTCATGCCTGTCTTTGACTGGTTAAGAACGGAAATGCATCATCAAAATAAAGATGGTAGTAACTCTTTATCTTATTCCTATGAAGATTTCCAAAAAGTCGATCCAAATAATCTTCATTTACCTGGTTGGGATGAAAGCTATACCCCTGATGAATTACAAAACTTGTTAAAAGAATATCAAAACATATCACACGAAGATTTATTTAATAATCTCGTTTATTTCTTAAAGAAAGTCATTCCTGTTTGTGATGAAGTTAATGTTAAAATGGCCATCCATCCAGATGATCCTCCATGGGATATTTTTGGCTTGCCAAGAATCGTTTCTAATGAAGCTGATTTAGATAAGATGTTTCACGCCGTTCCATCTATAAATAACGGTTTAACTCTTTGTACTGGTTCTTTTGGCGCTGGAAGAAATAATAATCTTTCTCATATGGCGGAAAAATACACCAAGCAAGGTCGTGTGCACTTTGTGCATTTAAGAAATGTCTTATGGACTGATGATCACGATTCGTTCTGTGAAGTGGGTCATTATTCTAAAGCCGGTAGCCTTGATATGGCAGATATCGTGAGATGTCTCGTCAAAAACGGCTTTGATGGTTATGTTAGACCAGACCATGGAAGAAACATCTTTGGTGAAGAAGCTAAACCAGGATATGGCTTATATGACCGCGCTTTAGGAGCGGCTTATATCAATGGCCTATTTGAAATGATAGAAAAAGAAGAAGGAGATAAATAATTATGAAATTACCTTTTAAAATCGATTTAACAAATAAAGTCATCGCTATTACAGGAGCGGGTGGCGTATTAATGAGTGGGTTCGCTAAAGCTTTAGCGGAATGTGGCGCTAAGGTCGCTCTTCTAGATATTAACGAAGAAGCCGCGAAGAAATACGCTAATGAAATTGGTGAAAATGCTATCGCAGTGAAATGTAACTGCTTAGATAAGCAAAACATCATTGCCGCTAAAGAAATTATCAATGAGAAGTTTGGCAAAGTTAATTTCCTAATCAATGGTGCGGGTGGTAATTCCCCGAAAGCCACAACTGATAATGAATATATGCAAAAAGATTTAAGTGGTGTCAAAGACTTCTTTGCTTTAGAAGAAAGTGGCCTTAAATTCGTTTTTGATTTAAATATCACCTCAGCATTTTTAGTGACGCAAGTTTTCGCTAAAGACATGGTGGAAAGCGGTGGAAATATTATAAATATTGCATCAATGAATGCTTATCGCCCATTAACAAAGATTCCTGCTTATAGTGCGGCTAAAGCTGGTATTTTAAATTTCACCGAATGGTTAGCGGTCCATTTTGCCCCATGTGGTATTAGAGTTAACGCTATCGCGCCAGGCTTCTTTGTCACTAATCAAAATAGAGCCTTATTATTCAACGAAAACGGTGAACCAACTGCTCGAACAGAAAAGATTTTAAGTGCTACACCAATGAAGAAATTTGGTGAAGCTGAAGATTTATATGGTGCTTTATTATTCTTAGCGAGCGATGAAGCAAGTGGCTTTGTGACTGGCACATGCATTCCAGTTGATGGTGGCTTTAATGCCTATAGTGGAGTCTGATATGAAAAGTTTTTTCGCAGATGATGTTTTGTTAGATAGCGATTACGCTTATCAACTTTATAAAAGCGTCAAAGATTTACCAATCATCGATTATCATTGCCACTTAGATCAAGACGCAATTGCGCGTGATGGTAAATTTTCTGATATCGGTGAACTATGGCTGAAAGGTGACCACTATAAATGGCGGGCGATGCGTTTATGTGATGTTGATGAATATTACATCACGGGTGAAGCCTCCTATGAAGAAAAGTTTTATAAGTACGCTGAAATCATGCCAATGCTAATTGGTAACCCTTTATATTATTGGACGCATTTTGAACTTAAAGAAATCTTTGGTATTGAAGAAGCGTTAAATAAAGATACCGCTCATAGCATCTATTTAAGAGCGAATGAAAAACTTAAAAGTATGTCAGTGAGATCGCTTTTAAAAAGTTTTAATATCGAATTTATTGCGACCACTAATGACCCAGTTGAAGATTTAAAAAACCATCAAGTCTATGAAGGCATCAATGTTTCTCCAACATTTAGACCTGATAAATTATTATCTTTAGATAATACATACTCAAAAGAATTAGAAAAAGTATGTGGCTTTGAAATAGTCTCTTTAGATGATTTAAAAAAGGCTATTGTTTCTCGCTTAGACTACTTTACTAAAAAAGGATGTCGTATTTCTGACCATGGCTTTTTAGATTTTCCAAACAATATCGCTGATGAAAAATTAGCCAAACAATTATTCGTTAAGAAAGATTCATTAACCAAAGAAGAAAAAGACAGTTTATTTGGTCACTTATTACATTTCTTAATGAGTGAATATAAAAAGAGAGATATCGTCGTGCAACTCCATTTTGCGGTCACTCGTAATATCAATACAAAGATGTTTAAGACTGTTGGCGTTGATGCTGGTTTTGATGTGATGAGTAAAGAAATTGATACTACTAACCTCATCAAATTCTTAGATAGTTTCAACGATGAAGATAGACCAACTATTATTCTCTATACCTTAAACCCAAATACCATTTCCTCTTTAGCGTGTATTTCAGGAGCATATCGTCATGTCTATATAGGCGCGGCTTGGTGGTTTAACGATACATTAAATGGCATTAAGAGAAATTTAGATTTAGTTTCTGAATATGCTTTATTAGGTAATAACTTAGGAATGCTCACTGATTCGAGATCATTTTCTAGCTATGTGAGATTCGATTTCTTTAGAAGAATTTTGTGTAATTATGTCGCTAATAAAGTAATCTATGGCGAATATAGCGAAGTTGACGCTGAAAGATTAGTAAAAAACATCTGTTACTTTAATATAAAGTCGTTATTAAAACTTTAGAGGTTTTTGTTTATGAATATTTTTGAACAAATTAAAAAATATCAATTAGTGCCAGTCGTGGTTATTAATAATTTAGATGACGCACTTCCAACGATGGAAGCTCTTATTAAAGGTGGCCTTCCTGTGGCTGAGATTACTTTCCGTACTGCATGTGCGGAAGAAGCACTCAAACTTTTAACAAAAACCTATCCAGAAGCCTTAATTGGCGCGGGAACAATAATTAATGCCAAACAATGCGAAACCGCCATTAGAAGCGGCGCTAAGTACATTGTGGGACCAGGATTATCTTCTTCAGTAGCCGAAGTTTGTAAGAAATACGATATTCCATATATTCCAGGTGTCGCCACACCAACAGAAATCATGCAAGCTTTAGAACTTGATTTAAATATTGTGAAGTTCTTCCCTGCTAGTAATTTAGGCGGTGTTAAAACTTTAAAAGCGATCTGTTCTGCTTTCCCACAAATAGAGGTCATGGTGACAGGCGGCATCAACGAAGATAACGTTTTAGAATATTTAGCTTTTGAAAAGATCATTGCCTGTGGTGGTAGTTGGATGATGAAAGGTACACCTTTAGAAATTGAAAACAAAACTAAAAGAGCAATAGAAATCATTGGAGGAAATAGATAATGAAAGTCGTTACATTTGGTGAATTAATGTTGAGATTAGCCCCAGCCGGCTATCTTAGATTTGTCCAATCTAATAAATTTGAAGCGACCTTTGGTGGAGCAGAGGCTAATGTCGCTGTTTCTTTAGCGAACTTTAATCAAGAAGTGAAGTTTGTTAGCAAATTACCAAGCCATGAAATTGGACAAATGGCGGTCAATAGTTTAAGACAATTTGGCGTCGATACTAGTGAAATTATTAGAGGTGGCGATAGAGTGGGTATTTATTACTGTGAAAAAGGTGCCTCTCAAAGACCAAGCAAAGTCATTTATGATCGCGCTAATTCCTCTATTGCTTTAGCAAAAAAAGAAGAATTTGACTGGGATAAGATATTTAAAAATGTCGATTGGTTCCATTTTACTGGCATCACTCCCGCCTTATCTAAAGAAGTGGCTTTAATTTGTGAAGAAGCTTGCAAAAAAGCCAAAGAACGTCACATTAACATTTCTTGTGATTTAAACTTCCGTAAAAAGTTATGGTCAAATAAAGAAGCTAACGAAGTCATGAGTAAACTTTGTGAGTACATCGATATTTGCATCGCTAACGAAGAAGACGCAAAAGACGTCTTTGGTATTGAAGCTAGTGGTACTGATATTGAAAGCGGCAAATTAAATAAAGATGGTTATGTAGAAGTAGCCAAAAAACTAAGTGATAGATTCAACTTTAAATACGTGGCTATCACTTTAAGAGAATCCATTTCTGCTAACGATAATAATTGGTCAGCCATGCTTTATAACGCCAAAGACGGACAAGCCTATTTCTCTAAAAAATACGCGATGCATATCGTTGATAGAGTGGGTGGTGGAGATTCCTTTGGTGCTGGTTTAATTTATGCCTTTAGAAACGAATATAAAGAACAAGACGCCATTGAATTTGCGGTCGCTGCAAGTTGCTTAAAGCATTCCATTGAAGGCGATTATAATATGGTTTCCGTTAACGAAGTTAAAGCCTTAGTTAATGGTGGATCTAGTGGCAGGGTACAAAGATAAATGGAAAGCAAGTATCTAGAGTTAAAGGGAAGAGTGCTCAAAGCAAACCTTAGACTAGCGGAATTAGGTCTTGTCACTTTAACTTGGGGCAATGTCAGTGAAATTGATAGAGTTCAAGGTGTCATCGCCATTAAACCATCTGGTGTGGCTTATGAAGATATGAAGGCCGATGATATTGTGATTGTTGATTTAAACGGACAAGTAGTGGAAGGACATTTAAAACCATCAAGTGACACTCCCACTCATTTAGAACTTTATAAAAACTTCCCTCATATTGGTGGCGTGGTTCATACGCACTCAACTTATGCGACCTCTTTTGCCCAAGCCAAAAAGGCTATTATACCTTATGGTACAACTCACGCAGATTCCTTCTTTAAAGAAGTCCCTTGTTCAAGAGAATTAAATAAAGAAGAAATCCAAAATGATTATGAAATAAATACTGGTAAAGTCATCGTTGAAACATTTAAAAATCGCGATTATGAATTTACACCCGCTGTTTTGGTAGCCTCGCATGGCCCATTTGCGTGGGGTAAAAACGCCCAAGATGCTGTTAATAACGCCCTAGTTTTAGAAAAAATATGCCAAATGAATTTATTAACTGATATTCTTAATCCTGGAGATAATAAAATTAGTGAAGTTTTAGAAAAGAAACATCACGAAAGAAAACATGGCCCGCATGCCTATTATGGGCAAAAGGAGAATTGAAATCATGAATAATATTCCACAAGTGAAAGTTGGTATCGTCGCGGTTAGTAGAGACTGTTTCCCAATTGAATTATCAATTAAAAGAAGAAAAGCTCTCGTAGAAGCATATAAAAAAGCTTATTCCGCTGATGAAATATACGAATGTCCAATTTGTATTTTTGAAAGCGAAATAGACATGGTTAATTCCTTAAGTGATATTAAGGAACATGGCTGTAATGCCTTGTGTGTCTATTTAGGTAATTTTGGTCCAGAAATTTCTGAAACATTATTAGCTAAACACTTTAATGGACCGAAGATGTTCTGCGCGGCAGAAGAAGAAAATGTCGGTGTTCTTTCTAGCGATCGAGGCGATGCGTACTGTGGCATGCTCAACGCTTCTTATAATTTAAAGCTTAGAAACATTAATGCTTATATTCCTGAATCTCCAGTTGGTGACGCAAGTGATTGTGCCAAAATGATTCATGATTTCATTCCAATTGCTAGAGCCTTAATTGGCCTTAGCAAATTAAAAATCATCTCATTTGGTCCAAGACCACAAAACTTTATGGCGTGTAACGCTCCAATCAAACAACTATTTAATATCGATGTTGAAATTGAAGAAAATAGCGAACTCGATTTATATGAATCGTTCTTAAAACACGAAAACGATCCACGTATCAAAGATGTTTTAAAAGATATGGAACAGGAGTTAGGTGTCGGTAATAAAATTCCTGAAGTATTGCCTAAACTCGCCCAATATGAACTCACTTTATTAGATTGGGTAGAAAAGCATAAAGGATATAAAGAATATGTTGCTATTGCTGGCAAATGCTGGCCAGCTTTCCAAACTATGTTTGGCTTTGTGCCATGTTACGTTAATTCAAGATTAACAGGTCGAGGCATTCCAGTCTCTTGCGAAGTCGATATTTATGGTTGCTTGAGTGAATTTATTGGCACCTGTATTAGCGAAGACGCTGTGACATTATTAGATATCAATAATACTGTGCCAAAAGAAATGTATGAGGAAAATATAAAGAATAAGTATCCATATTCTTTCCGTGATACGTTTATGGGTTTCCACTGCGGTAACACTTGTTCAAAACTAGTTTGTAATCCCACAATGAAGTATCAAAAAATCATGGCTAGAAGTTTGCCAAGAGAAGTGACAAACGGCACTTTGGAAGGTGACTTAAAAGCGGGGAAAGTAACATTCTATCGTCTTCAATCTACTTCAGACAATCATCTATATGCATATGTCGCAGAAGGTGAAATTCTTCCTGTGGCCACACATTCATTTGGTTCAATTGCCGTTTTTGCTATTAAAGAAATGGAAAGATTTTACCGTCATGTCTTGATTGAAAAAGGCTTCCCACATCATGGAGCGGTAGCTTTCGGCCATTTTGGAAAGACTCTATTCGAAGTGTTTAAATACTTAGGCGTGGAGTTTATCGGTTATAATCAACCAGTTTCCTTGCCTTATCCGAAGGAAAACCCATTTAAGAAATAGGTAAAACATTTGAAATTATAAAAATCGGCAAAAGCCGATTTTTTGATTGCGCTAAATGATAATTAACGTTTAATGATGATCTTTTCTTGACCTAATTCGCTATTAACTAAGAAGCTTATTTCTTTAGAATTATCATCGAATTCGAAGATGGCCAATCCACGAGCGTGATAGGTCTTTATTTTATTAGTTAAATAGCCAACTTTATTATAAGAAGCACTGTTACCTAATCTGAGGAGTTTGCCACCTTTAACTTCGTTAATTTCAATATTCTTTTCTTCGTGGATGTTAGAGTTGCCTTCATTATCCGCGAATGAGAAATGAACATAAGCAAATCTATCAGCTTCAGGATATTCTTCTTTATAATATCTAAGTTTGATATCTTCACTAGCGGTCTTTAATGAAACCTCACTTAAAACGTTGCCATTTAAATCTTTAGCCACCGCTTTAATAGTGCCAGGGATGTATTTTCCATTAAACTTTACAAAGCACTTCTTTGGATCGATTTTTGCCTTTTTAATGCATTTATTATTTTGATAAAACTCAATCATTGGGGCATAGGAATAGACATAGAATGTGCACTTATTTTTTTCTTCGCCAGGAAATGAATAGCTACGCACCGCATGATTGAATCTCCATGCCGCTTTTTTACATTTACATCTAATGTCATAAGGAGAAACAACACCGATATCGATAACTTTCTTTCTAAAGACAACCACAGTATAATCGCCTTCACTTGTGGTATCTCCACATATATCTTTTCTTCCGCCTTCATCGGTGAGCCAGCCAGAACGATCTTTTAAATATTCAAAATCTTTGTTGTTGATTTCACTAGCAAAACCAGCTTCACCTAAATAATCTAATCCCGTCCACACAAAATCACCAATGACACGAGGAATTTGATGCACTATTTCATAGAAAAGTGCAGCATCAGAGACGAAAGTTTCTGTACCACATATAAATCTATTAGGATATTTTTTAGCGTCTTTTTTATAGCGGAGGATACCATAGTTATAACCAGCGACATCCATGTTAGCAAAGGCTCCTCTGGTATTCTTATCAACAATATGAAGAGTGGCCCCTCTTTTCATAAAGCCCGCACCTAACATATTGCCTAGTGTATTAAAGATATCGGAACTGCCTTCAACCTTTGGTTTGCTTTTAAATTCATCTTCAGCTTTTTTATTGGAATATGTGGCAATAGGGGTATGAGCAATGCCGTTAAAGAAAACATTAATGCCGCATGTTGTTAATCTGGAATTATCAAGCTTATGTAAAATCTCATTCATTTTACCTTGGAGTTCAATGCCTCTTTTTTCACTAGTTTCACTAACTTCGTTTCCGGTTGAATATAAAATAACAGAAGGATGGGAATAATCCTTTTCAACGATATCTAATAAGTCTTGTTCATAGTTATCTTCCATGAAATTGGAATAACCAAATTTTGTTTTATGGATGTACCAGCAGTCGCAGTATTCATCCATGACGTATAAACCAAGTTCATCACAAGCATCTAAAAAGTCTTTGCATACTGGGTTGTGCGCACTTCTAACAGCGTTATAACCAAGTTCTTTAAGTTGCCTGACTTTACGATATTCAACTTCGCGATAACTCTCTGCGCCTAATAAAGCATTATCACTATGGATACAAGCACCATAAAGGATGGTTTTATTACCATTAATTAATAGGCCTTTCTCTTTATCTAATTCAATACCTCTAATACCAAATCTTAAGGATTCTTCTTGATCTTCTATTTTGATTTTAGCGGTATATAAATATGGATTATCTACATCCCATAGTTTAGCGGCATCAATAATTAATTCATCATTGATATCAGATGCGTGATATTTCTTCTCTAACACTAAGGCGTTATCTTTATCAAATATTTCTAAAAACAAATCAGCTTCTTTATTTAATTTAGTCTTAAATTCAATTTTTCCTAATTTGTAATCAAGAGTGTTGATTTTAAATGACTGAGGAATGATATGGACCTTTGGCAAAACATGCAAGTGAACATTACGGTAGATACCTCCTCCAGAATACCATCTAGAGTTAGGCTGATCATCGTTTTTCGCAGTCACTTTAATGAGATTATCTCCATCTTTTAAATAATCAGTAATGTTAATGACAAAACCAATATAGCCATATTCTCTTTCATAAATTTGTTTCCCGTTTATATAGATAATAGGATGGTGGTAGACACCTTCAAATTCCAAATAGAAAACATGATCTTTCTTTTCAATATTAATGATTTTTTCATAACCATAATTATCGCCTTTAAAAAATGAGACCTTGTCTCCCCCTAAATGAGAGATATCTCTTGGCTCTCTAAGCATGGCGTCATATGGCAAATCAACGTTTATCTTTTTTTCAGGTTCATTTAAACGATAAAACACCCAATTTTTATTAATGTTCATAATTTCTTCTCACCAACTATACTTTAAAGAACTGATAAGTAAATATCAAAATATATGTCATAGAATGACATTTTTTCAGCATAATTTGCAGCGTTTTATTATTGGAATTCTAAGGATAATTATTCATAATTAATTTATGGATAAACTAACCAAGTCTCCACGTCTTAACTATTTGCTCGGACAAATGGGCATCTTTACCCCATATGATGTCATCAATCATCTCCCTAGAAGATATGAAGATTTTTCTTATACAGAAGAGAAA
>CAMKQK010000037.1:0-11177 GCA_946414915.1 uncultured Caryophanales bacterium
ATGCTTTGATGAAGACATTGACTGCCGTAACTATAGTGCTTTAGAAGGTATTCCAGAAGCCAAAAAGTTATTCGCTGAGATTATGGAAATCCCTGTAGAGAACACTGTTGTCTGTGGTGCCTCTTCTTTAAACATCATGCATAACTTATTAGTGAAGGCTATGCTTGTGGGTATTGAAGGCGGTGTACCATTCTCCAAACAAGAAAAACTTAAATGGTTATGTCCTGTTCCAGGATATGATAGACATTTCGCCATGACGGAATATTTTGGTTTTGAAATGATTAATATCCCAATTAATGATGATGGACCAGATATGGATATGATTGAGGAGTATATCAAAGATCCAACGGTTAAAGGTATTTGGTGTGTTCCTAAGTATTCTAATCCAACAGGTATCATCTATAGTGATGAAGTGATTAGAAGATTCGCTAAACTTAAACCAGCCTCTAAAGACTTTAGAATTTACTGGGATAACACATATACATCTCAGCTATCTTTTAGCGGGGAAGAAGAACCAGTACTTAACATTTATGATGAATGTTTAAAAAATGGCACTGAAGATTTAGTGTATATCTTTGCTTCTACTTCTAAGATGACATTCCCAGGTAGCGGTGTTTCCGCGGTGGGCTTCTCTCTTAACAATAAGAAAGACTATTTAGATTACTTACAGTATCAAACCATTTGTTTTGATAAATTAAATCAATTAAGACACGCAGAATTCTTAAAAGATAAACCAACGATTATCAAACATATGAAGAAGCATGCTGCAATCTTAAAACCAAAGTTTGAAACAGTGTTAAACATCTTTGAAGAAGAACTTAAGGGTATTGCGACATTTACTAAACCAACAGGTGGATACTTTATCTCTTTATATGTTCCAGGCATCGCTAAAGAAGTCGTCGCTAAGTGTAAAGAATTAGGAGTGACATTGACCGCTGCGGGAAGTGCATACCCATATGGTAAAGACCCAGATAATTCACATATTAGAATTGCCCCAACGTTTGTCTCTTTAAAAGAGTTAGAGACCGCTACTAGGGTATTATGCTTAGTTATTAAGCTATTAACTAATAAAAAATAAAAACGTTCCTGATTTGGGAACGTTTTTCATTCGTCAACCAGGGCAGTTACCATCCTGGAACACCGTAGCCACCTATTTCTAGGTGCGTCGTGGTCGCGCACTGATTCTCCACCTTTGACGAATTAATTATATCAAATTTTTATTGATATCAATAATCTTTTATTCGATAGGCAATAAAGATTGTTTTTATATAGTAAACTTTCTTCTCCCCCTCTTTGAGTTTTATGGCTAATTGAATAAAGCCTTTATCCATTCCTTTCCTATTTATATAGTAATAGTAAGTGTCTTTTAATTCTTTACTGGTTGTAAACTTTACATAGTTTCTTATTCCTTCGGGAATTGATTCAATATCTCTTACTTTAAGTTCGTGCATCTTTTTAGCGATATGTTGGAATCGAGTCTCATTGCTTCTGGCTTTGTCATCTCTGATTTGAATGATAAATCCATGTCTCTTGTCTTCAATTTGTGACGGAAGCTTTTTCAATGCTTCGATTAATTTGAGGTCATATTTTTCATTCGTTTTCTTTGCCATACAGTGACTATATGATAAAGCGCAAAAAAGCTTGAAATCAACAAGAAAATTTTAATGATTTGGGGTATCCCTATATTTATATTTACTTATAGTAATAGTTATATATAGTATGTAGAGATATAAATATAAATATGGGATAAACAACTGAAAAAAATTATTTACTATACTTATTTTTAATAAAGTCGATGAAGTTTTCTTCTAACGTTGAGAGTTGATGACCCTTACGCCAGACGAAGAGGTAATCGACTTTTTTCTCTTCGCCTTCAATCTCTTTGGAGATTAAGGAGTTATTCATAATATAAGCTGTCTTAGGGAAGATGGAGATACCAACACCACGACCCGCCATAGCAGCGGCATCTAAGTAGTTATCCATCTCACAAACGATATTAGGTTCGAAGTGGTCTTTTTTGAACCATTTAACAATCGCATCGACATGTATTTTTCTGCTAGGCACAATAATCTTCTCGTCTTTTAATTGTTCAATAGTGATTTTCTCATTAGGCGACTTCGCTAATGGATGGTCTTTATTCATTAAGGCGACCATCTTTTCTTCACCAACTTTAAAACTATTTAAAAGTATTTGATCATATGGAGAAGTAATAACGGCAAGTGAGATTAAACCCGCTCTCATTTTGTCTATAAGATCATCACTGTTACCATCTAAGATTCTAAACTTCACATGTGGATGCATTTTTAAGAATTCACTAATCCATTCCGCAGCAATATCAGGGGCGGTACCTTCAACTAGACCAATACCAATCGTGCCACTTAAACCTTTGTTCATTAATAAGATTTCATTAATGGTTTTATCGTTTAACAAAAGAATATCTTTAGCTTTTTGATATAAGTATCGACCTTCATCAGTTAACTCTAAATGCCTCTTACCTCTAATAAATAAAGTTGTGTTTAATTCTTCTTCCAAATTTTTAATTTGGTTAGAGAGAGGTGGTTGACTCATCATTAAAATCTTACTAGCTCTAGTAATATTTAATTCTTCAGCAACAACGACGAAATATCTTAATGTCTTTAAATCCATAAATGATCTCCTATCATACGAAAAATGTATAACAACCATTTCATTATATGTATTTATTTATACTTATTTCAATGTGATAGTGTTTTTCTATAAAGGAATGTTTACATATGTTTGATAAGAAAATGCTAGACATTGGTTATAGCCAATCCACGATTAGAGACTTATATACATATGGTCTCGCTAGAAAGAAAGTAATAGGGGATGATAATGTTTATGATTTTAGTATTGGTAATCCCTCTATTCCTGCACCTAGTATTGTTAATGAAACACTCATTAAATTATTAAGCGAAAAAGATTCCGTGAAGATACATGGTTACACAGTTTCTCCTGGTAACATTGATGTAAGAGACAATATTGCTTCTTATTTAAATAAAACATATAACACTGCAGTTATTGGTAAATACATCTTCCTGACTTGTGGTGCTGCCGCTTCTTTAGCAATAGTCACTAAAGCCTTAGTGTTCCCTAATGAAGAAGTGATAGTATTCGCTCCACATTTTCCTGAATATCGTACATATACAGAAGCAGTAGGCGGTAAACTAGTCACCGTTAATCCTGATTCAGATTTCCTTCCTGATTTCATTGATTTAGAAAATAAGATTACTAATAAAACTAAAATAGTTATTTACGATAGCCCTAATAATCCTACAGGAGCGTTTTATACTGAAGAAACAATTAAGAAGATGAGCGCTATTCTTTCAAAGAAAGAAAAGGAATATGATCATCCAATATACTTAGTAAGTGATGAACCATATAGAGAATTATTATATGGCAATGAAAAATATCCTTTTGTTACTAATTACTATCCTAACTCAATAGTCTGCTATTCATTTTCTAAAAGCTTATCTCTTCCAGGAGAAAGAATTGGCTATATCTTAGTGAATCCTAAATGTGAAGATGTCGAAGATGTTTACGCAGCTATTTGTGGTGCGGCTTCCATGCTTGGTTATATATGCGCTCCCGCTTTATTTCAACATATGGTGCCTTATGTACTAGGGCATACATCTAATCTAGAAGAATATAAAAAGAATAAAGATACTTTATATAATGCATTAAAAGAAATTGGTTATGATGTCATCTATCCAACAGGAGCTTTCTATTTATTTATGAAAGCGTTAGAGGAAGACGCTGAAGCTTTTAGTGAAACCGCTAAAAAGTTTGAATTACTTCTCGTACCAAGCGATCCATTTAGCTATAAAGGATATATACGAATTGCCTATTGTGTATCTTATAAACAAATTGTAAATTCATTACCTGCGTTTAAAAAGCTATACGATTATTATAAGAAATAAAGCTTTTTCTTTTGATATCTGGTAAAGAAAACATAACATACAAAAAAGATATGATAACCATAACGTTATATGTATTTTATTGTTTCATTATTCGCATGATAGTATATCGCCATAGTTGGTTGTCGAATTATGAAATACATATTTGTTACTGGTGGCGTTGTTTCAGGATTAGGTAAGGGCATCTGCGCTGCTTCTTTAGCCCGTTTATTAAAGCAAAGAGGATATAGTGTTAAGAATCAAAAGTTTGATCCTTATTTAAATGTTGACCCAGGTACTATGTCTCCTTATCAACATGGTGAAGTATTTGTCACTGATGATGGAGCGGAAACAGATTTAGACTTAGGTCACTATGAAAGATTCACTAATGTTCCTTTAGATGCTTCCTGCTCTGTTTCTTCTGGTAAGGTCTACTGGAATGTTATCAATAGAGAAAGAACAGGTGGCTACCTCGGTAGAACAGTTCAAATCATCCCTGATGTCATTGATGAAATCAAAAGATGGATTTATATCTCTGAACAACAAAACATTGATATCGCCATTTGTGAAATCGGTGGTACGGTTGGTGATATTGAATCTTTACCATTCTTAGAAGCCGTTAGACAAGTCGGTCAAGATAAGGGTAGAGATAATGTTATCTATATCCATGTTCCATTAATTGTTGAAATACCTGGTAGTGGTGAACTTAAAAGTAAACCAGTGCAACATAGTGTACGAGAACTAAACTCTTTAGGTATTCAACCAGATGTTCTTGTTTGTAGAAGCACACAACCACTTACTCAAGAAATCAAAGATAAGATTGCTTTATTATGCGATATTGATAAAAGAGCGATTATTGAAAACTTAACAGCTTCTAGTATTTATGAAGTGCCACTTCTATTAGAAAACGAAGGTTTAACTGATATTGTTTGTGAAAAGTTACACTTACCAATTACTAAACCAGATTTAGAAAAGTGGACCTTAATGGTAGATAAGATTAAGAATGCTCATAAGAAAGTTAAAATCGCTTTAGTGGGTAAATATACTCAATTACACGATGCTTATTTAAGCGTTGAAGAATCAATCTTCCACGCCGCTAGTGCGTTAGACGCTAAAGCGGAAATCCTTTGGATTGATAGTGAAAAGATCACTTCCAAAAATGTTAAAGAAACATTAAAAGAAGCAGATGGCGTTATTATCCCAGGTGGCTTTGGTACACGTGGTATTGAAGGCATGGTGGAATCCGCTAAATACGCTAGAGAAAACAATATCCCTTGCTTAGGTATTTGTTTAGGTATGCAAGTGATGGTCATTGAATACGCTAGAAATGTTTTAGGTTATAAAGACGCTAATAGTAGTGAATTTGATGAAAAGACTACACATCCAGTTATTGCCTTATTACCAGAGCAAGTTAATATCGTCGCTAAAGGGGCGACCATGAGACTTGGTAGTTATCCATGCTCATTACAAAAAGATTCTTTAGCGAAATCCCTCTATAACAAAGACATGATTAATGAACGTCATAGACATAGATATGAGTTTAACAATATCTACCGTCAAGACTTTATCGATAAGGGTTTAAGACTCAGTGGTTTATCTCCAAATAAGTCACTCGTAGAAATCGTGGAAGCTCCTGCTAACAAATATCATATTGGCTCTCAGTTCCATCCAGAATTCAAATCTAGACCAACTAAGCCACATCCATTATTTATCGGCTTAATCTCCAATGCATTGGAGGGCAAATAATATGGAACACGAGACAGTACTAGTCATCGATTTTGGTGCTCAATATTCTGAAGTCATCGCTAGAAGAATAAGGGAGAACAATGTCTATTGCGAGGTATTACCTTGGACTACTTCGACAACTTTCATTCAGGGTAAGAATCCAATAGGCATTGTTCTTTCTGGTGGCCCAGATAGTGTCTATTTAGAAAACTCCCCTAAAGTTGATCCCGCAATATTCGAATTAGGTATTCCTGTTTTAGGCATTTGCTACGGTATGCAATTAATGGTGCATCTCTTAGGGGGTAAAGTTACTCCCGCTCAAGATGATAAGGGTAGAGAATATGGTAAAGCAGTGGCCCATTTTGATACACATTGCCCCTTATTTAAACGCTTACCAAATAAAAGTGTCGCTTGGATGAGTCATGGTGACCATGTCGAAAAGATTCCTAGTGGTTTTAAAGTAAGTGCGACCACGAAAAACTGCGAGTATGCCGCTATCTATAATGAAGAAAAGAACTTCTATGGTGTGCAATTTCACCCAGAAGTGGAACATACACAATGTGGTAAAGAAATGATTAAAGCTTTCCTTGAACGTGTTTGTCACGCGAAAGGTGATTGGTCGATGAAAGACTACTATAAACAAGCGATTGAAGAAATCAAAAAAGAAGTCGGGGATAAGAAAGTATTATTAGCCCTTTCTGGTGGTGTTGATTCTTCCGTAGCCGCAGTCTTATTAAGCCACGCTGTTGGTAAAAATTTAACATGCGTTTATGTTGACCATGGCTTTATGAGAAAAAACGAAACTGAAGAAATTGTTGAGCGGTTCTCTAAATACGACCTTAATTTCATTAAAGTCGACGCTCGTAAAGATTTTATGTCTGCCTTAAAAGGTGTTAAAGAACCAGAAAAGAAAAGACATATTATTGGTAAAACATTTATTGATGTCTTTAGTAAAGTCGCTAATGAGTTAAAGGGTATTGATTATTTAGCGCAAGGCACAATCTATCCCGATGTTATTGAATCTGGTTCCATCAATGGCAACACCATTAAGAGCCATCATAACGTTGGTGGTTTACCAGAAAACTTACCATTTAAAAAGATTATTGAACCTCTTTCTAAACTATTTAAAGACGAAGTCAGAGAACTCGGTTTAGAAATGGGTATTGATGAAGCATTAGTGTTCCGACAACCTTTCCCAGGTCCAGGTTTAGCGGTCCGTATTATCGGAGATATCACTGATGAGAAATTAGAAATTCTTAAAGAAGCGGATTATATCTTTAGAGAAGTAATCGCTAAAAACAAATATCAAAGAAAGATTAGTCAATATTTCGCTGTGTTAACTAATATGCAAAGCGTTGGTGTGATGGGGGATAAAAGAACTTATCAATACGCGATTGCGTTACGCGCTGTTAGTACAGACGACTTTATGACTGCTAATTATGTAAGACTACCTTATCGCGTATTAGATGAGGCAAGTAGAAGAATAGTCAATGAAGTCAAAGGTGTGAATAGAGTGGTCTATGACATCACTAGTAAGCCACCAGCGACTATCGAATATGAATAGGAGAATATTATGAAAATCGTTCCAGAAGAATTTGGAAAACTAGTGTTCAATGAAAACGCCATGCGTAAAGCACTGAGCAAAGAAGTTTTTGATAAATTAGAACAAACAATTAAAAATGGTGAATCTTTAGATTCATCATTAGCCCATAAAGTCGCAGAAGCGATGAAAGACTGGGCTATCGCTAATGGGGCAACCCATTATACCCACTGGTTCCAACCACTCACAGGTATCACCGCTGAAAAACATGAGAGTTTCTTAACTAACGTGGAAAGTGGTAATCCAGTTTTAGAGTTAAGTGGTAAAGAATTAATTAAAGGTGAACCAGATGCTTCTTCTTTCCCATCAGGTGGATTAAGAAGCACCTTTGAAGCTAGAGGCTATACAGCTTGGGATCCAACAAGTTATGCCTTTATTAAAGACCATACTTTATGTATTCCAACAGCGTTCTGTTCCTATGGTGGACATGCTTTAGACAAAAAGACACCATTACTTAGAAGTATTGATGCTTTAAATAAAGAAGCCTTAAGAGTGTTCAAGGCTTTAAAGATGAATGATGTTAAACATATCGTCACCAATGTTGGTCCAGAACAAGAATACTTCCTTGTTGATAAGAGTCTATTTGAAAAGAGATTAGACTTATGTCTTACCGGTAGAACATTATTTGGCGCTCCCGCACCAAAGGGTCAAGAATTAGATGACCATTATTTTGGTGTTATTAAGCCACGTGTCGCTCAATTTATGGAAGAAGTCGATAGAGAACTTTGGAAATTAGGTATCTCCGCTAAAACGGAACATAACGAAGTGGCACCAGCCCAACACGAACTCGCTAATATCTATACGACATGTAACTTAGCGTGTGACCAAAACCAATTAGTGATGGAAATTATGACTAAGATTGCGGATAAACACCACTTTGTTATCTTATTCCATGAAAAGCCATTTGATGGCGTAAATGGTAGTGGTAAACACAATAACTGGAGTATATCCACTGATACAGGTATTAACTTATTACATCCAGGCGATACACCGTTTGAAAATAGAGTATTCTTGCTCTTTTTAGCCGCAATCATTAAAGCGGTCGATGAATATCAAGACTTATTAAGAATAAGTGTGGCGTCAGCCTCTAACGATCATCGTTTAGGTAAAAATGAAGCCCCACCAGCTATTATCTCCATCTTCTTAGGGGATGAATTAACTAAAGTTTTAAAAGCAATCGTCAACGATGAATTAACTTATGAATCACATAAAGAAAAGATTCTTTTAGGTAGTGATGTCCTACCAAGTATTAATAAAGATAACACTGATAGAAATAGAACATCCCCGTTTGCCTACACTGGTAATAAATTTGAATTCAGAATGCCAGGTAGTAACAAAGCTGTTTCTGATGCAAATATGGTGTTAAATACCGCAGTGGCTAATTCCTTAAAAGAATTCGCGGATGTTTTAGAGGGCGCTAAAGATTTAGATAAAGCCATCCATGATTTAGTCAAAGATACCGTTAAGAAACATGAACGTATCTTATTCTCTGGTAATGGCTATAACGATGCTTGGGTCTTAGAAGCTGAGAAACGCGGCTTATGTAACTATCCAACCACCCCAGATGCTTTAGCCCACTTATTAGATGAAAAGAACGTCAAGTTATTTGAACAAGAAAAAGTCTTAGGTTTAGAAGAGCTCAAAGCCAGACAAGAAACAGACTATGAAAACTATATCAAGTCTTTAGAAATCGAAGTTAAGACAATGATTCATATGGCTAGAAGAGACATCATGCCAGCTATTAACAAATACGTCGGTAAACTAGCGAGAAACGTTAATGAAATCAAAGCCATTTCTAAGAACATTTCTACTGACTATCAAGTATCCGTCCTCAATAAATTAAGCGAAAACTTAACCAAGATCAGTGATGACGTGGATTGGTTAGAAGTGAAATATGAAGACGCGAATAAGATTGAAGACATTGAAAGAAGAGCCTTCTTTATTAAAGACACATTATTACCATCCATGGCGAAACTAAGAAAAGTCGTTGATGAATGTGAAACCTTAATGTCAAAACACTATTGGCCAATGCCAACATACGAAGAATTATTATTCTCTGAACATTAATTAATAAAGGAAACCTAACTTATGATTAAAAGATATTCTCATAAAGAATTTGAAGAAATATTTTCTGACAAGAATCGCTTTAATAACTATCTATTAATTGAGGAGGCAGTCATTGAAGCTTACTTTAAGTTAGGTTTAATTCCGGAAAAAGATTTTAAAGCCATTACTAAAAAAGCCCATGTTGATTTAAAGTCCATTGAAGAAATAGAAGCTGTTACTAAGCATGATGTCATTGCTTTTACTAGATCAATCTCCAAACAACTTGGTGAAGAAAAGAAATGGTTCCATTATTCACTTACATCCACTGATGTAGTGGATAGTGCCCAGTCTTTAACATTAAAAGCGGCGAACGACTTACTTTTAGAGGACTTAAATAATTTAATCAAAGTCACTAAAGAGAAAGCTCTAGAATACCAAAATCAACCAATCATGGGTCGTACACATGGTATGCACGCGGAGATCACTTCCTTTGGTCTTAAATGGGCTTTATGGTATGACGAATTAAATAGATGCAAAGAAAGATTTATTGCTGAAAGAAAGAACATTGAAGTCATTAAACTTTCAGGCGCCGTTGGTAACTATGCGAATATTCCAATGGAAATTGAAGAATATGTCGCTAGAAAGTTTAATATGGGCTTTGCGAGAATCTCCACCCAAGTTCTTTCTAGAGATAGACATACTGGCTATATGTTCTCATTAGCCCAAATTGCTTCTTGTTTAGAAAAGATGGCCACTGAAATTAGACATCTTTCAAGAAGTGAAATAGGGGAAGTCCAAGAACCATTCTCTAAAGGACAAAAGGGTAGCAGTGCGATGCCACATAAAAAGAACCCAATTGGTTGTGAGAATATCTGTGGGTGTGCGCGTATCATGAGAAGTTACGTTAATGTCGCTTTTGAAGATAATAACTTATGGCATGAAAGAGATATCTCTCATAGTTCTGCGGAAAGAATTATGATTCCTGATGCCTGCACTCTTTTAGACTATATGCTTAAAAGATTCACTGGTATCTGTATGGATCTCGTGGTTAACAAACAAAAGATGGAAGACAACATACTTCTTCACTATGGCGTGACTTATTCTGGTGGTGTCCTTTCTAAACTTATCAATAAAGGTATGTCTAGAGAAGAAGCTTATGATTTAATTCAACCAATTGCCTTTAAATCATTAAACGAAAAGAAACTATTTAGACATCTATTAATCGAAGATGAAGAAGTCAGGAAATATCTTTCACAAAGTGAAATCACTGAATGCTTTGATGAAAACTATTATTTAAAGAACACTGATAAAATCTATCATCGTCTTAAACCCGGTAAATCACTTTTAGTGTTGGGTTCTCAATGGGGCGATGAAGGTAAAGGTAAAATCACTAACTTCTTAAGTGAGAAAGCCGATATTGTCATTAGATATCAAGGTGGTAATAACGCTGGCCATACGATTGTTTTTGATGGACACAAGTACGCTTTAAGATTAATCCCTTCTGGTGTCTTTAATGAACATGTGAAATGTATTCTCGCCAATGGCATGGTTATTAATCCAAGAGCCTTTAAAGAAGAAAGAGAAGAAATTAGAGCCGCTGGATTTGCCGCTAATAACTTATATATCAGTGACCGCGCTCATGTGTTGTTTGACCATCATATTGAACTAGATAGATTAAATGAAGAATCATTAGGCGCTAAGAAGATTGGTACCACTAAAAGAGGTATTGGTCCAGCCTATACCGATAAGATCTCAAGAGTGGGTATGAGAATGTGTGATTTCATTTCTCCTGAATTCCCAAAACTCTATAAAGAATTATTAGCGATTAAAAATAAACAAATCATCGATATGGGTGGTAACCCAATTGATTATGATAAAACAGTCAAAGAATA
>CAMKQK010000038.1:0-10999 GCA_946414915.1 uncultured Caryophanales bacterium
AAGTAATCATGCATCTTCTAAGTAAGGCGATTAAAGAAGTCTCTAACCAACAATCTATAGTTCTATTAATGCTTTTTAGTTTAATAAATAAATCTAAGCCATCTTCTGGATCATGCCATAAATCAGCGAAGATATAATCATATTTCTTTTGCTTAGCAAAATAACTAATCGCATCATCTTTGATGATGGTAATCTTATCTTTCCTTACAAAATGTGGAAGTATTAAGGTTTTGAATAAAGTAATAATATTGATATCTTTTTCGACGATCGTTATGTGCTTAACTTCAGGTTTATTCATCATCATGAATGGGACATAACCCATCCCTAAACCAAGCACTAAAACTTCACCTTTAGCCTTATCAATAAAAGGTTTCATTGTTTCGATTTCATTTGGATTAAGAGACATCCAAACATTGTTACCTTGGCAAAGGGCTAAATAAGAGAATTTTTCTTTAAAGAAACCAATGTTACTATATTCTTTATAATCATCGGTCACATTAATCTCGTCATATGGGAATGTTTGATATGGTTCATAATCAATCATTCTTAAAGAATAGCCATTAAATTTACCTGTGGCTTTAATCACTTTAGCGTATTCATTGTCTCGGTATTCTTTAGGACTTAAACATTTGATACGAGCTAGTGCAAATTCATTAAAGATATCATTTGTTTCCTTGTCATCTCTATCAAGATTGAATTCATCATAAAAAGTATCAATCATTGCATCTTGAACAGAATGACCTTCCCTTAGGAATTGGTTGATTTTATTAATCTTAAAAAAGTCAGTGTAGTTACAAGCTTCAGCGAGGATATCTGCGGTCCAAGTATTGATTTGATTGGTGCGGATGGCATCGTTTATAGCGTCTTTTAGAAAGTGATTATCAGCGAATTTCATGTCACTATGATAGCACTTATATGATATTTTTTGATGAATTATTCATCATAAAACGTATAATATCTATATCTAATAAAGGAATCTTGTTTATGAAAAAGTTTTTTAAGGGTTTATTAATTACCCTTGTAGTGATGATTATCTTACCTATCGCATTGTTATTCATCTTTGTTTTTGATACTGGCAAAATGTCTATTAACTATGATGATAACTTTACTCAACAAACCATGTCTCAAAAACTTGTCGTAGATTCTTTAGATAAGACTGTTAGTGATAAGCAAATCAAATTCTCTTTAACCGAACAAGATATCAATAACTATATTTACGCTGGAATCAAAAATAACGATAAGTTAAATCAATACTTAACTCAACTCGCGATCGATATTAAAGAAGATTCCTATGTTTTAAATGTTTCTGGTAAAGCTTGGTTCTTTGAAACAAGAGCAAAATTAACCACAACATTATCTAAAGAAACAGTAGTGTCTTCTGATGGAGAAAAAGAAGCCTTTGTTTTAACTGTTAAGAAGATGACCTTAGGTCGATTAACAAAGTTAAAAGAAGTGATTTCCTTCTTCCTTTCTAGATTCATTAATAACGAAACAATTGACGCTTTAACTAGCTCCATTCATCTGCACAGTGACTTAAAGAACTCTAAGTTATTTATCTACACTGAAGACTTAAGAGAAATGATTAATAAAGGTCTAACTGGTGGTTCAGGTACATCTGATTTCTACTTCTCATTTATCAATGACTTCTTAGATTTGAACTTAATCAACATCGATTTCTATGGTGGTGAATCCTTAAGCATTGACGTTAACTTAGAAAGATTAACTGGTAATGATTATGGTGCCTCTTTAGGGGAAAACGTCTATTACCCAATGAACTATGATGACACCACAACGAAATTAACAATCAACGGTGAAGAAAAGAAGTTATCTCTAGATGTCATTAGAGAAGCCCTTACATATTTAATGAATAATCAAATCGTTAATATGAGCAATATTAACCAAGTCAGTGACTTCTTATTCAATGGCTATAATGGTACAAGCGCTCCAGATGTTAATTTAACTTCCATTGGTATTCCAGTGAAGGAAACATATAAAGGCTTTAACTTAGTTACCTCAGAAGATGTTGACGAACTTCTCACTAACGCCGCTAGTACATTTGATGGTTATTCTATCTCATTAGATAGCTTTGATATCGCTAACTTAAAAGAAAGCGAAATCAATCTCTTTATGAAGACACAAAGTGCTTTAGGTAATAAGTTCTTCTTACAACGTGAAGTCGCAGATAGCCAAAATAAGATTAACTACATCGCTTTAGATAATGCCTATATGAATTTATATAATGGCGCAGCGATTGTTAGTGTTGGTCTTAATATTAATGGTTTAGAAACTTGGGCGACATTAAAGATGGACGCTGATACATCTAATACAGACGCTCATAAATTAGTCTTTAAACCTGCGGATCTCTACTTTGGTAAAGCTAGTGAAAAACTAGCCCTTAGTGATGATTCTAAGAAAGTCATTTATGAAACACTTGCAGAAGCGGTTAATCAATCTTCTTTCAAATTTGAAAGAGATGGTAAATTAACAATCTCCTTTGATTCATTATTCACCAATGTGATCAACAACATTGATACATCTAATCCAATTATGGCGGAATATAAAACATTCCTTCAAAATAACGCTGATATTAAAGTGGTTATCGAAGGCGACGCAGTGACCGATAACTCCACAGTGAAGATTCAAGCGGTCCGTAGAGCCTAAATATTCTTAAATATATCGTGAATACAGTCTGTGATTTCATCGCAGACTTTTTCATATCTGCCTGTATACCAAGGATCTTCAATCTCATAGATGCTTGGAGTGAATTTATTAATGCGATAAATAATGCCTTTATGGTTATCTAATTGTCTTAAAAGAGAGTAATAGTTTTCATCATCCATGCAGAAGATATAATCCGCTTCTTCATAGTCTCTTTGTCTAATTCTTGTCGCAGCGTGAGGATATAAAGTAATCCCTCTTCTTAATAGTTCTCTTCTCATTGGAGGATAGACATCATTACCAATTTCTTCAGAGGATGTGGCTCTTATAGAAATATTGAATTCTCTATCACGTCCTTGCTCTTTTAAGTATTGTTTTGCGATAAAAGCCGCAGCAGGGCTACGGCAAATTGAACCATGACAAACAAAGATAATGTTCTTCATTATTCTAACTCAACAGCGCCGGTATAGAGTTGATAGTAGGCGCCTTTTTCAGCGATTAAGGATTCGTGATTACCTCTTTCAATAATCTCACCTTTATCTAACACTAAAATGTAGTCAGCATTTTGAATGGTGCTTAATCTATGGGCGATAACGAAAGTCGTTCTACCTTTCATTAATTGATCCATACCTTTTTGCACAAGTCTTTCAGTACGAGTATCAATAGAGGATGTCGCTTCATCAAGAATCATGACAGGAGCATCAGCGACCGCGGCTCTAGCGATAGATATTAATTGTCTTTGACCTTGTGATAAGTTGCTTCCATCACCTGAAAGCATAGTGTTAAAGCCTTGAGGTAATCTCATAATGAAATCATAAGCATTAGCGATCTTCGCGGCTTCATAGACTTCTTCATCAGTCGCATCAAGTCGACCATATCTAATATTTTCCATGACAGTACCGGTGAACAAGTTCACATCTTGTAAAATCACGCCTAAAGAGTGACGTAAGTCGTCTTTCTTAATCTTGTTGATATTTATGCCATCGTAACGGATTTTGCCGTCCGCAATGTCATAGAATCTATTAATTAAGTTAGTAATAGTGGTCTTACCTGCACCAGTCGCACCGACTAAAGCGATTTGTTGACCTGGGTGAGCGTAAACACTGACGTTCTTAAGAACAGTCTTCTTACCGTCATAGGAGAAATCAATATCGTCAATAACGATATCACCCTTAAGTTCGGTATATGTTAATGTACCATCCGCTTTATGTGGATGTTTCCAAGCATAGTATCTAGTCTTTTCAGTTGTTTCTTCGAATGTACCATCATCATGGTATTTGATATTCACTAAGGTGACATAGCCATCGTCAGTTTCGACTTGTTCATCAATGATATCAAAGCATCTTGATGCACCAGCGGTGCCCATAACAACGAATGTGACTTGTTGTGAGAAGTTAGAAATATTTTGTGTAAACATTCTTGATAACATTAAGAATGGGACGAGTAAGTTAGAGTAGAAGTCAGAGGCTTCGATTCTATCGAAACCACCGATGAGTTTTAAGTTATATGTCTCAATATGATAAACCTTTGGTAAGAGATAAAGGATACAACCTAAGATGACGATTAAGGCATACATAAAGTTTCCAATGTTGCCATTGATTGGCATCATGATATTGCCATGTATATTCGCTGTGGCAGCGTTACCATATAATTCGTCATTAACTGTTTCAAAGTCTTTTAAGCTATCTTCTTCGTGAGTAAAGACCTTAATAACTTTTAAGCCAGTAATACTTTCTTCGATATTACCTTCGACTTTACCCAAGCTTCTTTGTTGGGCAACAAAGTATTTAGAAGCACGACCACCAATGATCTTGGTGTTAAAGGCCATCGCAATAGTGCCCAAGATGACAATTAATGTCATCCAAATGGAGAACATAAGCATGATAACTAATGCACTAACTGCAGTGATGCCTGTCGCAAAGATATTTGGTAATGATTGCGAAATCAATTGTCTGATTGTATCGATATCATTAGTGTATAACGACATAATGGCACCGTTTTGGTGTGTATCAAAGTATTTGATAGGAAGCTTTTGCATATGAGAGAACATCTCAATACGGAAAAGGTTCAAATATTTTTGTGTCACAATAGCCATTGTTCTATTCCATGTCCATGAACAAATGACACCGATACCATAAATACAAATTAATGCGATTAATAAGCCACTTAAGTTTGCTTTAAGTGGGAACGTACCAAATAAAGCTATATCAAACACATCAGTGAAAAGATTAACTGCGCCAAAGTTTTTCGCTGGAATAGCTTGGGTTAATAAGTCAGCGATTAAGCTAGCGAAAATACTACCGCATAAGTTGACGAAGATGGAGAGGATGAGAGTAACTAAAGAGATAATAAGTTCAAACTTAAAGTTCTTCCATAAAGATTTAAATAATCTCTTAATGGTGCCTTTTTTTGGTCTAGCGTATTGCTTGATTGGTGGCATATTATTCTCCTCCTTTCTGTGTTTGGGATTGGTAAACTTCACGATAAATCGCGTTATTCTCTAATAACTCTTTATGTGTACCAACACCGTTAATTTCACCGTTATCTAAAACAATGATTTGGTCAGCTTCTTCAATAGAATTAATTCTTTGAGCGATGACAATCTTTGTCATATCTGGTAAATCATTCTTTAATGCAGTTCTAATTAATCTATCAGTCTTTGTATCGACCGCAGAAGTGGAGTCATCTAAGATTAAAATCTTAGGAGACTTTAATAACGCTCTAGCGATACATAATCTTTGTTTTTGACCACCAGAGAAGTTAGCGCCACCTTGTTCTACGACTTTATCAAGTCTTTCTTTAGTGGCTTCAATGGTTTCGGAGATTTGCGCCACTCTTAAAGCGGCAATCATTTCTTCTTCTGTCGCGTCTTTCTTGCCCCAACGCATATTGGAGGCAACGCTACCAGAGAATAAGAAGTTCTTTTGCAAAACAACAGAAACAGAATCTCTTAATGTTTTGAGATCATATTCTCTAACATCTTTACCGCCCACTAAAACTTGTCCTTCAGTGGCGTCATATAATCTGGAAATTAAATTAACTAATGTGGATTTGCCTGAACCTGTGGAACCGATAATACCAACGAATTGACCAGACTTAATATTGATATTTAAGTTACTAATCGCGTAACGTTCCGCTTCTTTTTTATATTTAAAGGAAACATTGTTAAAGATGACAGAGCCATCTTCAACCGCCATTACTGGGTTTTCTGGATTCTTAATTGTTGGTTCTTCATCTAAGACTTCACTAATACGTCTAATGGATTCAAATGACATGACTAACATTGTGACAATCATAGAAATCATCATGATGGACATTAAGATTTGAATACCATATGTAAGTAACGCTGACATTTGAGGAATGGATAAAGCACCCCATTCATATCTATAGATGATACTTCCATCAGGAGCTTTTTTACCTGTATCAAACGCAGAAGCGGTATTGAAAATTAACATACCGGATAAGAACATTGTTAATAAGTAAACAACGTGAATAGATGTATTCATTAATGGAGTCATCAAAGCGACAATCTTTTCCGCTTTAATAAAGTCCTTACTTAAGTTATTTGAAGCAGTGGAGAATTTATCATCTTCATATTTTTCACGGACGAATGATTTAACCACTCTCATACCCGCGACGTTTTCTTGCACTGATTCGTTTAAAGCGTCATAACGCTTAAAGACTCTTCTAAAGATGCCCATGGCAAATTTAGCAAGAACGATGAAGATAATACCGATAACTGGAATAGCAACAACGAAGATCCAGGCCATGCTACCACCGACAACGAACGCCATAATCGCGGAGAAAATGAGCATTAATGGTGCTCTCACAACGATTCTAATGGTCATCGCAAATGAGTTTTGTGTATTGGTGACGTCAGTGGTCATTCTAGTCACTAAGCTAGAAGCATGGAAATGGTCGATATTCTCAAAAGAGAATGATTCGACTTTTTCGTATAAATCTTTTCTTAAGTTTTTAGCGAAACCACATGCCGCATAGGAAGCAAATCTACCACCCAAAATGCCACATGTAATAGAAACAATAGTCATGGCGAAGATTAAAATGAAATAAGGCACTAATTCTTCAATGCCTTTAACAGCTTCAATCATTCCCACAAATTCAGACATGACATATGGTAAGAAGCATTCAACTGCTGCTTCGCCAATCATGAATAAAGGAGTGATGATGGCGAATATTTTATATTCCCTGACGCTCTTCAAGACTTTGAGTATTGATTTGAACATCTTTTTTCCCTCCTTTTCTTTTATATGCTCAAAAATTGTAAAGTTCGATTACGAACTTGTCAATCAAAATGCACACATACGTGCAAAAGTTGTATAATTAAGGGGCTATGAAAACTAATTATGATTATCTAATTGTTGGCGCTGGTCTATATGGCGCTATTGCCGCTCACGAATTAAATAAGCGCGGCTATAAAGTACTCGTCGTGGAAAAAAGAAATAACATCGCGGGTAATATCTACACAGAAGAAATTGAAGGTATCCAAGTTCATAAATATGGTCCTCATATCTTCCATACTTCCAAAAAAGAAATTTGGGACTATGTTAATCAATTTGCGAAGTTCAATGACTTCATCAACATGCCTTTAGCGTTCTATAAAGGTAAGTACTATAACATGCCTTTTAATATGAACACTTTCCATCAAATCTTTGGGGTGAACACCGCAGAAGAAGCGAAGGCGTGTATTGAAAAAGAGATTAAAGAAGCTAATATCAAGGAACCAAAAAACCTTGAAGAAAAAGCTATTTCTATGGTGGGCACAACCATCTATGAAATGCTTATCAAAGGCTATACCCAAAAACAATGGGGTAGACCATGTAATGAACTCCCACCTTTCATCATCACTCGTTTACCAGTGAGATATGAATACAATAACAACTACTTCAATGATATCTATCAAGGTATCCCAATCGGTGGTTACACAAAATGGATTGAAAATATGCTGAAAGGCATTGAAGTGAGACTTAACTGCGACTATTTAGAACACAAAGAAGAATTAAATAAGCTTGCTGATAAAATCATCTACACTGGTGAAATTGATAAATACTTCGATTATAAGTATGGTGCTCTTGAATGGAGATCATTAAGATTTGAAGAAGAAATCATTGATAAACCTGATTATCAAGGTAACGCAGTTGTGAATTACACAGAATTTGAAGTTCCTTATACACGTATTGCCGAACATCAATACTTTGAACCAGGTCAAAAACACAATAAAACAGTCATTACTAAAGAGTATTCCAAAACATGGACTTTAGGGGATGAAGCTTACTATCCTATTAATAATGACCGTAACAGTGTGTTATATTTAAAATATCAAGAACTAGCCAAAGAAAATCCTAATGTTTACTTTGGTGGTCGTTTAGGAACATACTCCTATTACAACATGGATGTCGTAGTAGAGAAGGCTTTGCAATTAGTAGAGTCATTAATTGATTAATTAACTTGCTTAAATATTCAACTTTACTATAATGTTCTAGGGCTGAGGTCCTGAAAAATCAACAAATTATGAAATACATTACATTTACTGTCCCATGTTACAACTCCCAAGATTACATGCGTCATTGTATTGATAATCTAGTCGCCGCCGGTGAGGAAGTCGAAGTCATCATCGTCAATGATGGTAGCAAGGACGACACAGGAAAAATTGCTGACGAATACGAAAAGAAGTATCCAACTATCGTTAAAGCTATTCAAAAAGAGAATGGTGGACATGGTTCTGGTGTTATGGCGGGTATCCATAACGCCACTGGTATGTTCTTCAAAGTCGTGGATAGTGACGACTGGGTGGAAACTAAAGATGTTTTAGATATGCTCATGTTAATCAAGAGACATATCGAAGAAAAACAAGATATCGATCTTTATATCACAAACTATGTTTATGAACACGCTGCTGACAATTCTCAATTTGTCATGCATTATCGTAAATGCTTACCACCAGAACAAACATTCGCGTGGGAAGATATGAAACGTGTGAAATTAGAAACAGTCTTCTTAATGCACTCATTAATGTATAGAACTGAGAAATTAAGAGAATCCAAAATGGAACTCCCAAATCACACCTTCTATGTTGATGACATTTATGCCTATCAACCATTACCATTCATGAAGAAGATTTTCTACCATGATATTGACTTATATCACTATTTCATCGGTAGAGCGGATCAATCCGTCAACTATGGCACAATGTGCAAACGTTATGAACAACAAATGAGAGTGTTCAAGATTATGTTCTGTGCCTATACATATGATGAAATCTACAAACAACCATATCACTTAAGAAAATATATGATTAAGTGGTTAATGACTATCTGTGGTGTCACCTTTATGACTATCGTTGGCACTAAAGAAGATAAGGAAACACGTTGGCAAGCTTTCAAAGATTACTTTAAAGAGCTTAAAGCTATCGATAGAAAGCTATATAACAAAATCCGTCATCGTTCCTTAGCGGCGTTCGCCTTCTCTGTTCCTGGCTATAACTTAAAGTCATTCGCTTCTAAGAAAGTCTATGGCGTTTACCAAAAGAAATTAAAGCTTGGTTAATCAAAAACATTAAAAAAATTAAGAAAGAATCACATTCATGTGGTTCTTTTTTCATAAATGTATATAATCAGTAACGTTGGTTTACATCAAATGCAACCGAAAAGTGACATTAAAACAACCGCAAATTGGTTGTTTGTAAACCATGTCAACCAATACAATAAGCGAGAATTATTAAGGAGTAGTATTTATGACCACAGGTGAAAAATTATCAAAACTAAGAAAAGACAATAATTATACTCAAGAAGAGCTCGCGGAGATCATGGGCGTTTCTCGTCAATCTATTTCTAAATGGGAAAGCGATATTGCCTTTCCAGAAACAGAAAAACTTATTTCCTTATCAAAGCTCTATCATTGCTCAATCGATTATTTATTAAATGAAGAAAACAATGAAAATACTGGTAAGGCTAATAAAAGAGGAAAAGCCCCTTATAACAAGAAAAGACTACCTCTTATCATCTTTACCTTAGCCTTTTATACAATAGCGGAACTAATCTGTCTCTTCTATTGGTTCCCAGTTACTCATTACATCGGAATAATTAATGGTAGTGGTACATACATCACCACGAAGTTAAATATTTATCAAATGGCCGCCATGGATGACTATACCGGCGCTAACTTCTTCCCACTTATGCTTATTTTTACTGGTATCGTTGCCCAGGGTTTATCAGTTGGATATATTTTTGCAGATTCAAAAGGCTTCAGCATCGCAATCAAAATACTGAACTGTGTTTATTCTGTATTTGCGTTTTCTGTATTTGCGTTAGCTACTGTGCCAGGAGATACAGTGCTTACCTTTCCGCTCTTTTTATTGTTCTTATCAATAACAGCGGCGATCCTTCAATTCGCAGTCACACCAATTAGAAAGACTCGTTAACTTCTTTAATAACAGGAATATCAACCTTGATCTCTTTACGGTCATAGGTCACAAAGCCGTTCATTTCTTCTTCTACGTCGCTTAACTGTGTGTAGATGAAGCCAGACATGCCTTTGTCCTTCGCAGGCTTGATCTCCTCATTAATAAATCTTATATACGCTTTTTGGAAGTCTTCTTTATTGTTAAATAGCAAATAAATGAAGCCTTCCTTTTTCTTTGCTTCTTTTAAACGTTTATCAAGGATATAAGCGCCACATTCTGAGCAAACATATGCTCTACCTTTAAGCTTACGTTTACTAGGCACTTTAACTTTCCATTTATAGATATGCATTGACTTAACATCGCTGCTACCTTGGTCGTGCCAGCCTGAAGCATGGTCATAGATTCTAGTAGGGTCAACAACCTTTAATTTCTCATAGATTTCTTTCGCATCGAATTGTCCCCAAGCCTCATTAAAGATAGTCCAATAAACGATGCATGGAGAGTTATAAAGAAGATCAATTGTGTCTAAGAATTCTTGGTAAGCTTCTTTTCTACCTTCTTCATTATCTCTAAAGAATTTCTTATATCTGTGGTCATTAATTTTATATCTCACAAATAGTGGAACTTGATTGAGCCAGAAGTCGTATTTTGTGCAGCCGTTTACAAAGTCTTGCCACACTAATAAACCGATCCTATCGCAGTGATAATACCACCTCATAGATTCGATTTTAATATGCTTTCTAGAAACGTTAAATCCAAGTGACTTAATGAGGTTAATGTCATTGATGTAATCTTCATCGCTATTTGGCGTTAATAAACCATCTTGATAATAGCCTTGATCAAGAACACCTTTCATAAAATAAGGCTTATTATTAAGCGCGATAACTTTCATGCCTTTTTCATTTTGCATTAAAGAAACTT
>CAMKQK010000039.1:0-10908 GCA_946414915.1 uncultured Caryophanales bacterium
TTATTGAAAGCGGAGCCATCTTTAATGCATTCTTCAAGCATTTTGCGGCCTTCTTGATGGTTTTTACAAATGCGCGCTTGTTCGAGCATGATACTACCTGTGATATAGCAAAGTTCCATTAAATCTTCTGGACCTTCGCCATGTAAAGCGGCGATTGCTTCTTTAACCTCTAATGCGTTACCAACTGCTAAGCCTAAAGGCTCATTCATGTTAGATAACACAGCGCGTGTATCACGTTTTAAGCCATTACCAATTTTGACCATTAATTTTGCTAAGGTTCTAGCTTGGTCGATATCTTTCATAAAGGCACCATTACCTAAAGTAACGTCTAATAAGATAGCGTCTGTACCCGCTGCTAATTTCTTAGACATAACGGAAGCGGCAATAAGTGGAATGGATTCGACTGTACCTGTTACGTCTCTAAGAGCGTACATCTTTTTATCAGCAGGCACTAAGGATTGAGTTTGTCCCGCAATAGCGATACCGATTTTATTGACTTGATTAATAAAACGATCACCATTGATTTGGATAGTTAATCCTGGAATGGATTCTAATTTATCTAATGTACCACCAGTATGGCCTAAACCACGACCACTTAATTTTGCGAATGTTGCTCCACAAGCGGCCACCATTGGTCCAAGGACCAAAGAGGTTTTATCACCAACACCACCAGTACTATGTTTGTCAACTTTAACGCCCTTAAGACTGGATAAGTCTAATGTTTCACCAGAGTGTTCCATTAAATCAGTTAAGTTGATAACTTCTTCTTCATTCATACCTTTGAAAAGGATTGCCATGTTCATCGCGCTGACTTGATAGTCAGGGACAACACCATTGACATAGCCATCAATCCAGAAAGCAATCTCTTCACGAGTTAAAGCATGACCTTCTCTTTTTTTAATGATTAAATCGACCATTCTCATAAGTAATACCTCACTTTTAAATATAGCATAAATGTTAAACATTTAGTAGAAGATAATACCACATAGATTAAGGTAAAGAAAAGCAAAAATAATATTAAATGAAAGTTCTATCAGTTAATATATTAACGATGGACTTTTTAAATCATTTAAAAACATATCTAAACGATGAAGAAATCAAGGCTTTAGGGGCCGCTCTTGAAGGAGAAAGCAAGCACGCTTTACTTCTTAACGAAGAAAAGATGAGTCAAGAAACCCTTCTTAATCTCTACCCTTCTTTAGCTAGACACCCAATTATTCCTAATGCCTTTTTATATGATAAAAACGAACTTGAATTAGGTAAAAGCATCTATCATGAATTAGGTTGTTTTTATCTGCAAGAACCAAGCGCCATGTTACCAGCCTTTTTACTTAATCCAAAAGAAGGCGAAACAGTCTTAGATCTATGCGCCGCGCCTGGTGGTAAAAGCATGCAAGCTTCTTTACTAATGAAGAATAGAGGCTTAATCGTCGCTAATGATATTGCGCGTACTCGTGCCTACGCTATTAGTGAGAACGCTGAAAGAATGGGAAGAGGAAATCTTCTCATCATCAATAACGATTTTTCTAGTATTTATCAACACTATTTAAATACTTTCGATAAGATTATTTTGGACGCTCCATGCTCTGGAAGTGGCATGTTTAGAAAGCAAAGTGAAATGAAAGACGATTGGTCTTACGCTAAAGTCACTAAGTATGCTGAGATCCAAAAAGAGCTTATTCTAATTGCCTACGCTATGCTTAAAGAAGGTGGAAAAATGGTTTATTCTACTTGTTCATTTTCCTATGAAGAAGATGAAGAAGTTGTTGAACATTTATTAAATAATACTGATGCCACTATTAAGCCAATAGAGGTTAACCCACTATACTTCGTTAATCCTCGTAAACCATTAGGCATTCACTTGCTTCCTTCCATCTTTCCAGGAGAAGGTCACTACATCTGCTTAATTAAAAAACCAGGTGTATTAAGAGAAGCTAATGCTAAGCCAAACAAAAATAAACTCAGCTTTGATATACCTACTAATGGCTATCCAATCATGCAAAAGTATGGAGACTATCTCTATCTTATTGATAAAGAATTCAATTATAAGTATTTAAATATCATCAGGAACTCTGTAAAAGTGGGACAAGTTGATAAAAACGACATTCGCTTTGATTACCACTACGCCCACTTTGTTAAAGAATTTCCTAATGTTTTAGAAATTACTCAAGAGGAGCTACAAAAATACTATCTTGGGGAAAGCATTAATCGTCAGTTTACTAAAGGTTATGTCCTTTTAAGATACGAAGGAATTAATGTCGACATCGCTAAAAGCGATGGACGCATCATTAAAAACCGTCTACCAAAAGGGTTGCGTAAAAAGCTTTATTAGATAATTTGATTGAAGCAATAATTCTTTTCTTTTGCTTCGCTCATGGTTTTGTGATCAAGAGGTCTTAAGTGATAAGTGATTTCCTTTTGAATCATCTTTCTTGTGAGTTCCGCTAAGTCGGATGTATTCAAATGGGCGTATTCTTCTTGACTGATTGGTTTTAAGAATGAAACATAGACTGGATATCTTCTAAACTGTGGTTTCATCTTTAAAACACGATATGTGCCCCAAATGGCCGCAGGGAGAATTGTTACTCCAGATTTAATCGCTGGTCTAAATGTACCATGATGGAATTCACCAACTGGTAATTGTTGGTCATGAATTCTTGTACCTTCTGGGAAAATCATCCAGTTTCTTTCTTTCTTCTTTAAGTCGTCTTCTACTTGCAGCATCACTTTCAGTGATTGTCTTAAATTATCGCGTTCAATTGTTTTAACATCTAAGGCTTTAATCGCGTTCTTTAAAAGAGGAACTTTAGTCAATTCTTCCTTACCCACGAATGTTGTTGGTGTTGGAATAGCCACTAAGAAAGGTAATGGATCAAAAGCGGACATGTGATTGCACACTAAGAAGAATGTTTCGTCTTTTGGTAAGTTTTCTAAGCCAAAGAACTTTAAATCCACTTGTAAGGCATCAGAAACTTGTTTAGAAATTCTTCTAAACTTTGTGTAACGCATTGGGAATGGATATCTATCTAAATGTTTCGACCATCTCTTAAACGTGAAAAGACAGGCGCCTAACAGGCGACCACCGACTCTTAACACTGCTCTTGAGTAATGAAACATAAACTACTGACCTTTATTGTGTTCCTTCAAATTTGATGGGAAATGACGCACTTCTTGTGCTAGTACATATAATCCTAGTTCAGGATTGTGTTCAATTCTACCAAAAATGCACACGAAGTGACCATTAGGTATTTTCGTAAGTGGATTACAAGTGCTTCTATCCCAGTACATGCATGGGATCTTGCTCACTGTAACCTTTTCTTCAAACGCATCAATTGTTTCTAAATTGATGAGTCTAAATGTTGGATGTTCTTCGATAATATCATCCGCTTGCCCTAATAGGGATACAGTTGAAATCATAAACGATTTCCTCCTTTCTCAAAAGATTATTACCTGTATAAAAGTAATAATGATGATCCTGGAAGAAAACCGTTTTTAACCGTGATTTTGTTTTTACCATCCGACCCGTCGATGAGCGTGTAGTAGTCATCTAATTCAAAGGAAATCTTTTCTCCTGTTGGATTAATTAAGATGACAAATTCCTTTTCGTGAGCGACAACATTTTTATCTTTACAAGATAAAACATAGACTCCATTATCCCAGTGGGATATCTCGAAAAAGCCCTTCATGTCCGAAGCGGAAGTTAAGCGAGTAAAAGCTAGTTTCTTACGCAGGATATTGAAAAGGCGGAAACGATTGACCATGTCAAAACGTTCATCAATAAGACGGTAATTGAGATTATTAACCCCAATTGTTTTGTAGGTATTATCTAATCCATCTTTGCTTTGACCAATTTCTTGACCAGCGTGGATTAAAGGAATACCAAAAGAGAGAAGAAGAATTTGATTGCCTAAAGATACACGATCTAAATGCGTTTTTTCATCTTCGTAAGCGTTAGAAACGAGCAATTTATCATAAAGTGTATTGTTATCATGACATTCTAGATAATTAACACTTTGATTGGCGTTATTAAACATTGGTTGGTAGGATAATGGTAAAACACCAGCGTGGAAAGCATAATCTAAGCCAAAGGCGTAGCTCACGTTACCACAGATATAACCTTTTTCATGCAAGGAATAAGGAGAGGATGGACCCTTAACGATATCACGATAAGTATCATTAAAGAAACCGATGTCCTTAAGTTTAACGAAGTTGTTTTTGTTGGCTTTTTCTTCTTTTGGAAGTTCTTCACCCATATCCCAACCTTCACCATAAATGATGGCGTCTTTTTTAATCTTTTTAGCCTCAGCGTAACAGGCCTTAACGGTATTAATATCGAGTAAACCCATTAAGTCAAATCTTAAGCCATCGATATCAAGATATTTAAAGAGATATTTCACACTATCGACGATGATTTTGCTAGCCATCTTTCTTTCGCTAGCGAAGTCATTGCCGCATCCAGAAGCATTGGATAAATAATGATTCTTTCTTCGACGGAAATAATAATGTGGAACAGTCTTTTCAAAGTCACTGTTTTCATAGGCAAATATGTGGTTATAAACCACATCCATAACAATTCTCAAATCATTTTCATGATATTTATTGACTAAATCTTTGAATTCTAAAATACGAGAAGCCGCGACTTCTGGATGAAGAGCGTAGCTACCTTCTAAAGCAAAAAATGATAAAGTGTCATAACCCCAGTTATACCAGTCACTAGTCTTTAGATCGTCTTTACTTTCAAAATCTAAAACTGGTTGTAATTGGACATGAGTCACGCCTAAATATTTGATATAATCTAGACCCGCTGGATGACCACCAACACTCTTTCTAGAGGTCTCAGCGAAACCAGCGTATTTACCTTTATTCTTGGTATCGTTAAAGTTACCTTCATTAAGGTCACGAATATGTGTTTCGTAGATAATAGCGTCAACGTTTTGTTCAATCTTACTTTTAGGACTAACGTTAGGGATTTTTAATAAAGCATCCGTATCAATAACGACAGAATACTCACTATTTAAGCTCACCTCTTTAGCGTATAAGTCTTTAGCCTCAGTTACCACACCAAAGTTATTGATGACATAGCGGTATTTGTAGTTTAAGAGATTTCCTTTGACTTTTAAACGGAAGATACCCTTATCTTCCCTCTTCATTTCTTGATAAATTAATTCTTCATTCGGACCTAAGAGTTTAACATGAACATTATTCGCTAAAGGTGCCCATAAAACAAACTCTGTATAGTCTTTATGATAGTTATTACCTAAATCATCACCGTTATAAAAATAACGATCATCGAAATCACTAAAGAAAACCGCATCACTTAAATCGATATTGGTAAAAGTTAAATCGCCCACTAAAAGGCGATAGTTTTTACCTAACTCAAAATCCTCTTCTAAATAGAGGTCAGTGATATATAAGTTATTGATGCTAGTAAAATGAGCATTTGTAAGTTTTTTAACGAGTTTCTCTTCTTTGAAGAGAGAAATCGATAACTTCTCTGGTCGAGGCATATCGGTGAACAAAACGATGTTGATCCTCTTCCAAGCTGTTAACTTGGCTTTTAGGTAACTAACCATTATTAGTCATCACTCCTGAAATAGGTTTGTTCATCGCTTGATACAGCGTTATTATCGTTACCGAATTTATCTTGGACCATGACACGGCAACCTTTATTACCTTCGGTTTCATTACCGACAACGCCTTCACTTTGTAAGCGGAGGAAGAATCTACCAGCGCGGTTAAAACCAACACCACATTCACGTTGAATACGTGAAATAGACATAAATTCTTGTGTCATAACCCATTCTTTAATGGATTGATATCTTTCTTCTTCAGTATTGCCATGTTCTTTGAACTCTGGCGTATTCATATATTCACTAGCCGCTTGAGTGGCTTCTTCTTCTAAGTTGAGGAACTTCTCATCATAATGAGTTTCATAGTGTTCTTTTAAATAACCGACGACACGGCTAATTTCTTGACGATGGATAAAGCAACCTTGTAAACGCACGCAGCCAATACGTGAGACAAGCGGGCTTTGGACAAGCATATCGCCTTTACCAATAAGTTTTTCAGCACCACCTTCACCAATGATGGTCATGGAGTCGGTATAACTTGCCATCATTAAAGCAACGTGAGTTGGTAAGTTAGCTTTAATAACACCAGTAACGACGTTAGTACTTGGACGTTGTGTAGCGATACAGAGGTGAATACCACAGGCTCTAGCTTTTTGAGCGATAGAAACGACTGGCATGGAGATTTCTTTACATTGGTCAACCATATCAGCGTATTCATCGAAGAAGATAACGATGTATGGCATTCTATCTAAACCTAAGCCTGGAGCATCTTCATTAAATTCTTTAATGTTAGAGCAACCATTCTCAGCGAATTTAGCGTATCTATCTTCCATTTCTTGGCAGAGCTTATCCATTAAAAGTTTTGCTTCTTGTGCTTCGGTAATGATTGGGCAAAGTAAGTGTGGCATATCTTTATAACGGGACATTTCCACTTTCTTTGGATCCACTAAAACGAGTTTTAAATCATCTGGTGAGTTACGCATGATTAAACTGACGATCACAGAGTTAACAAAGATGGATTTACCAGAACCAGTAGTACCTGAGACTAAGGCATGTGGGAATTCATCAAAGTCAGCGTAGATGACATCACCTTCAATATTTTTACCAAAGGCCACGGCTAATGGATGTTTTTTGACATCAGGAAGGGCTTCATAGACGTCCTTAAAGGAAACGGTTGTCACGGAAGCATTAGGAATTTCTAAACCAGAAGAAGATTGTCCTTCGACAATTGATTCAAATCTAGCGGAAACACCAGACAAACGAATTTGAATATCTTGGACCATGTTATTAACGCTTCTCGCGGAAACATTATGGTCATATCTAATATTGAAACGAGTAATACTTGGACCAATGGTATAGTCTTCAACGTGAGCACCAACACCGAAATCGTTAAACGCTGTGTTGATGAGTTCTTTTCTTTCATCGGCAACACGTTCATTTAAAGCTTGCGCTTCACTTGTTTCATAAGTATTAAGCACGTCAGAGCTTGGTTGAATCCATTTCACTCTTTCTTTTGGCTTTGGTTTCTCTTGCGCTGGTCGTTCCATCGCTGGAGCAGAAGCAGGTTGAGGAGGAACTGGATTATTAACAATGGTCTTTGGTTCTTCAAAGACTGGTTTTTGTTGAATTAATTCTTGGTTAAGTTCAGGAACAGCGTTGAAATCGAGTTCTAATTGTTCACTCTTTGTGGCTTCTTCTAAGGAAGGTTGAGTTGGTAAAACTGTTGGAGCAGGAATTTCTTGTTGTCCGTTTTTATTGCTTTCAGTAACAAATTTAGCAGGTTTAAAGGAACCGTTTTCACTAATGGAGAAATTAGCAGCGGTACTTGATTGCTCAACGAATGTTGGTGAAGAGATGGAACTATTTCTTCTTGGTAAGCCCATGATTTCACTTTCATAGTTATCTGGATCAATCTTGGATGCTTCTTTAATTACATCAATGTTTCTCACTTTTTGAGGGGCGGCTTTATTTGGTGAAATATCAGAAATAGTTTCGTTTTCTTCCTTAACTTGTGCTTTAGTCTCTTTATTCTTATCTTTTCCAATGGAACGAAGAATTAATGGCAAGAAGTATAAGAAGATGCCTAACACCGCGAAGATAATCGCAACGATAAGGGCACCAAAGGCCACGCCAAAGATATTGTTAAATAAGCCCACTAAGAAATAGCCAATGATACCAGAAGCAAGAGGATACATCACTGGGCTTAAGGTCATGTTTTCATTATAGTTAGCCTTGAAGTTATTAAAAATTGCATTGTAGACATCTAAGAAATTGACTGATTTAATCTCTTCATTTGCGCTTAAAGCCACAAACTTTCCACCGCCTAATTCGTTTAAAGTAACGAAGTGAGCATAGAGCATAAAGCCGGCAACGAGAAGGAAAAGTGTGCCGAAGAAATAGACACCGATTTTGATCTTGAAAAGCTTCTTAGCGAATATCATTCTTAAACCAAATAAGATGATTAGAATGTACAAAGCATAAGACAATGAACCAAAGGTAAAAACAAATGGTGTGGACACATAGTGAGCACCGATGCTTGTATTCAAGCATAGGATTAATGCAAATAAGCATAAGAGCAATCCTATGAAGATGAAAAAGTGATTTTTGTTTGCAACAAATGGCTTCTTTTCTTTCATACCTATATTATAAGTATATGCGTGCTCGCAAGTGAAGAAAAATCGAAAAGAAAAGCACAATTTTTTTGTGCTTTTTCTATTTAGTAACGATGATTGGAATAATCATTGGCTCGCGCCCGTTTTCGCGCTTGATGAAGCGGCGAATTCTTTCTTGAGCGTTAGCCTTAATATCTTCGTAGTTATGATTGTTAACAGACAATGCTGTAGTTACTTCATCGACAAAGATATTAGCGATTGATTTTAATAATGGTTCAGCTTCTTTAACATAGACAAATCCTCTCATCTGACAGTCAGGACCAGCGATAATGCGATTTTCTGTTTCGGAGATAGTAACCGCGATAACCACCACACCATCAACACTTAATTGACGACGGTCATTAACGATGTTTTCACTAACGCTTGTTGAGACGCCACTACCATCAACTAAGATTGGGTGAGTTGGCATAATAGCTGGGTTATTAGGAAGAATGGATGGTCTACCTAATTCGTTAAAGCATAGCTGCATGCCGTTATCTAAGATAAAGACATTTGTGTGATTTAAACCAATACCCATTGATAAGGCTAATTTAGCGTTAGCCATCAAGTTAACGTAGTTACCACGAACTGGTAAATAGTATCTTGGTTTTAAAACGGATAAGAAGAATTTGAGGTCATCTTGACGAGCGTGCATCGCGGTGATTTGATTCTTTTTAATCCAGACAACTTCCGCACCAGTACGATATAAGTAATCAATACTGCGGGTAGCAATAGTTTCTAATGTTGGGGTTGGTAAGCCAGCATTAATGAAGATATCGCGTTTATTTAAACGCACTCTCTTATCTTCGTTAGTGCCATCGGCAATCTTAATTAATTCTTCATATAATTCATCGCCTTGGCCGAGCATGAGAATGACTAATTCTTGTTCTCTTACTCTAAGTAAGTCTTCTTTGTTAACAATCATACTTGGTGGAATACGATTTGGATTGAATTCCATGAGCATTTTCATAATGCGTCTAGTAAAGTCGTTATAGAAGAATAACTTCTTGTTATTTTCGATACAGAGATCGACGATTTCAGAAATACGGAAGAAGTTTTGCCAGAAGCAGTCAATAAAGATTCTTCTTCCACCATTGGTGAAATATTTTTCAATTAATGGAGTGACACGATGATGAGGAGCACAATACCCTTCGTGGTTAGCGCCTTTAGATTCACTCATCAATAAGAATGTTGGCTTTTCACTTAAAATTGATAAAGCTTTGAGGTTGAAGATGTAAGCAGGGATTTTAACGCTGTAGTCAACGATAAAATCGCTTGTATAAACAATGTTACCTTTGGTAGTTTCGATAGCCACACCAAACGAGAAAGCCGCGTTATGGGATGTTTGGAAGAAATGTAACTTTCTACCTGCAATCTCCATTGTGCTTGTTGGTGGAATGACTTTGAATTCTAGAGGAATTCTTAATGTATTGAAATTAAATTGAGTTTCAATCACGTGTTTGGTGAAGCGTGTACAAATGATTGGCGCTGGAGCGTCATCGTAGAAATATTTAAGAGCACCCATGTTTTCATCATGAGCATGGGTCATAATGTAACATTTAATTCTCTCTTTATTATTAATAAGGTATTGAGCATTAGCTAAAAGGTAGTCAACCCCTGGGATAGTTTTATCAGGTAAAGCAAGACCAGCATCTATAACAAAAATATCGTTATTGATTTCAACAACGTAACAGTCACGGCCATTTTCATCAAGCCCGCCTAAAGCGGACACCTTAATAATGTCTTCCACAGTGTTCTCCTTTCATTAGTATGTTTCAACTTAAAGATATTATACCTTTAAGTTTTTAATATTAAAAGATATATGCAGTTTACAAAATGACTACTTTGCTAAATTTTAGCAAATGAATAGGCTATGATACGATTGTGTAATTAAAGGAAATACTGAAGCCACAGTACACTAATTTGACTGTGCCTTTTTTATTAATTTCGCCGTTAAGTTTAACTTTTAAAGTGTACTCACCAAAGCCTTCTTCTGATGACGGAGCGACCATTTGAATTCTATCTCCAGCAGCTAGTTCGTTATCGATAAAAGCACAAATTCCTTGTGCTGGAAAGACATTAGCTGTATTACCTGAACCCACTAAAACTTTGTTTAAATCAGGATTTTCTTTTCTGATGATGCGAAATGTCGCTTCTTCACTGACACCATTTCTTAAAAAATACATCATTCCTGTTTCGGTATAAAGGCCACTAGCGTTAGCTTCACCTTTGAAACCGATCAATTCGAATTTAGAAATATCATACATGTTTTGATATTCTAGGCTAACGCCCTTATCAGCGGCGTAGTTAACGTATAAATAATCGTAGATTCTGTTAGAAGCCATGCCATCGCTAACTGCAATACAAAGTTTATCGTTAAAAACCTTTGGGATGTATGTATAGTACACATATTGAGAGACGATATTGTTTAATCCAGGAATTTCCTCTTTGTAGAGGTCTTTTTTATACATCGTTTGAGCATTATGAATATCGTAGATAATCAAAGAAGCATTGCCGGTTTCTCCTTTAGCCACAAGTTCACGATAACCATCTTTATTGATATCAGAGGCACAAAGTGTTGGTGAATAAATTGAGGAAAAAATGACTTCACCATTTTTAGAAACATCGTAAAGTTGCTCACTTTCGCGTCTATTCACTTTGAAAGAGACATTAGCGAATTCTTCAAG
>CAMKQK010000040.1:0-10770 GCA_946414915.1 uncultured Caryophanales bacterium
CGATATTAGGAGTTAAAACCTTTCTCCTATATTTAGTAGACCAAACAATATGATAATTAATGTTAAAAACACATGTTCTATTGTGTCTTAATTCTTCCATAGGTTTTCCTACATATAGTATAGCAAAAAAATGTAGATTATTCCACATAATATTTTATATTATTTATCTTATTTTTACCTTGCATATAGTAAGTGATAATGACTCTTTTAAACACTTTCATCTCGGCAGTTGAACAACCGAGGATTCCCGTTTAGTTTCCTAAAATCCAAACAGGGATGAAAAATATATTTTGGCACAATTATTCTTCGTTTTCTTTGCGATCAATAATCTTAAAATAAAGCAAAAGACCTTCGAAAATGAGAATTGATATTGGCACAACTATAAAGCCGAAAACCGTTGTGTATGTCGTATCAGTTTTAGGGTGATATTGAATTGCTAATAAGATATAGAAAATAAAGACGGTAAGAGAGGCCACACAGTAGATAATTCTTACTGCGATTTCTCTTTTCTTCATAGTGTGTCTTTCAATGATGATTTGGGTAATCATAAAGATGAAACGAATACCAAAGAACATGATGATACATCTCACTAGGCCACTGAAGGCTCTGCCTATGGCAGTATCGCCCGCAAAGTCAGCGTTTTTACCAAATGAATATTCTAAAAATGACATCAAAATAAAGGCGATACCAGCGTTGATAAAACTGATGTAATGATGAGTAATACGCGCTCTTTCTTTAGGGTTAGTTTCCTTATAGTGGCAGTACATATATAGAACACAAATTAGAACAGTTAAAATTGTTCCAATAATTGGCATCACAATTAAAGCGGTATTAAAAGCAAATTCTCTTCCCTCATCAATCGGAAGATTAAGGACAACGGGTTGAGCGATAACAAAACCTTCTTCCCTTTCTTGATTAAAATAAGTACCAAGATACTTTGTATAATCGTTCATTGTCTCAATAAAAACAGCGGTAATTACTATCGCTAAAAGCATTACTAAGCAAATAACAGTACTAGTGAAAACAAAGAACTTTTTATAACTAATTGATTTCATACGCCCAATTAATTATGTGTCACGACTGACTAAAAGTCATCTTTTATTAATAAAGGATTAACAATTATTCGTCAATGTTATCAAATACTTTACTAATTTCGATATTGAATGGATCGACGTAACATTCTTCCCCTAAGATGAGGCAATTGACTTTATCCCCAACTTTAGCGCGGTCAGCATCTTCTAAAAACATTGGTAAAGATAGTTCGTATTTTGTACCAGATTCGCCTTGATATAAAACAACAAGACGGCATCTATAACCACGTCTAATATGGTTAAATACTTTATCCACTACTTTGCAGGTGGCTGGATAGCCATGCTTCTTGACATTTGCATAGATAAGTCCTCTTCTTAAACAATGGATACCAAGTATAGCTATGAGCGTATCCACGACAATCATGGCGATAAAAGGCGCAAGACTAACATCTGGACTAGTGGTGTGAGTGCGGACTAATCCCCAAATAGAAACGCCAAAAAGAATGAGTGAGGCAATTAATATAACCACTCCTGAGGCTATTGTTGTTTGATATTTTCTTTTATAATCTTCCATACCAAATAAATTATTCATTTTTCTTCGAAAAAATCAACATTTATTGGTGAGTTTTATGACTTTTTATTAATAGCTAATTTATTTATTGATAAATTCTTCTATAATTAGTGACATATGAAAAAGAGACGTATCTTAAGTGCATTAGCGGTATTAACTGGGTTTATTCTCTCCTCTTGTAATGTTGGGGCAATAAACACTTCTTCTAGTTCTTTGAGCACCACTTCAAGCAAGGAAGAAAACACAAGTAGCGCTAGTGAAAGCACGACTTCTAAGATAGAAAGTTCCACTACATCCTCAACAAGTTCAATTTCTAGTAGTGTTAGCTCTTCATCTAGTTCAAGTAGTCAATCATCTATTAGTTCGAGCAGCTCTAGTTCTTTGAGCAGCGCATCTAGTAGCTCATCTTCAACTAGCAGTTCGTCTTCTAGTTCGTCTTCTTCAAGCAGTTCTTCTAGTAGCAGTTCATCAACTTCTAGCAGCACTACTTCATCAATAAGTAGTTCATCTTCTAGCTCTTCTTCATCAAGTGAGATCCCACCTGTTGATCCATTAAAAGACTATGAAGTCATTAAGGATTTCTCTTTGAGAATGCCTGGTGAATTTGAACCATGTGAAATGGTTAAGATGTGCTATCCAAATAACATGCCATTAACGGCGTATAAAGCTATCGCTAAAGATAATAAAGTTTTATTATTAGTCAATCCTGATAGCAGAAATAGATCACGTATCACTCAAGCAAGAAGCGATTTATCTAACGCTGGGGTTGATGTTAATAACGTCACATTCCTAGATATGCCAATTGATGATGACTATGGCTATTGGGTGAGAGACTTCTCTCCATTCTATGTTTTCAAAGAAAAACAATTGTCTATTGTCGACTTTACATATAATCGTCCAAGATATGAACAAAACGCTGTTCCTAGCAAATTAGCGGATTACTTCAATATCCCTTATTCTAAGATGCCAATTACCCATACTGGTGGTAACCTAATGCAAAATGGAAGAGGCACCGCTTTTAGTGATGATTTAGTGGTCTCTGAAAATAGCAATAACGAGGCTAATGTTAGAAGACAGATGCAAACATATACAGGCACTGATAACTATGTTATCACGATTGACCCACAAGGTGATTACATTGCCCATATTGACTGCTGGGGTAAGATTGTCGCACCTGATAAAATAATCGTTGCGAAATTACCAAAGAGTAATTCTCGTTATCAATACTATGAGCAAGTAGCCGAAGAATTAGCGAACACTAAGTGTGCTTATGGTTATAACTACCGCGTCTATCGTATTGAAGAACCAGGTGGCAGCACAGTTGCCCCTTACACTAACTCATTGATTGCTAATGGACATGTCTATATGCCTTTAGGTAGTAACGCTACATATAATCAAAAAGCGATTGAGGTTTATCAAGAAGCTTTACCAGGTTATGACATTCAAGGTATTGAAGGATTCTCCTCTAATGATTACTACGGACGTGAGTTCTTAAATACCGATGCCTTACACTGTAGAACGCATGAAGTACCAGACCAAGATATGGTCTTTATTGATTCTCGTGAAGTCTATTACGGTGAGGTCAAATTAAAAGACCACTACGTGATTAAAACAAATGTGACTTCATACGCTAACGAAGATATCAGTGATGTCACTATCCACTATTCGGTGAATGACAGTGGTTATCTATCTAGCCCAATGGGCAAATACAAAGAAACCACTAACTACACATTTGTGTTTGAAGGTCTACATAAAGGCGATGATGTGAAATACTACATCGAAGCTAGTGACACTAAGAATAACCACAACGTTGATCCATCATGTGGTAACTTAGACCCACACCACTTCATAGTTAAATAAAAACCCCAAGTGTTGAAACCTGGGGTTTTAATTATTTAATAATTAATTAAGCAATAGCTTTAGGACGACGGATTTGTCTCACTAAGCCATAAACGGATAAGCCTTCCGCGACAAGGATGAAGATGATATTTAAGACGATATCTAAGAAAAATGCTCTCTTAAATTCATCAGAGTTTTCCATGCAGTAATTAAAGGCTTCCATACCTTTATACTGTGTGCCTAATGCGTGTTGGACATCTGGATTTGCACAGACGATTCCAGCAGTGACGACATACATTAAGAATAAGACCGCCGTGATCACCACAACTGTGGTCACGAATGTCATAACAATCATCATAGCGTTTGGTTTACCACCAAATTTCTTATATAAGAAAGTACCAAGAAGGATGGCGACTGCAGGAGCAATCATGGTCACAAAACCGACCAAAGAGAAGATGACGGTTAAGATAGCACCGGCAAGAACACCGATTAGGACACCTAAGAAGCCTTTGGCATAATTGTTTGGTGCGGCTTTAAAGTCTTCATTGTTTTTAATAATTGAACTATTGAGGGCTTCAACAGCAGCATTAGTTAAGCGCATTTTGATTAATGTATTTGGAATAGTAACGGTTTTTGATTCTACCTCATCAAGTTTTTCGCCTGATTGTGGGCAAATATCACTTTTAGGGGCTTCTAATTCCTCTAATACTTCGAGTACCGCTTTAATGACTTCTGGGATTTTCTTTTCCCATTGTTTAGCCACCCAAGCTTGAACTCTTACTGCAACACCACAATCAAATGGCACAACAGTGACCATTGGAATCTTTTTTGCGTTCATTTTGATTGCAAATTCATTTTTCTTTGTTTGTGAAAGAAATGTGGAAAAAGTAATGACAGGTACACCTTGTACTGATAAATCGTTAACAAGATTAACCTCATAACCTTCGACATGACCATAAGCGCTGTTTTTGTCGAAAGTGAACTCGTAATTAGCGAGTGCGTTGATGATAAATTTAAGCATGTTTTATTCTCCAAAAAAACGACCATCACTATTGAAAATAGCAATGACCGTACATCAGTTTAACTTAGCCACTATAAGACGCACAATTAAAAAGACTAGCAGCTGTGTGTACACAAATCACACATTGTTTATGTTTTAGAAAAATAAACTATTTTGTGCAATATTTATTGACACCATCTATTTTTTAATTCTAAACTAAAACGTACGTTATAAAACACGTGTTTTAGAAAGGAGTAGATTATGCCTCCAAGAGCGAAATTTACCAAAGAAGAAATCATTAATGCGGGTTTAGAAATATTAAAAGAAAAGGATCTTTCTAGTGTCACCGCTAGAGAAATAGGAAAACGATTAAAGAGTTCGTCTCGCCCAATCTTCACCACTTTTCAAAACATGAATGAGGTGATGGAAGGTATTAAAACTAAAGCGCGTGAAATATATACAGAATATGTGCAACAAGGTTTAAAAGAAGCCATTGCCTTTAGGGGTGTTGGCCAAGCCTATATTATGTTCGCCGTTAAAGAACCTAAGTTATTCCAATTATTATTTATGAATAAACAAAAGGAAGATTTAGGGGTTAATAAGATACTTCCTGAAATTGAAAGTAACTACGATGAGATAGTTGATTCTATTACTGATAACTATCCCGTTAATAAAGAAGAGGCTATTTCTTTATATCGTCACTTATGGATTTATTCACATGGTATTGCCACCTTATGCGCGACTGGAATGTGCAAATTCAGTGGGGAAGAAATCGCTAATATGCTCACAGAAGTATTTAAATCCTTATTAAAAGAAAAGTTAGGAAAATAACATCATGATTAAGATAGATAAATTAACCAAATATTATGGTAAAAACGAAAGTCGTTTTAAAGCTTTAGACGAAGTCTCTTTAACAGTTGAAAACGGAGAATTTGTTGTTATATTAGGGGCCTCTGGTTCTGGTAAATCCACACTATTAAATGTCATGTCCGGACTTGAAAGTATTGATGAAGGTTCTGTTTCTTATGATGACTATCATTTAGAAAGCATGAAAGAAAAAGAACTAACCAAGTTCCGTAAGGAAAACACTGCTTTTATCTTCCAACAATACTATTTACTTCCACATTTAAATGTGGAAAAGAATGTCAGAATGGGTGCGGATTTAGCTAACAATAAAGATATTCTTCCTTATATTGAAGCCGTTGGCTTAGCGGATAAAAGAAAGAAGTTCCCTAGTGAATTAAGTGGCGGTGAACAACAACGTGTTGCTATCGCTAGAGCGTTATCTAAAAAACCTAAAGTTTTATTCTTAGATGAACCAACTGGTGCCTTAGATGAAAAGACTGGCCGTTTAGTGCTCGATTACATTATCAAATTACAAAAAGAACAAGGCTTTACGATGATTATGGTTACCCATAACGCGAATATCGCAGAGACCGCGGATCGAATCATTAGAATGAACAGTGGCAAGATTATTGATTCCACCACTAATAAGGTCAAAAAGACTGCTTATGAGATTGGATGGTAATTATGGTCATCAGTTTTAAAGATAGTCTTAAACTATTCGGCATATCCATCATGATGTGCTGCGCCATTACTGTCTGCAACATGTTTATGAATTACTTAATTGATCTTAAAGGTGTCGAAAGTTTAGTTAATGGACCAGCAGGAGAAGCTTTATATGATGCCTATGTTAATACAGGTATTGTGTGCTGCGCTTGTTCTGGAGGCTGCTTATCTCTGACATCACTCGTGATGTTATTCTTCTATATTAAGCATTATATCGACAGTCATTCTAAACAAATTGGTATCTTAAAAGCTCTTGGTTATTCAGACTTTAGAATCGCTAAAAGTTTTATGATCTTTGCAGTCAGCATCTTTATTGGCTGTTTAGCGGGTTATCTACTATCATTCGCCTTAATGCCAATGTATTACCATTTGCAAAATGATACTGATCTAATACCTCATGTTGATATTAGTGTGCATTTTGAATTGTTCGCTATTTTAGTGATAGCGCCCACTGTTGCCTTTGGCTTAATCGCGGTTTTATATAGCGTAAAGAAGCTTAACCAACCCACAGTTAATTTGATTAAGGGTATTACTAAAAGTAAAGGTAAGGCCACGAACGGTAAAGACAAGTCTAACTTCATTAAAGAAATGAGTAGTTCTGTTTTAAGAAGTCGTAAAACACTCGTGTTTCTCATTGCCCTATCATCATTTTGTTTCTCGGCAATGATTCAAATGTCCACGAGTATGGATGAATTAGCGAGTGTAATGATGGGTTTAATGATCTTTATTATTGGTGTGGTCTTAGCGTTCACCACTTTATATATCGCTACTTCCACAGTCATTCGTTTTAATCAAAAGAATATCGCGATGATGCGTGTCTATGGTTATAACGGCTTTAACTGCAAAAGAGCGGTCCTCGATTGTTATCGTCCTGCGGCCTATATTGGGTTTGTTATCGGCACTATTTATCAATATGTCTTGCTTAAAGTCATGGTCAGTGTCGTTTTTAAAGACATCGAGAATGTTCCTGACTATAAATTTGACTTTGTGATGTTTTTCATCACTTTAGGGGCATTTATTGTGATTTATGAAGGAATTATGCTGATATATGGGTGGTTAATGAAGAAGATTCCTTTAAAACAAATAATGGATGAATAAATTTTTATAAATAAAAGGTAACGCTTTTGCGTTTACTCATTTACAATAATTATTGACTGAATGAGGAAATAACAACATGAACAAACAAGAATTAATTGCATTAGTGAAAGAACTCTTAGAAGAAGAGAACTTAGATGATAGAGCTAATGACTTACAACTTTTAAGAAGAGAATATAAATATCTTTTAGGAAGAGATGAAGATAGTTTCGCGGAACAAGAAGAAACCGATAAGTTTATCGCTTTATTCAACGAATTAGCGAAGAAAGAGCCAAAGCTCCTCTCTTCTCCATATCAAGAAAAGAAAAACATCATTGAGGCTGCGAGAAAGCTTTTAGACAAAAAAGAAATACTCGCCGCTAATAAGGAATTAGATAAATTAAGCGATGACTTTAGAAAAGCTGGTCGCGCCGGTTCTAAAGAACAAGATGATGAACTCTGGAATGAATTCAGAAAAGTTAAAGATGAATTCTACGCAAAGAAGAAAACCTTCTTTGAAGAATTAGATAAAGCTAACGCTGAAAAGAGAGCCAAGAAAGAAGACATCATCGAACGCGCAAAAGCGGTTATCGAAGTGGAAAACATTAGAGAAGCTAACGCTCAAATGGATGCCTTAAGAAAAGAATGGAAGGAAGTTGGCTATTCTGGTAAAGGTGATGAATACCTTTGGAAAGACTTCGCTAAAGTGATGGACGAATTCCAAGAAAAGAAGAAAGAAAGACATGGCGAAATGCTTAAACTCTTTGAAGAAAGAGCTAATAAAAAAGAAGAATTAATTAAGAAAGCCAGAATCTTACTTGCTAACTCTGAATTCACTGATGAAGAGATCGAACAAGTTAAAGGCTTAAGAAACGAATACAAAACCATTGGCTTCGCTGGTAAAGAAAAAGACGATGACTTATGGCAAAGATTCAACGAAGTGATTCAAAAGTACTTCGATGAAATGAAATTCTATAAAGACTAAAAGAGGACCCGAAGGGTCTTCTTTTTTAGTTTGCCTTATAAAGTAATGCTTTGTTATCGACAATCATCGAAACGCTTTTATCTTTTATAAATTCCTCGAGATGACATTTATCTTTCTTCACCACTTTGACATATTTAAGTTCGTTCCAAAGAGGTTTCTTTTTATATAAGACATAATTTACAGAATTGTCTTTGACAAGGTTTGTATAAATCTCTCCTAGTTCATCTAAGTCTTGTTCTTCGCATTCTGTGTAGCGGTAGCCATTAATGTTAACATAGTTACATTCTGACCATTGGAAGATTAAATCATTATGCACTTTAAGGGTGAAATCTTCATTGATATTCTTTAAAGCAGGAATCTCTCTCACTTCTTTCACAAGTTCTTGGTTAGAGAATGCAAAGCTGATTTCTCTAGCGATTTTTCGACAAGTCCTGATTTTGACTTTCATCTCAAAAGAGTCTAAGAAAATCTCACGAATCTTAATCCAAAAGAAAAAGGTCGTTCTTCTTTTCGCTAAAGCGTTAACGATTTCTTTAGCATCGCTTAAATATTCACTTTCTTGATCTTCACTATGATAGAAGTTAAGAGGATCTATGTTATTGAGGATGGAAAAAACGATTTGAACTTGTTGTTTTTTTGGGAGTGTTGTGTTCATATAACTATTTTAGCAGTTTTTATTGATTATAACTTAACTTTTTATTTATTCTTCCAAGGACGTTTCTTTTCAGTCCAGCCCTTTTCTTTCCAATATTCTTTATCTTTTGGATTCCAACCATTCTTTTGTAATAAGTGCATAAGGAAGAAGAATAGTTTTGCTCCAATAGTTGGTTTTACTTTGCCGTTTCTTCTAATTATCTTGTTAGCAATTCTCGTGGTTGCTTTATCAATCTTCTTTAGTTTCTTTTCACTTACTTGTTCCCAAGAAGTAGCCGCTACTGGTGTACCAAATTCATAGTTTCTTGCGACACCCCAATAGAATAAGCTATCTTTCATGTCCTTCATGGTGGACTTAGTACCCGCGCCTGCAGCGGTAGAAATGACGACACCTTGCTTTTTAAACATTGCTTTTTCTGGACGGTGTGCCATCCACATGTATCCATAATGGTCTAACAAGGCTTTCATTGCCCCACTAGCGTGATAAACGTAGACTGGACTATCAAGAATAATGACGTCAGCTTCTAATAAAGCTTTTGTAATCTTTTCGATTTTAGAATGATGTGGACAAAACTCTTCGCCTTTAACAAAACAAGTTGTGCAGCCTAAACAAAACTCATCAAAATCTCTTGGTAAGAAGAATTCTGTTGTTTCACCTTGAAGTTTGTCCGCTAGTTGTCTAGCGATGTGATATGTACTACCTTTATGGTTAGTACCATTAATTAATACAATTTTCATAATCTTTAGCGTGCCCATTAATAATATAAAACTCACTACTTTAAATCAACTTTAAAAAAGACGTTTTTTTAATTGTGTTAAAAAAGACCCAATAATGGGCCTTTTTTGTTGAGAAAACATTATTAACGGGTATAGCCCCAAATGACTTGGCAGTTAGATATATTCCAGTTATTTTCCCAAGCGTCTGGTTTTTCACCTATTTCACAGTTAAGGACACATTCCGTACTGCAGCCTTGGAAGGCATAGGCCTTAATCACTGTGCAACCAGCTGGAATAATAACTTGTCTCAAGGAAGAACAATTTCTAAAGGCATATGAACCGATATAAGTGACTGAATTACCTAAATCAACAGTCTTAATGATGGTATTGCCATCAAAAGCATAATTAGCGATCTTGATATTAGTAATGCCTTCAATTTCATTAGGGATGACTAAATTAGTACTTACGGAAGATTCCACTAAACCAAGAATGTAGATGGAATCAGTGACACCATTTGATGTTTTAGCGTACCTATAATCTCCAGTCACACCAGAAGAAACATAATCATAAATGAACTGTTTATTAGTGGGACTACTACCTGACCAATATTGTTTCCAGTTAGGTTGAGCCACACTAGCCTCAATGAGAATGGCAATTTTACCCATTTCATCAAAAGCATAAGCCTCAATTGTGGTCACACTAATAGGAATAACGATTTCTCTTAAAGAGGTACAGTAGTCAAACGCTTGTCTACCAATTGTGGTTAGGGTAGATGGCATATTAATAGAAGTTAATTTAGAGCATTTTAAGAATGCGCTTTGTCCGATAGAAGTCACACCATTATGAAGCACGACTGTTTCTAATTTAGAGCAATTTGCAAAGCAACTTGTTGGAATCTTTGTCACACCTGCGCCTAAATCAATAGAAACGAGTTCGCTTAAACCATTAAATAAACTATTAATTAAGCGGATATCACTTATACCTTCAATTTGATCTGGAATAACAAGATTCTTCTTATTGAGTCCTGTCGCGGTTAATCCAGTAATTGTGACATACTGTTCACCCATATATGTTTGAGTAACATATTTGAAGTCATCAGTAGCGTCTAATGAAACGAAATCATAATAAATTGGTTGAGAACCTTTCCAGTTACTAGACCATCCACTACTAGAGGAATGTGCATTTGTGTAAATAGTAGATATTTTACAATCATCAAAGGCGTATGAACCAATAGTAGTCACACTACTTGGTAAATAGATATAAGTAAGGTTGGAACAACCATCAAAAGCATAACTTTGTATTTCAGTCACACTACTAGGAATTTCTAGTC